>PLSB01000280.1 GCA_003165005.1 Acidobacteriaceae bacterium | reverse complement strand
CTTGATGAGGTCGGCGGCGGTGCCTTGGAGCGGCGTGTTGATCGCGGTGCGCTCGGCGAATCCGCGCTGGTTGGGGTTGCGGCTCTCGATGTCGGGAATGGGGCGCGTGCGGCCGAACATGGTGCGCACACTGCCGTCCTTGCGCGTCTGGGCGAGGGTTCGCTCGATGAACTCCTTTACGCCCTGGTAGCGGGCGAAGTAGCGGTCGATGTAGGCCTTCGCATCGGCCTGGGGAATGCTTAGTTGCGCGGCGAGCCCGAAGGCGGAGATGCCGTAGACGATGCCGAAGTTAACGGCTTTGGCGCGATTGCGCGTCTCCTTGTCCATTTTGTCGACGGGAACGCCGAAGACTTCGCTGGCGGTGAGGGTGTGAATATCGATGTTTTCGGCGTAGGCGCGCAGGAGAAGCGGGTCGCCGCTGAAATGCGCGAGGAGGCGCAATTCGATCTGCGAGTAGTCGGCGGAGAGGAGTTCGGTTCCGGGCGCGCAAGTGAACGCGGCACGGATCTCGCGGCCCAGCTCGGTGCGCACGGGAATGTTCTGGAGGTTGGGGTTGACCGAAGAGAGACGGCCGGTGGCGGTGGCCGCGGCTTGAAATGTGGTGTGCACGCGCGAGTCCGCATCGGCGAGGAGCGGCAGGGCATCGACGTAGTTCGATTTCAGCTTCGACAGGTGCCGATATTCGAGGACGAGGCGCGGGAGTTCGTGCTTGTCGGCGAGGAATTCCAGAACGTCTTGCGCGGTGGAGAGGGATTTGCTTTTGCCGCGGCTGGGCGGAGCGGGGAGGCCGAGATCGGTGAAGAGAACCGCGCCGAGTTGCTTGGGCGAATTGATGTTGAAGCGCTTGCCGGCAAGGGAGAAGATGTGCTCGCCGACGCGCGTCAACTCACCACCGAATCTGTCCGAAAGGCTGCTGAGCGCAGCTCGGTCGATGCGGACGCCGGCTTGCTCCATGCGATAGAGCACGGGCGTGAGCGGCAGGTCGATATCGGCGTAGACGCGGAGGACGGCGGATTTTTCCGCTTCTTCGCGCAAGGCGGGGACGAGCGCGTGGATGGCTGCGGCTGCGGCGGGAAGCGAAGTTGGCGGCGCCTGGCCGTGGCGCGCGGCTACGTCGGCGAGCGATTGCGTGGAGTGCGTGGGATTGAGCGCGTAGGAGAGGAGCATGGAGTCGTCGACCGGGCCGTGGAAGGTGATGGCCATATCGCCGAGGACGTGGAGGGCCAGCTTCCAGTCGTGCACGCGCTTGGGAATGGATGAGTCTTCGAGGAGGGCGCGCAACTCCGGCGTGAGGGGCAGTCGCAAGGCGCGCGCGGGATCGGCCGAGACGCCGATGTGAAAGTGGTCTTTCTTCTCTGCAACTTCGGCGAGATCGAGCAACGATGGCGCGGCGGCGGGGGGCTCCTCGCCCTCCGCACTTTCGGACGAGGGTTCTGCGGTATCAAGTGCGAAGGCGAAGCCGTGTTGGCGCGCGGCGGTGTAGAAGGCGGCGGATTGGGCGGCCGTCGGTTCTTCGACGATCTCAACCAAAACCTTGCCCTCCGCAGGAGCGAGGTCGCGGAGCAGGGAGGTGAATTCGAGCTCGGTGAAGAGCGCGCGGGCGGCTTCGAGATCGGGCGGCTGGGTTTCCATGGCGTCGAGGTCGAGCGCGAGCGGCACGTGGCAATCGATGGTGACGAGTTCTTTCGACAAGAGGACCGCATCGCGATTCTGCTCGAGCGACTCGCGGTAGGCCTTGCGCTTGACCTCCGATGCGTGGTCGAGCACGGCTTCGACGGAGCCGAATTCCTTGATCAGCTCCACGCTGCCTTTGTCGCCGATGCCGGGCGCGCCGGGAATGTTGTCGACCGCATCGCCGCGCAGGGCCATCACGTCAACGACCTTTTCGGGCGGGACTCCAAGCGTCTCTTCAACTTTGGCGGGATCGAGGATGAGGTTGTCCTTCTGCGGATTGAGGACCTTCACCTGCGGCGTGACGAGCTGCATCATGTCCTTGTCGCCGGAGACGATGAAGACTTCGTGCTCGTGCTCGGCGGCCTGACGGGCGAGCGTGCCGATGACGTCGTCGGCCTCGAAGCCCTCGGCTTCGAGGATGGGAATGCGCAGGGCTTCGAGAGCGCGGCGAATGTAAGGAATCTGGCGGCGCAGGTCTTCCGGCATGGCTTCGCGCTTGGCCTTGTAGCCGTCGTAGCTCACCTCGTCGAAGCTCTGTGACTTCGAGTTCCATTTGCGGAGCGGTCCCATCTGGCGGGCGCGCTCGTCGCGAAAGACTTCGCCGCTCACGTCGAAGACCGCGGCGAAGTATTTGGGCGCGAAGTCCTGGCGGAGCTTTTTGATCATGTTGACGAAGACGTAGGTGGCCGCAGTGGGCAGGCCGGAGCGCGTTGACATGGGCCGCGAGTGCTGCATGGCGTGGTAGGCGCGGAAGATGAACGACATGGTGTCGAGCAGGAAGACGGGCGGCTTGGCGGGAGCGGGCACGCTAGTGAGGATAACAGTTGTCAGTGATCAGTGGTCAGTGGTCAGGGCCGATCCTCAGACTTCATGATTCCGCAATCAACTGAAGACCAGTGCGGGCGTGGACGCCTGCACGACAGCCGGTCTAGAGACCGGCGCTACATTTGGGTGCTACAGAATCATGCGGACGCGGCGTCGGAGGATTGAGCATTGATCACTGGCAACTAAGAACCAAGAACTGACCACTGACAACTGTCAGCTAATGAACATGCAGTCGCCGTAGCTGAAGAAGCGGTATTTCTGCTCGACGGCGTGGCGGTAGGCGGCCAGAACGTGTTCGCGGCCGGCGAAGGCGCTGACCAGCATAAGCAGGCTCGATTGCGGCAGGTGGAAGTTGGTGAGCAGCGCGCCGACAAGACGGAATTCGAAACCTGGCGAGATGAAGATTTCGGTGGCGCCGGAGTGGGGCTGAATGGGAGCGCCGGCGGCGGCGAGCGCCGCCGACTCGAGCGTGCGCACGGTGGTGGTGCCGACGGCGACGATGCGTGCAGCATTGCATGCAGCGGAGTTGATGGCGGCAGCGGCTTGGGGAGTGATGGTGTAGCGCTCGCGATGGAGGCGCACCTCGCCGACGCGGTCGACACGCAAGGGGGCGAAGGTGCCGAGGCCGACGTGGAGGGTGACGCGGGTTATTTCGATGCCGTTGGAGGAGAGTTGTGCAAGAGCCTCGGGCGTGAAGTGGAGGCCGGCGGTGGGCGCAGCTACGGAGCCGCGCTCTTCGGCGAAGACGGTTTGGTAGCGATCGCGGTCGGCGGTTGCGTCGTCGCGATGGATGTAGGGCGGCAAGGGAACGTGGCCGATGCGGTCGAGGACGGAGAAGAAGTCGATGCCGGAAGAATCGGGGACCGGAGCGAATTCGAGGAGGCGCTCGCCGAAGGGGCCGCGCTCAAGGACTTCGGCTTCGAGGAGGATTTCGCCCGAGGGCGCGGGGAAGACGAGGCGCTCGCCGATGGCAACCTTGCGGCCGGGACGCACGAGGGCGCGCCATTGGTTGGTTGCTGCGGATTGAGGTTCGTGCGATCCCACCCTTGCGCCAGAAGAAAGGCGCAAGGATGGGGCACGGAGCTGCTGTGGCGATACCGGCTCGGTGAGCATGACTTCGATGCGGCCGGTGGGCTTTTCACGCTCGCGGCGGAGGGTGCGGCGGGCGTAGAGGCGCGCGGGAATTACGCGGCTGTCGTTGAGGACCAGCAGGTCGCCTCTCCGCAAATGTCGTCCAAGACCAGAGAAAAAGTCGTCATGAAACGCGCCGGTCGCGCGGTCCACGACCATCATGCGGCTGGCGCCGCGCTCGGCGGGAGGCTGCTGCGCGATGAGCTCTTCTGGGAGTTCATAGTCGAAGTCTGCCACGCGCAAGCCAGGATTCTTATCGAATGAGTTCGTAGGAGGCACCTGACCTTCCCGGGTTCCAAGCGGGCATTCTCAGTTTATGGGGAGCCGTCATCTTCAAGAGACCGGCCATGTGCTGGTTGGGGTTGTCACTTTGGCAAGTTCGCGTGCGCTTGCGCGCAGGCTCGCGAGTTGGCAAGTTCGCATTTCATCACTCAAGTTGAGCTTTGCCGTTTGTGCGATCATTCGGCGGCCTTTCCGAAGTGCGCGAGGGCCTGGAGGCGGGCGCGCTCGATGGCGGCGTTGAGCTCTTCGCGTTTCTCTTCGAACTGGCTCTCCGGGAAGTCGGTGGGGACGTAGGTCCAGCGCGCCCAACTGACGGCGATGCGCGTGAAGGGCTTGGGCACGAGGAAGCGATCCCAGGAGCGCATGGCGAAGGCGCGCTCGGGTTCGAGATGAAAGGCGCCAATGCGCGCGCCGGTCAGGTGAGCGAGCTTGATGGGGCCCATCTTGGTGCGATAGATGGGACCGCGGGGGCCGTCGGCGGTGAAGATGGCGAGACCGCCGCTCTCGATGACTTGCTTGAGGCCGAGCAGGCCTTCGCGCCCGCCGGCGGAGCTGGAGCCGCGCGTGGTGTGGAAACCGAAGAGCTCGAGGGTGCGGGTGACGAGCTCGCCGTCGAAGCTCCGGCTGACGATGATGGTAGCGTGGGTGCGGCGGTAGTAGAAGGTGCAGGGAAGCACGCACTGGTGCCAGAAGCAGAAGATCTCCGCGCCGGCGCCTTCGCCGTAGGGGAGCGGCGTGGCGCCCTCCTCGGCGACGATTTCGAAGCGCCAGGTGCGGGCGACGATCGACAGCAGCGCCCAGACGAGGCGGGGAACGACGGCCAGGACGAGGCGCTGGCGGAGAGTGAACGGAGAACTCGCGTGGTTGGTCACTGAGAGGATTTTATGGCCGCCAGCAGGATTTTCGGGTAAGTTCTTAAGACGCGATGGCGGCGGCCATTTCTTTCAGGATGGCCTCGGCGGCGGAGGCGGGCGATGGGGCCTGGGTAATGGGGCGGCCTACGACCAGGAAACTTGCGCCTGCCTGGAGGGCGGCGGCGGGGGTCGCCAGGCGCTTCTGATCGCCCGCGTCCGCGCCCTCGGGACGAATTCCGGGAACCACAAGAACGCCCTCGGGGCCGGTGAGGGCGCGCAAGGCCGCGACCTCCTGGGGCGAGCAGACGAAACCGCGGATGCCTGCCGCGAGCCCCATCGTGGCGAGCAGTGCGACTTGATCGGCGGGGGCGCGGTCCACTCCGGCGAATTGCAACTCGGCCGCATCCATGCTGGTGAGCACGGTGACGGCCAGCAACTGGGGCGGATCGGCGAGGCCGTCGAGGGCGGCACGGGCCGCGGCGAGCATGGCCGGGCCTCCCGCGGCATGAACCGTCATCATGCGCACGCCGAGCGCGGAGGCCGAGCGCACAGCGCCGGCCACGGTGTTGGGAATGTCGTGGAATTTGAGATCGAGGAACACCGAGTGACCGCGCGCGGCGAGCGTCTCCACGACGACGGGGCCGGCGGCGGCAAAGAGCTCCAAACCCACCTTGAACCATTGGCACGTGCCTTGAAGGCGCGCGACGAGATCATCGGCAGCGGCGGCGCTGGGAACATCGAGTGCGACAATCAAGCGCTTGCGCGCCTCCGGCAATCGGTCAGGCTCTGTGGGGCGGGCGGGAGCAAAGGCGGGCTTGAGCCGTTCGGGGATGGGCATACTGAAATGCTAACCGATTGGCGAGTGCGGTTTGCGAACGAGGCTACTGCTGCGTGGTTGAGGTCGGCGGGGTGGGGTTGTTGGTGGTGGGCGGGGTGTTGCTGAAGGGGGAAGCGCCGACCGGCGTGGAGGTGTTGCTGGCGGGCTGGCCGATGCCTGGGGCACCGCCGCCGGTCATGGCTTTCACGTCGGAGATGGGGTCGTAGGTGAACTCCCACTCATTGTAATGGTCCTTTTTCTTGTAAATGAGGATGGATTGTTTTTCGCTGGGGGATTTGAAGCCGATGATGCCCGCGCCGCCGAAGGTTTGGCCGTTTAGCCCGGTCTGGCCGCTTTGCCCGGACTGATCGGAGCCGGTGCCGGAACCCGCGGCGGAGCCTGGGCCTCCGGTAGAGGAGTTTCCCGAGGTGTCGGTTCCCGGCGAGCCTGCGTTGCCGCTGGAGCTGCCGGAGTTGTCGGTTGGGCTGGTGGTGGAACTGGAAGTGCTGGCGCCGGGGCCGCCGCCGAGGATGTCGCTGATTCCGCCTGGCAGTATGCCGCCGCCGCCGCCGCCGCCGTTGCCGCCGCCGGGACCGATGCCTGCGACGGTGGTGGCTCCGCCCGCGAGTGGCTGGCCGAAGAAGCCCAGCGCGGTGGGGACCTTGTTCTGGCCGAAGAGGATCGGCTTCCAGTCGTCCTTGCCGGTGATGGGATCGATGTACTTCTTGCGCAGGAAACGGATGTTGTTGGTCTGGACGAGGGCGTCGACGCTGGGCGGATAGGCGTTGAATTTCTTGTAGTAAAGCTTGATGGCGCGGCGGTATTGCAGGCCGCGATTGTAGGTTTCGAGATCCTTGTCGCGCTGGATGGACTTGGCGACCTGGGGCGCGGCGATGGCCAGCGCGATGACGAGGAGGGCCAGGAGAAAGATGGCGAAGAGAATCACGTAGCCTTCTTCGGAGGGCTTTACGAGGCGTTCTGGAGGGTTGATCGTCATGCAGCTCAGTTGGTGGCCAGCGGGAGGGTTTGGGTGTTGTTGTAGGAGAGGTCGGTGATTTCGACGTTGAGGGGATGGATGGCGCCGACCTTGTAACGATGGTCGACGATCTCTCCGCTGCGGGCGATGAAGATGTCGTCGTTGTGGACGAAGAAGGCGCGGTAGGATTTGTCCTTCTCCTGCTCGTAGCCGAAGTACTTGAGGTCGATGGCCGGCGGTTTGGGCGGCGGAGGCGGGAGGTTCTGTGCGACAGGGACTGCGCCGCCGTTAGGGCCAGGACGTCCCGGGGCGAGGGGTTGGGGGATAGCGATGGGCGCCGAATCGGCGGAGAAGATATTGCGGCCGGCGCCTTCGTAGCGCACCTCTTCGCTGGCGATGAGCTTGTCGAAGTGCAAGGCGGGATCGATGCCGGCGTTGGAGAGTTTTTCGGCGTCGGCGCCTGAGGCGGGAGCATTGCCGGAAGGGGAGGCGGGAGCGGCAGGGGCAGTTTGCCCGGACGGTGGGGGCGCGGGCAGCGATGGGCCGGAGAAGAACACGTAGACGGCCACGCCGATGAGAACGGCGAAGAGCACAATCACGGCAGCAACTTTGCGCTTGTTTTCAAGACCGAGAGCGAGGGCCATGCTATTCGCCCTCCTTGCCGGGCGCCGTGGGCGCTTTATCGTCTTGGAGTGGATTTTCAACCGGGGTGGCGGGCAGACCGCTGGCCGCGGCGTCGGCGGGGCGCAGCCATGTGGAGACGCGGAGACGCAGGTTGACGAGGCCGCCCTGCTGGCCGGTGAGGGCCATGGCGCGCACGATGAAGAACATGGGATCGCGCTCCAGGCTGTTGACGAAACGCATGATGGCGGGATAGTCGCCGCTGATGCTGGCGTCCATGGTGATTTCAGTGAGGCTCAAGCCAGGCTCGCCCTGCGTGTACTGCACGCGCGAGAGGCGCACGCCCGAAGCCACCTGCAGCTCGACGATGCGCGCATCGATGGAGGAGTAGTTGGGCGGGACACGCTTCTGGTAGAAGTCTTCGATTTGCTTGCGGGTCTTCTCGACGCGCTGGTCGAGGCCGCGCAAAGGGGCGGTTTCGATTTCGAGGGCCTTCAACTGAAGCTGCTTGACGGCGAGGACTTCGCTGGAGTGGCTGTCCATGGCGGCCCAGTCGAGGCCGAGACGAATGGCGAGCAGCACGGCGAGCGCCAGCAATACGACGAAGCCCGCGATGTGCCAGGTGAGCGGAGAGGCGAGGCGCTCGCGCCAGCGCGGAGAGAGGATGGTCATTGCGGGCCTCGATTTGCGGCGGGACTGGGCACGGCGCGGTTGGGCCCGTCGGGGCTGGGTTTGTGCGGCAACTGCGCGGGGCCGGTGTAGGGCTGGCGGCCATCTTGCATGGGGGGTAATGGATGCACGCGGTAGCCTAGCGGAGGCGCGGAAGCGGGCGCTTGCGACGAGGGCCGATCGGATGCGTTCCGCCCGGATTTCCTGTCGATGGCCGCGCGCTCTTCGGACGAGGGCGGATTGTAGTCGGCGAAGAGCTCGAACTCGAAGCGATTGGAGGCGCTGACGGGGGGCAACTGGCGCGAGTTGGGGTTGGTGCTGTTTTCGGCGGCCTCGCTCTCAATGCGCGGCTCGAGGAAGCGGCGGGAGCGCTCAAGATTACGGACGAGGTCGACGGATTGATCGTGGGGGCCGATGACGCGCAATTCCACATTGATGCGGCCGTCCTTTTGGCGCTGCGGCTCGATGGCTGTGACCTGAACGCCGGCGGGGAGGACGGTTTCCATGGCTTCCATGGCCAGGGTCCAGGAGAAGGCCTTCTCGTCGAATCGCTCATTGAGGAATTCGGCTTGCCTGAGGAGCCGGGCGTTGTCGGGCTGCTTCATGAAGGCCTGGGCGTTCTGGCGCTCGGCCTGGATGCTGGCGATCTGGCCGTCGAGCGAGTGCTCGCGGGCGCGGGCATCGGCGGCCTGGCTGTCGAAGAGATGCAGGCCGAGAAGGAAGAGCAGCGAAAGCGCGGCGAGGACGGCCATGGCGATACGCAGACGCTTGACGGCCGGTCCGAGATCGGTGAAGGGGCGGGTGGCGAGATTGAGTGCGATGCGCATGGTTCTAGCTCACCCCCGCCAGCGCGCCCTGGACGCCGGCAAAACTGGTTTGGGGCAGGGAAGTGAGGGCGCCTTCGCCGGGGCGCTCGGCCCACTCGACGACCGTGAGGCCGGGGTTGCCGACGGCTTCGGCAAACTCCGCCGGGCTCTGAATGCCCGCGTAGTGCAATTGCCGCGGGGGCGCGCCGAGTTTGTCTTCGAAATACGCGGCGGCGACGGCGATGGCGCGCTCGATTTCGGCGATGCGGGACCATGGCTCTGGGGGCAGGTCGAGGGTGCGGTAGAGGAGCAGGTCGTGGCCGCTGGCGACGGCGGTGGTGATGGAATTTGCGCCGAGATTGGCGGCCAGCACGCCTTCCATGGAGCCGGCGGCCGCGAGGGCAGCGAGGCTTGAGGAGAGAACCACGCCGGGCTCGAAGCCGGCGTCGCGGATAACGGCTTCGTACTCGGCGAGGATGGGGCCGGGAATGACGGCGCCGAGCACCCTGTACTCGGACTCGCTTTGGGTAAGGACCTGGTAGCTGACGCCGGCGGGTTCCACGTCGAAGGGAACCGTTTTGCGCAGGCGGAAGCGTACGACGGAGACGGCGTCGGCGGCTTTGGCGGGGAAGGCGTCGAAGTCGAGCACGAAGACACGGACGATGGGGTCGGGCAGGATCACCGTGATGGCGCGGGTGCGCGGCGCGACCTGGGAGAGCGCGGAGCGAAGGGCCGATGAGACGGCTTCGGGCGCGCGAAAGTTGGGCGCGTCGATGGAGGGGACCAGCGCGCCTTCGGGCAGCGGGACAAAGGCGTAGACCTGGGCGGCGGATGCGCCGCGGCGCGCGGCAGGAAGCGCGGCGGCGAGTACGCCCTCGGGCGAGAGCTCGACGGCGGCGGGCGGACGGGCGCCGGCAGCTTTGAAGGCCGTTTTTTGGAAGATCGATGGCAAGCGCGGGTGTTCCTTTCAGTTTGCGCGGCAACGGCTAGATTCTTCAGGGGCTAAAGCCCCGGGTCATGGCGTTTCGTGCCGCCCCTACGGGGCGGCGGATTCACATTATTACGGGCTTTCCCAGGGTTCCGCTTCGCTTCACCCTGGGCTATTTTCGCTCGGCCCCTCCGGGGCTGATTTTCTAATCAATATTCGCTACCTCCTGCTCCCTTCGTCCCTAGTCCCTCAGCCCCTCATTCCCTAGTCCCTCAGTCCCTTAGTCCCTGGTCCCTAGTCCCTTAGTCCCTAGTCACTTAGTCCCTGTCTTATCTTGACGCCTCGATGAAGGTGACCTTGTTGATCTCTTTGAGTGTTGTTACGCCGCGGCGGACGCGTTCGAGGGCCGATTCGCGCAGGAAGGTCATGCCTTCTTTCTGCGCCAGGCGGCGAATCTCCGACGTGGGTTTCTTGGCGAGAATGATCTCGCGGATGGTGTCGGTCAAGTCGAGCAGCTCGTGGATGGCGGTGCGTCCGCGGTAGCCGGTGCCGCCGCACTCCATGCAGCCCTGGCCTTCGCGGAAGTCGAAGCCGCGCCACTCGGCGGGATTCATGCCGCTCGAGAGCAGCTCTTCGTCGCTGTGGCTCACCGGGCGGGCGCAGTACTCGCAGATGGTGCGGACCAGGCGCTGCGCCAGGATGCAGTTGAGCGCGGAGACGAAGTTGTAGGCCTCGACGCCCATGTTGAGGAAGCGGCCCAGGACGTCGACCACATTGTTGGCGTGGACAGTTGTGAAAACGAGATGGCCGGTGAGCGCGGAGTTGATGGCGATCTGCGCGGTCTCCTGATCGCGGATTTCGCCGACCAGGATTTTATCGGGGTCGTGGCGCAGGATGGAGCGCAGGCC
>PLSB01000051.1 GCA_003165005.1 Acidobacteriaceae bacterium | reverse complement strand
GCGTCCAAGTGAAGATCAAGGAAGGCTATAAGGAACGCTTGCAGGCCTTTGAAGGCCTGGTCATCGCCATCAACAGAGGCCCCCAAGGCACGTTTACTGTGCGCAAGATGAGCTTTGGCCAGGGGGTGGAGCGCATCTTCCCCTTCAACTCCAGGGTCGTCGACAAGGTGGAGCTGCTCCGCAGCTACAAGGTGCGGCGCGCCAAGCTCTTCTACCTCCGCGAACTGCGCGGCAAGGCCGCCCGCCTCAAGGAAGTGGACCGCGCGACCGGCAAAGTCCGCGCGTAAGGGCAGTTCTCAGTGGTCAGTGGTCAGTGGTCAGTGGTCAGTGGTCCGCACCGGTCAGGGTTCCATGACCCGCACCCAGCAGAATATTCAGCACGGAGAAACGGCCCCGGCTTCGGCCGGGGTTGTTGTTTGCGGCGAAGCCCGTATTCCCGCAGTCTCGTAGTCGCGCAGTCCCGCTGCCCCGCGGTCCCTCGGCTTATGGAACCTCCCGGCAGAGGAATAGAATGATCGGTTGTCTGAATTTCGCGATTTTCCCTGCACCAAAAGAGAGCTGACGTGAAGTTGAGAATGTGTTTCGCCCTTCCGCTCTGCGCGCTTGTGCTCGGCGCTTTTGCGCACGCCCAGAGCGCCCCCGCGCAACCGCCGGCGCAACCTGCGCAACCACCCGCGCAAGTCGATCAGTGGCATCTTCAGCACTTCCCTTTTGACAATCCCGATCTGCCCGCCGCGCAGCGCATCGACAATCTTCTTTCGCTGATGACCGCCGACGAAAAGATTGACTGCCTCGGCGCCCGCACCGGAGTTCCGCGTCTCGGCGTTCCCAATATCGGCATCTCCGAAGGCATTCACGGCATCGTGCAGCGCGAGGCGCGCTTCGGGCGCAAACCCGTCACCACCACGCAGTTCCCGCAGCCCCCGGGCATGGGCGCCACGTGGGACCCCGCGCTGGTGCGCCAGGCTGCCGGAGTGGAAGGCTACGAGGCTCGCTTCATCTCGCAGACCGCCGAGTACGACCGGCAGATCCTCATGCTCTGGGGCCCTCAATCGGACCTCGGCCGCGACCCGCGCTGGGGCCGCAGCGAAGAGGTTTACGGCGAAGATCCCTTCTTCAACGGAACCATGGCCACAGCCTTCGCCCGCGGCCTCGAGGGCGACAATCCCAAGTACTGGCAAGCGGCTCCGCTGCTCAAGCACTTCCTGGCCAACGAGAATGAAGACAATCGCAACAGCTCATCCTCCGACTTCGACGAGCGGCTTTTCTGGGAGTACTACTCGGTCCCCTTCCGCATGGCCTTCGTTGACGGCGACGCCAAAGCCGTGATGGCTTCCTACAATGCGTGGAACGGCACGCCCATGGCCATCAACCCCATCCTGCGCAGCATCGTCACCGACAAGTGGGGTGTCGACGTCATCTCCAGCGACGGCGGAGCGGTTACCCTGCTCGTCAACCCGCGCCATCTTTTCCCCAACCAGGAAGCCGCCGTGGTCGCCTGCCTCAAGGCCGGCGTCAATCAGTTTCTTGACCGCTACAAGGACGAGGTCGCAGCGGCGCTGAAGGACGGGTCCCTGAAGGAGTCCGACCTCGACGAGGCGCTGCGCCGCAAATTCCGCATCGCCATCAAGCTCGGCCTGCTCGATCCGCCGGCCATGGTTCCCTACACCACGATCAAGGACTCGCCGGCGCCATGGAACACCGATCGCGACCGGGCTGTTTCCCAGAAGATCGCGCTCGAGTCCGTAGTGCTGCTCAAAAATCAGGAGAACTTTCTTCCCCTCGATAAAACCCAGATCAAGTCCATCGCCGTCATCGGCCCCCTGGCCGGTGTTGTGCATTGGGACTGGTACGGCGGCACGCCGCCCTACACCGTCACGCCGCTCCAGGGCATTCGCAACCTGGTTGGCCCGGACGTGAAGGTGAACTATGCCGCCTATGACACTCCGGACGGCGAAGACGCGGCCCTCGAGGCGGCCGGTGAATCCGATGTCGCCGTGGTTGTGGTCGGCAACAATCCCACTTGCGGCAACGAGGGCAAGGCATGGTACGACTCGCCCGGCGAAGGCGGCGGCATCACCCTGCCCTGCACCGATCCCGGCGACGGACGCGAAGGCCGCGATCGCGAAACCATGAATCTCTATCAGGAGCAGATCGTCAAGCAGGTTTTCATCAAGAATCCCAAGACGGTAGTTATGCTCATCACCAGCTTCCCCTACACCATCAACTGGACCCAGGAGCATATTCCCGCGATTCTCACCATGGCTCATGCCTCGCAAGACGAAGGCACGGCGCTCGCCCAGGTCCTTTTTGGCGACTCGAATCCCGGCGGCCATCTGGTGGTCACCTGGCCCAAGTCCGCCGATCAGCTCCCGCCGCGCATGGATTACAACATTCGCGACGGCTACACCTACATGTACTTCAAAGGCGAGCCGCTCTATCCCTTCGGCTTCGGCCTCAGCTATACCAGCTTCAAATTCGCGAACCTCCGCACCAGCGCGCAACAACTCGCCCAGGACGGCTCCCTCACGGTCAGCGTCGACGTCAGCAACACCGGCAGCCGCGCCGGAGATCAAGTGGTTCAGCTTTACGTGCAGCATCTCAATTCGGCCGTCTCGCGACCGAGCAAGGAGCTGGAAGGCTTCGCGCGCGTCTCGCTCGATCCCGGCCAAACCAAGACCGTCTCGATCGAGCTCAAGGCCGCGCAGCTTGCCTATTGGGACGTCGAAACCCACGCCTTCCGCGTAGAATCGGAACCCGTCCGCCTGATGATCGGAGACTCGTCGGCGAATCTCCCGCTCAACACCACAATCCAGGTTGAGTAGAACAGCGGAAAACGGAGTCGTTTCTCCATCGGCGAAAATCCAGGCCAACCCAATTCCTGGATGCTTCGGCGGTTGGCGGGAGCCACGCGCAGCCGAGGGCGTGGGTGCGATCACAGGTATGGAGTCGGAGCCTTTACACAGGCCTACGTCCGGCTGCAAGGTCACCTTCAGGCTTCGGCGAGCCTGCTTCCTATGGATTGGCGCACAGCGCCGACACTATAATGCCATGATTTTAAATGGTTTCCTTGGACTGCCGTGAAACGGAATTCCCATTCTGAACGAAAACTGCGGCCATTCTTTGCCGCGCGCGGGGAATTATTTTGCCATTTATGCGTATATTTGATACTACATACAGTATCATCTTTTTTGGATGGATGATGCTCGACTGAAGCGACGGATGCGAAAGATCGCCGAAAGCGTTAAGAACGTTCGGTTTGAAGATCTTTGCACCTTGCTTGACAACCATATCAAGCCGTATTGCGAAGCGAGAGGACTGAACTATGACCATCGACATTCGACGGGCACCCACCACGCATTCTCCGTGGGGTCGAGCACTTTTAACCTCGTGAAACCACATGGAACACCGCTATTGAAGCGCCCGTACGTGGAGTCCTTCCTTGAAGCAATGGAGAATATCAACCTCTACGACTAGAGGTCACGCCAATGAAAGATGCTGAGAACCTCATGAACAAGAATTACCGTGTTGCGCTGCAATACGATCCTGACGGCTATTGGATCGCCGAACACCCCGAGCTGCCAGGCTGCAAGGCCGACGGGGAAACCTCTCAAGAAGCTCTGTCTTCTCTGGACGTCTCCAGGAAGCTGTGGATTGAAAGCGCCTTGGCTGCGGGCCTTGAAGTTCCCGAACCTCAGGTGGCACCTCAATACAGCGGCAGGTTTGTGCTTCGCATTCCCAAAAGCCTGCATCGGGACTTGGCCAATGAGGCGGAGGCGGAGGGAGTCAGCCTTAATAGCCTTGTCAGCGGCATTCTGGCTAATCGGCATACGCGGAGGGAACAATACGTGTCGTTTGTGCCGCAAAATGCCTATTCGTATATGGGGGGCATCTGCTCGGCTTACCTTGCTCCAGAGAAGGTCAATACGCCTCCGTCTAACGTCCTTCGAATGCCAAGTAGCCAACAGCCGCCTTGGCTTAATCAGAATACGCCTTTGGAAATCGACCCGGCATCTGAGAAGGAGGGCCGTTATGCTTGATTTCGTCGACATGGTCAGCATGGCGCGATATCTTTTCGCACCCAACACACTGCCTCTCACGAACCTTCTTATGAATTCGAATAAGAAGGCTCTTGAGGCGTTGTTTTCCTTTCAGGGTATGCAGGTTGGCGCAGACGTCAATCAATTTCAGTTGATTGCTGGTATGGGAGAAGTGAACGGCGTGGCTGTCCAGCAATTAGTAATTGACCCTGTCTCCATCAATCTGACGGTCGTTGGGGATCACGATGATCTCAGTAATTCTTATGAGGTTCTGCGGAATTTCTTAACCGAGATCGATTCCAAACGGCGCATGGAAAATCCGAAGCTTTATACAACCACGTATCAAACACAAAGCTCTGTTAAGCTGTCGATTCGATACGAGCGCCTTGTCGCGCCCGAATTCATGAATTTTATCAAGTCGAAGATCGGTGTCCTGAGGCCCGATGATTCCTCCGCCGCGGAAATCTATCTATCGAATCTATCTTTTCAGGTAAGGTACATTCCGAAATCCGACATTTACGCGCTGGTTCCTAAGTTGCTTACCATCGAACCGCGCGCCGGATCAGACCCGAAAGAGAACATGTATTACGTTCTCACCCCCACAGCTTCTGGCGCACACCGGATGCTCGTTGAGGAATTTGAGAAGGCAATGAGCTGAGCCGGGAATGATCTGCAACCGCCAGCTGCCTTTTGGCTTGAGGCAGCTAGGGATAGGTGCAGTTGTCATTCGCGATTGGTTCATGTCGAAGAGCAGGCATACGGAAGTGCAGAATGCGTTGTCATATCTATCGCTAACCCGCTCATCGGGAGGATCGCTCCCGGCCAGTCGGCTTATGGTCAGCGAACCGTTCCGGGCAAATCACCGGCAATGGGGAGACTGGCGGGCAGGCCTGGCCTTACGGCGTTAATTGCGCGCTGCGCCTGGGATTTTAAAGTCGACGCCGACGGCGCTGTTCGCCCACTGGGTCGCCACTCGGTCAACCTGATCCAACGGAATCTGCTCGTAGTGCTGGGCATCGAGATCGGTGAGGACCTTTGCGGTCATCATGTAGTTCTCGATCCTGATGGGATCGCGGCCGCTTTTGAAGATGACCGTGAGAGGCCGCTTGGGCAGGGGCGCGGAAACGGCGGCTGGCGCTGGGGCCGCGGGCTGCTCAGCGGGTTGCTCATCTGGCGGGCCATAGCCCTCGTCCGGGTAGGGAGCCGGATAACCCGGGGCGGCGTCGCCCTGGTCGTATGCAGACGTTCCGGAATCGCTCGAGGCAGAGGCGCCGGAATTGCCCGAATCGGTGTCGCCCCAATCGTAGAATCCGGGATCGATGAGATAGGGGTATTCGTATCCGCGCCACGCTGGATAGTAGTTGGTATACCAGTTGTTGAACGACCGCCGGCGTGTGTCCGATTGGCCGCGATTCGAGGCGCCAGACCGGCCCGCGCCCGCCGGATGATACGCAGGGCGGCCAGCATTAATTCTGCTTCCGTTCGAGGGAATTCGATAGTTCCCCGGGACGGTCCCGCGAAAACCGGCGCTGGCCGAAGCCCGGACGCGAGCCGATGGGGCGCCGTAGCGAGCCGGCGGCGCAGGGGCCGCAAAGCTTCGCGCCTGTGAGAAGCCGGGAGATCCGGAAAAGCCGGCACGCCCCGCGGAGCCTTGACCGCCTCGACCGCCGTGGCCGCCGTGTTGCGCAAAAGCCGGCGCGGCAAGCGCGAGGAGAGCGATTGCGGTCCGGAACATCATGGCACCATTCTACGCCCGATTTGCTTAGAGCGTGATCCAGCGTAGCGGCGGGTTTTTGGCGCGCAAAATAACGCCCCTCGAATCGCTCGAAAGGATCGGCGCGAAGGTTTGTTAATTTAGCCTTTTCTTAGTTGGTTTTTGCCGAAGTCTGGAGGTCCCCGATGACGATTGCAGCCACTCCCGCGCCGCCCTACTATGCGGTGATCTTCACTTCGCTGCGCACCGCGGGCGACAATGGCTACGCCAGGATGGCCGAGGCGATGGAAGCGCTGGCCCGCACGCAGCCGGGGTTTCTCGGCATCGAGTCTGCGCGCGAAGAGCTGGGGCGCGATGGGCTGGGAATCACGGTGTCCTACTGGGAGAGCCCGGAGGCGATCACGGCGTGGAAGGCGAACGCCCAGCACCTCGTGGTGCAGCAAAGGGGCCGCGACACCTGGTACGAAGAGTTCAAGGTGCGCATCTGCCGCGTGGAGCGCGATTACGGATTCGCACGCGAGTGAGCGATTGCGGCCCGCTTTTCCACCCGGCGATCTCGCGAAGCTTCTTATACTGTCAGCATGGCCACAGTTCCGGTGTGCGGATGGGCGCTCGAGGACGCCGCGCGGCGGCGTGGCGCCGAGCGCATCGCCGGCCTCGACGAGGTAGGGCGCGGGCCGATCTTCGGGCCGGTCGTCGCAGCTGCTGTCATTCTTCCAAAAGTCTGCTCCCTGCAAGGGCTGACGGATTCAAAACAACTGACGGAAAACCAAAGGAACAAATTTGCCGCGGAGATTCGCGCCTGCGCCGAGGCGTTCGCGATCGCCGCCGTGGATGTCGAGACCATCGACCGCATCAATATCCGTCGCGCGTCGTTGCTGGCCATGCGCATGGCCGTGGAACAACTCGCCGTGACGCCGGATTCTCTGCCGCCCGACTTTCTGCTCATCGACGGGCGCGACTCGATCGACTGGCCGTGCCCGCAGCAGGCGGTGGTGCAGGGCGACGCGCGCAGCAAGTCGATTGCCGCGGCAAGCGTGCTGGCCAAGGTGTTTCGCGACGGGCTGATGGTTGAACTGGACGCGGCCTATCCTGGCTACGGATTGGCGCGGCACAAGGGCTACTGCTCGCCCGAACATCTTGAGGCGCTCAATCGCCTGGGCCCCACGCCGCTGCACCGCAAGAGCTACGCTCCCGTGGCGCAAAGGATGCTGTTTGACTAAAGCGGCGAGTCGGCGAGTCAGCCTTCCATCCCTCGACGCGCTACCATTCCATCGTGGGCACTCCGGCGCTTTCCATCCTCTCGAATTCCGCATCGCTCGACCATGAGCGCTTCGCGGCGCACCGCGAGCTCGAGAGCCTCCTCAAAGAATCTCTCCGCGGCGCGGCTGCCTCCGATCTTGTCCGCTTCGATCTCGGCTCGCGCGCGCTCTACGCCTCCGACTCCTCGAACTACCGCCAGCTTCCCATCGGCGTGGTCTTTCCGCGCGACGCCGCGGACGTTGAAGCCGCGCTGGCCGCCTGCCGCAAAACCGGCGCCGCCGTGCTGCCCCGCGGCGCGGGCACCAGCCTCGCCGGCCAGTGCGTGAACGTGGCCGTGGTCTTCGACTATTCGCGCCACATGAATTCACTCCATGAGTTAGACGCTGCCAAGCAGCTGGCGCGCGTCCAGCCCGGCATCGTGCTCGACCGCCTGCGCGACGCCGCCGAAGTCCATCACCTCACCTACGCGCCCGACCCTGCCACCCACTCGCGCTGCACCCTCGGCGGCATCATCGGCAACAACAGTTGCGGCGTCCACGGGCTGCTCGGCGGCAAAGCGGTCGACAATGTCGAATCGCTCGACATCGTGCTCTACGACGGCACGCGCATGACGGTCGGCGCCACGCCGTCCGGCGAGCTCGACGCACTCATCCGCTCGGGCGGCCGGGTGGGCCAGATCTACGCGGGCCTCGCCGGCATCCGCGACCGCTACGCCGCTTTGGTGCGCGAAAAGTTCCCGCGCATTCCCCGCCGCGTCTCCGGCTACAACCTCGACGAGCTGCTGCCCGAAAACAACTTCCATGTCGCCCGCGCGCTGGTCGGCTCCGAGGGCACCTGCGCCAACATCGTCTCCGCCACGCTCAACCTCATCGCCAGCCCGCCCTTCCGCGTGCTCACCGTGCTCGGCTTCAGCGATGCGTTTCTCGCCGCCGATGCCGTCCCGCTGGCCCTCGAACACAAGCCCATCGGCCTCGAGGGCTTCGATCATTTACTGGTCGAATTCATGCGCCGCAAAGGCCTCGCGTTGCGCGATCTCGACCGGCTTCCCGCCGGCATCGGCTTTCTGCTGGTCGAAATGGGCGCGTGGTCCGAGGAAGAGGCTCGCGTCATGGCCGAATCCCTCGCCCGCGCCGCACAATCCTGGCCCTCCCCGCCGGTGGCGCACATCTGCACGCCGGAAGAAGCCGCGTCAGTCTGGCACGTGCGCGAGTCCGCGCTCGGCGCGATGGTCTTCGTACCCGGCGAGCCCGATCGCTGGGAAGGCTGGGAAGACGCCGCAGTTCCGCCGGCCCAGCTCGGCAACTACCTGCGTGCCATCACGAAGCTCATGGCCGAGTACGGCTTCCGCAGCCCGCTCTACGGCCACTACGGCCAGGGTTGCGTGCACACTCGTATCAACTTCGACTTCACGACCGCGAAAGGAATAGCAACTTACCGGGAATTCATCGATCGCGCTGCCGACGTGGTCGTCTCCTTCGGCGGCTCGCTCTCCGGCGAGCACGGCGACGGCCAGGCCCGCGCGGCGCTCTTGCCCAAGATGTTCGGCCCCGAGCTCGTCGCGGCCTTCCGCGAGTTCAAGATGCTGTGGGATCCGGACAACCGCATGAATCCAGGAAAACTTTCCGACGCGGTGCGCGTCTACGATCCCACGGAGAACTTGCGCCACGCACCGCACTTCGACCGTGCCCCATCCAATTTGTCCGGCGTGGGAAGCCACGACGGACAAATTGGGTGGGAGACCAACTTCGCATTCGCAAAGGACGGCGGCTCCCTCACCCGCGCCACCGAACGTTGCGTGGGCGTCGGCGCCTGCCGCAATACCGCGGGCGGCGTCATGTGCCCCAGTTACCGCGCCACCGGCGAGGAGCAGCACTCCACCCGCGGCCGCGCGCACCTGCTTTGGGAGATGCTTTCCGGGGCCCTGCGCCAGGAAGGCTTTCAGAGCCGCGCCGTCCACGAGGCCCTCGATCTTTGCCTCAGTTGCAAGGCCTGCAAATCCGAGTGCCCGGTGCAGGTCGACATGGCGGCCTGCAAATCCGAGTTCCTCGCCCAGCGCTACAAGGGACGCCCGCACCCGCTCCACCACTACATTTTCGGATTTGCCGACCGTCTCGCCCGCTACGGCGCGCTCGCGCCGGCTCTCACCAACGCCATCCTCACAGGCCCCATCACCAGCCCACTCATCAAGCGCATTGCCGGCGTCGCCCGCGAGCGGCAATTGCCGCGCCTCGCGCCAAAGAGCTTCCAAAAAGCGCGAATCTCATCCGCAAATCTCGTCCAAAAGGCTGCCGCACCGCAGGTGCTCCTGTGGCCCGACACCTGGAACAACTACTACCATCCGCAATCGCTTGAGGCTGCGGAATCCGTTCTCGCCCTCGCCGGCTTCCGCGTAGAAACCCCGCGCGGTCACATCTGCTGCGGCCGTCCGCTCTACGACTTCGGCCTGCTCCGGGCGGCGCGCTCCTATCTCGCCGAGGTCCTCCGGCGCATGACGCCGCAAATCGACGCCGGCCTGCCCTTCATCTTTCTCGAACCCAGTTGCGCCAGCGTCTTCAAGGACGAACTGCTCGAGCTCTTTCCCACAGATACCCGCGCCCTGCGTCTCAGCGAGCAGGTCTGGCTCTTCGCCGACTTTCTCGCCGCCCGCGCGCCCGGCTTCGCGAAGGACCGCCTCCGGCGAGCGAACGGGGGAGCGAACATTCTCCTTCACGGCCATTGCCATCACAAGGCGGTCTTCGGCGGTCCGGGCAATGAAATCGCGCTGCTTCGCGAGGCCGGCGCCCAAGTCGAACTCATCGATGCCGGTTGCTGCGGCATGGCCGGCCCATTTGGTTTTGAAGCCGGCAAATTCGAAGTCTCAAAGGCCATTGCCAACCAAGGCCTGCTTCCAGCGATTGAAGCCGCCAGCCCAACCACGATCATCGTCGCCGACGGCTTCAGTTGCCGCGAGCAGATCGACCAGCTCACGCACACCAAGGCGCTCCACATCGCCGAGGTTCTCGCCGCCACCTGCCGCTGCGGCGGAGATTGATCCGGCGCCCACCATTTGCGGCGAGGTTTCCCACCCTTTCCGCAAAGAGCGCGGAAAGGATGGGGCACGGGAGGCCGCACCCGGCAAATCGGCTAGACTGAAAAATAGCGCCCAATCCATTGCATCCTCGCATCCAGCACGGACCTTGAGGCGTGGACCGCAGCCGTTCGCAGCAACTGGATGAGCTAATAGCTAAGAGCTAGAAGCTAGGAGCTTTTTTTGAAACGTCTCGCCATTCTCGGTTCTACGGGTTCCATAGGGCAAAGCACACTCTCCATCGTCGAGCAGTTTCCTGAGCGCTACAGCGTCGCCACTCTGGCCGCGGGCCGCAACGTCGACGAGGCCTTCGCGCAAGCCGTCCGCTGGCGGCCGCGCGTGATTTCGCTTGCCACCGAAGAGCTCGCCGGGCAACTCGCCGCGCGGCTGCGCCAGGCCGGTGTCACGGAGATCGAAGTCGTGCACGGCGCCCAAGGCACCATCGCCTGCTCGACGCACCAGGAAGCCGACTTTGTGGTCTCGGCGATTGTAGGCGTGGCGGGCCTTGAGGCAACCCACGCGGCGATTCTCGCGGGCAAGCCGGTGGGCCTGGCCAATAAGGAGTGCATGGTGGCCGCGGGCGA
>PLSB01000275.1 GCA_003165005.1 Acidobacteriaceae bacterium | reverse complement strand
CTTATTTTAACGCTTATGCCCCCTCCCTCCCCCCGGAACTGGAAGCTAGGAGCTAGAAGCTGGCGGCCCCACCCCCTAAATAAACGCAAGAAAGCAGGCTGTGAAACTGTGTGGATTGTAACCAATTCATAATCAAAACTTACAGGAAATATCGCAAATCGACACAGAAACTGTGAAACTGTGGAGCACAGCCGCTTCGCCAGTTCGGGCAGACGTTTTGTCTTTGGCTGAAAGCTGACAGTTGATAGCTGCTCACTGTTCGCTATGGCGCGGCTGCGCCGCGTTTTTTGTTTCTAAAAACCGAGGGGGCGGTTTTCGGCGCGACCGAAGTCGTGCCCTGACACTTCTTGCGCCCCTCGAGGAGTTTTTCCGCAGCCTGTTCTCACCGCATCTCAAACTTCGGCGGGCTCTTCTTCGAGGAGGGAATCGATGAAGGCTTCGGGGAAGAACTCCAGAAAATCGTCCAGTTGCTCGCCGACGCCCATGAAACGGACCGGCAGATTGAGTTCCTGGGCGATGGCCACGGCGATGCCGCCGCGGGCGGTTCCGTCCAGTTTGGTGAGGACGATGCCTGTGACTCCGGCCGATTTGGTAAAGAGACGCGCCTGGTGCATGCCGTTCTGGCCGGTGGTGGCGTCCATGACCAGCAGCACCTCGTGCGGAGCTTTGGGAACGACCTTGGCGGCGGAGCGGATCATCTTGTCGAGCTCGTGCATCAGGCCGGCTTTGGTGTGAAAGCGTCCCGCGGTATCGACAATCAGCTCGTCGAAGCGGCGGGCGCGGGCATAGGCGACGGCATCGAAGACCAGGGCGGCTGCGTCACCGCCCTTGCGGGTCTTGAAGATCTCGGCGCCGGAGCGGTTGGCCCAGTCCTGAAGCTGCTCGATGGCGGCGGCGCGGTAGGTATCGGCGGCGCAGAGCATGACGGAGCGATTGCGGGCGCGATTCCAGGCGGCCAGCTTGCCGCTGGTGGTGGTTTTGCCGGTGCCGTTGACGCCCACCAGGAAAGTGACAAAGGGGTCGCCCGGCCGGGGTTTGGGCCGCGTACGCCCCTCGGATGGAGCGGTGAGGATGGCCAGCAACTGCTCTTTGAGCAGGGCGCGCAACTCGGCGCCGCCCTTGATCGCCTCGCGCTTGGCGCGCTCGTGCAGCGCGTCGAGGATGCGGTTGACGGTCTGCTGGCCCATATCCGAGGTCAGCAGCATGGCTTGCAGCTCTTCAAGCGCGCCCTCGTCCACGGTGCGGGTGAGCGCCGCCAAGCCTCCGATTCCGCCGGCTAAGCTCTCGTGCGTGCGCGTGACAGCGCGCCGCATTTGCTTGAAGAAGCCGGTCTTTCGTTCGGAAACATCCGCCATTCCTTCGCTATGCACCTCGTTTTCGGTCGTTCCGATCCGACTCGGGAAAAATCCTCTTACTTGTTCATGTAATTTGAGTCTACCGGGGTAAAGCGATTGACGAAAGGAAAATTTATGCACATTTGTGCAAAGGAGAGGCCTTCAATAACTGCCGCAGATACACCCTGTTCGCCGGAGGTTCGCGTGAAAACGATTTCTGAGCCAGATCTTGCGGTTAACTAGGCGCAGTGGTCACACCACTGTGTTTGCCGAGCAGAAAGATTCTGATGGGGCGATCTCCCCCGCGGCACGGCGATTCGAATCTCCGCATTACTGGTCGACGCCGAAGGTGAAGACTTCGTCGCCATCGTAGATCATATACTCGCCCGGAGCCAACGGCGCAGAGGGAACCAGTTTGAAGGCAGAGCGCCCAAACTGGGTAATCGCAACCGCGCGACCCGGTACTTGCTCGCGGGTAGATTGGCTATCTGTGGCTGCGTAATAGGCAAGGCGCTCCTTCTTTTTCTGTTCCATCGCGTAAAGCGCGACGTTCTCGGGATCTCCCATCTTGAAGACAAACTCCGCCTTGTCTCCCGCCTTGATGCGGAAAGGGGACCTGGCTCCGGAGATCCTAATGCAATTAAAGACCTTCGAAGCAGCCATCGCGTGATTTCCTCTAAGCTCATCTTTCCACGGCTCGCCAGGAAGCGCTTTGAGCGTTTGCGTGGAGTAATCGATGAGATAGACCTTGCCGATTTCCTGGGGTTCGAGCGGATTGCGGGTTGCCGACTGCCCCGCGCAGATTCCCAAAGAAAGGACCAGTAAAACTTCCGACAGCATCTTGTGCATGGTGGGGTATTCTCCTTGCCGGGATGGTTGGATCCCTCTCTTTCCGGACGATCCGGCTGACGAGATCACCTTTCACTGAATCCAAGGCAAAGAATGGAATTCCAAAACATCTTACAGCACGGAAGACACCGGACTCTGGCACCCTAGTCGCTGGTCCTTGGTCATTGCTTTCTCAGAACCGGTACACCAGGCCCATGGTTCCGCGCACGTTCCAGGTGCGATGGGTCGAGCCGGCCTGTCCCCCGGCATCATTGTTGGGCAGCGGGAAGGATGCGGCGACGCGGTCGCCGGTGAGTTGCACGGCGAAGTTGCGGGTCAAGTTATAGGCCAAGCCTCCGCCGATCCCCCCCGCAAAGGAGGTGTTGGGCGACATGCTCTCGCCCCCGGTATGCTCCCCGCCCAGCTCGGCGAAGACCTGGCCGCTGAGGTTTTCGTAAAGGTTGGCATGGATTCCGGGCCCCACCAGGAAGGTGTAGACCGAGGGGTCGCCGGGATTCGGAAGTCTGCTGTGGCCGGTCCCTACCCTGTAGTAGTCGGCCGATGCGGTGAGCATGAAATACTTTCCCCAATCGCGGGTCAGCGACGCCTTCCCGCCCAGCAAGCCGCTGAACGAGACGGGCACCTGCCGGATGCGGGAATAGGCAGCGCCCACGTACGCCTCGTATTTGTAGGGGCCTTGGCTCGCCTCGGAAGTTTTCCCGGCATCCGGGTTCACTTGGGCCCCGGCGGCCAGGGGCGCAAGCGCCGCGGCAACCATGGCCGAAATTCGCAATAGGATGGTCCTGTTCAACTTAGAAACTCTCCTCAAACACTGCCGTGCTCAAAACATACTTGTCGCTGCCGGGTTTGGCTCCGCGGCAGGCAACTTCCGGCTGGTTTCGGTACCCTCTTAGAGTATCCTTTCCCCCCGCCTTTCACGAAGCCCGCCGGCCAAGTAAATCCGCCCGCCAGATAGAGCGCGAAGGGAAGCCTGGTCCCGAGTCTTCTTCCTTGGGACGGCGGTTTCGCCCAAAAAGGTAGCGCCGGTCAGGCGCGAAGGCCAATCTCAGCCGTTTTCGAGATACCAGGGAATGTTGATGACCACGATGCGGCGGTTGCCGCGCATGAGCAGAAGCATCTTCAGCAGGCCGGAGCGGCGGTTGTGCAGCAGGTCCTCCCACCAATGCCGCACCACCAGCTCCGGCACCAGCACACAGATTTTGCAGGTGGCGCTTTCGCGCTCCACGTCCAGCGCGTAATCCACGATGGGATAGATGATGTAGCGGAACGGCGATTTGAGGGTGATGAGTTTGGGGACGCAGCGGCCGGCCGCCTCGAGGGGCGTCACGATGTTGTGCTGCCAGGCATCGAAGAAAGGATCGGGATCGTCGCTGGTCTCGACGTGCACGCAGCGGATATCGCAGGACATCGAGAGCGCGAAGGAGAGCGCCTTCTCGCTGATCCGGCTCCAGCGATCGATGGGAACCACGACGATGGGCTGGCCCACTTCGGCCGGGATGATCGGCCGATCGAGATCGATCTCGCGGTTCACGCGGACGTAGTGGCGATTCACGGTGCGCATGAAGAGAATCATGGCCGCGACCAGCAGCACCGTGATCCACGCGCCCTGGGCAAACTTGGCCACCAGCACCACCAGCGTGGTGACGCCCGTAGCCACTGCGCCCACCGCGTTGACGACCATGCGCGCGCGAGCGTTGCCTTGGCGTCTCCAGTGCATCACCATGCCGGCCTGGGAGAGAGTGAAGGCCAGAAACGCGCCGATGGCGAAGAGCGGAATGAGCCGGTCCGTGACTCCGCCAAAGACAACGAGCAGCAGCGCCGTGAGCGCGACCAGCACGTAAATGCCCCACGAGTAGAGCAGGCGCCGCCCGCGGATCAAGAAAATGTGGGGCATGTAGTTGTCGAGGGCAATGGCCCGCGTGAGGCGGGGAAAATCGGCAAAGGAAGTATTGGCGGAGAGCGCCAGCACCAGCAAGACCGACGCGATGGTGAGGAAATAGAACCAGCCGTGGCCCATCACCGCGCGGGTGAGCATGGAGAGCACGCTCTCGTAGCCAGGACTGCCGGGATCGGTGGCGGCGATGCCGTAGGCGCGGCACAGGAGCGCAATCCCCAGCAGCAGAATCGCCAGCAACGCAATGATGATAGTCAGCGTGGTTTTGGCATTCTTGCACGTGGGGTCGCGGAAGGCCATCACGCCGTTGCTCACCGCCTCCACGCCGGTCATGGCCGTGCAGCCCGAAGAGAAGACTTTCAGGATCAGCCACCAGTTGAAAGCCGCGGTGATGGGCGGAATCGCCGGCATGGGCGTCACTGGCAGTGGATGCCCCGCCGCATGCACCACCTGCCATCCGCCGGCGGCAATCACGATCAGCAGCGTTGCTGTAAAGAGATAAGTGGGAATCATGAACACCACGCCGGTGTCGTGCACGCCGCGCATGTTCACAAGGGTCAGGATGGCGAGCACGATGAGGCACAGCATGAGCGTGTGCGGCTGCAGGGACGGGATGGCGGAGATCAATGCGCCCACGCCGGCCGAGATGCCCACTGCAGCGGTGAGGATGTAGTCGATCATGAGCGCTGCCGCGGCCAGAAGGCCGGCGCCTTCGCCCAGGTTCTGGCTGGCCACGGTGTAGGAGCCGCCGCCGCGCGGATAGGCCTCGATGGTCTGCCGGTAGCTGAAGTAGACGATCCCGAGCAGGATCACGATCGCCGTGCTCACGGGCACGATGTATTTCACGCCGAGAAGACCGAGCGGAATCAGGAGGGTGAGAGCCGCTTCAGGCCCGTACGCGGCCGAGCTCAGCGCGTCGAGGCCAAAGACAGGAATCCCGGCCAGGGGGCCGATATGCTCGGCGCGTTCCTCGCTGGTAGCCAGCGGACGGCCGAGGAGCAGATTGAAACATCGTGTGTAGACGCCCATGAACCTTTGACTGCGGCACTGGATTCAACGCAGGGAACGCCGCCGAAGGCATTGTCTCACGGCGGGGTGAAAACGGAGCTTTGGGAAGACAACCGGTTGCAAGACAAAGGACTGCGCAGTGAGATCTCTGCAGCAAAGACTTCCGCTGCAGAGAGCGTTCTCATTGCGGAGGGTGAACGTTTGGAACGGGCGTGTTCGTCTGGGGTGGCGGCGGGACATAGGGAGTCTCAGCCGCTGCTTCCTGCGCGGCGCGGAGTTCGTCCCTCGCATCCATCTCTGAATACGTCGCCTGCTTGAGAGCGTCGTTAGCCGCTTGCCACGTGGCTTGATGCTCAGGGGTGGCGTGATCGATGAGATCCTGCCGGGCAGCTTCCAGGGCCTTTGTCGCTTGCGCACGCGTTACGCCGGCTTCATCGAGCTTGCGAAGGGTTTCGGCGCTCGGGTTCTTATTGAATTCATCGAAGGCGTCGTGGTGGTCGATCTCGGCATTGGCCTGGGCGCGAATTGCCTGATGGTAGGCCTTCGACTGCGTGGGCGCATCCTTTTCCAACGTCTTGAGAGCGGCGCGCGCGGCGTCTGCGGCATTCAAGGTCCGAACGTGCGCGGCGTCGAACTTCTTCTGTGCGTCGTTGACGCGCTGGGTTGCATTGGCAGGCGCGCCTTGCGGTCCTTCACTCAAGACCGGCTGATTGGGGCCGTTGCATGGAATGCCGCCCGCGGAACAGTCAGCGAGAGAGTAGAGGCCCGTGGTCGAAGCTGGTTTGTAGTCCAGGTGCGTGCTGGGGTTCCACAGGGAGTCGCCGAAGCCCGACGATACAGGCGGCGTGGAACCTTGCGGATACCCGAATCCCAGTTCGGGCTGCAGGTAGGCGCGGGCTACGCCGAGAATGTTGAAGCCGCCATCCGCGATGGCGCCGACTCCGCCGCTGACTTGATACGAGCCCGACGGAGCGAACATTTTGGCGTCGAGGGTGGAGAAGGTGTTCACCATAGAGATGGTGCCCGGCGACTGGTTGGTGACGGCGAGGGTGATGTAGCCGGACTGCGAGTTGCTGGGCGCGGAAGAGCCGCCGGAGCCGCCGCTCCACTCCGAGGGGCTCACAAGATCGGTCGGATTGAAGGACGAACTCCACGCAGAGCTGGGCAGGCCGTTGAGGCCGTCAAGCTTGACATGGTAAGTGGTCGATTGGCCTTTGTGGAGGCTGAGCTGATCGGCCCACATGGTGAGGGTCATATAAAAGACCGGCATCTCGGTCGGCGGCATTCCGGGGCCGTCGAGGATGAGATTGTTGAGACCCGGCGTCAGGTAGGTGGGCGGCATGAAGTAGAGTTCACCGCCCGTTCCGGCCAGAGGCCAGATGGTGTTCGTGCCGATGTGAAGGTTGGTGTCGAGCGGGTCGTTATAGAAGTTGCCACGAATTGCGCCCAGCTTGCCCTGGGTCAGGATGGGGTTGGTCCAATACGGGGTTTGATCAATCCAGAAGCGATCGCCTGCGAGCCAGTGCGCGTGTCCGGCCTCATCATCAAGAAAGTCCGTCCAGCCTTGCAAATCCTTGAGCTCGGCCACATTTTCAGTTGTCTGCGGCCCATCTTCCAGCGTCTTGATGCGCTCGTCGGCCTTCTTTATCTGGTCGCTGGCCAATTGCGCCACATCTGAAGGCGGAAGACTGTCGATGACATCGTCAATTTCATTCCATAAGTAGTACTCGTATTCTTCGAGGTCGTCCATCTTGGCCCAATAAAAGTCGTCATCTTTGATATCTTCAGCTTCGCTGAAGTCAATTTCGAGATCGCGGGCCAGGTTCCAGAGATGTTTCAGATAGGCGAGATTGTCTGTCTTGAGCACCCCGGTGACCTTTGGAGAGATGAGATTGCTGGGTAGCGCAGGCGCGGCAACCGGGTTGCCTATATCGAGCAGCGCGCCGGTGGGGCCGGCGCCGGGCAGCGAGTAAAGATCGCGCGTTTGCAACTGGAGGGGACCCGTCCATGTGTTGGGGATGTGCACGGAAAATGTGCTGTTGGGGTTGACGGGCCAATAGCCATCGTTCTTGATGCCGATCTCAAGGCTCGACCACGATGCAGAGCCGTCCGGCAGGTGCGCGACCTCAATGGGGAAGGTGTATTCGCTGAGGCCGGGAACCGACTTGAAGCCTTCAGCGTAAGAGGCTGGCCAGAGCGAACCGGTAACGGTTTCGCCGGCGTGGAAATCTCTGGGGAAGAGTACGCCGACTTGCATCGTGGACGGCGGCGGAGCCTTCATCGGCTGCGCGTTCGGCGTAGGCTGGCCTGGCGTGGTGGATGCCGGCTTGTAGGTCGTGGTTTCTTTGGTCCAGGAGTGCTGGTAGTCGAGGCCTACGTGCCAGGTACTAGTGTCAAAACCGTCGGGCCTGTATGTCGTCTTCTGTTCCCAGGTGCGCTCGCCATGCAGGCCAAAATGCTCGTTGTCCAGGTACGAAAGTCCGCCCTTGAGATCGAATTTGTAGTCGGACAAGGTGAGAAGGTTGCCCTTGAGGCCGAAGTCATAGACCTGCCTTTCGGCTTCGTGCTTCGATCCGCCCTCTGTTGAGTAGGTCTCCTTCACTTCGCGGCGCAGGTTGTTTTGCGGGTCGAAAACCTGGCCAACAAGCTCGCCCGTGGCCTGATTGATGGTTGCATTTATGTGACCGCCTGCGCCATATTCGCTCGAATCCAGATTCGTGCCCGGGGTTTGGGCTGGACGAGAGAAGTCCTGCGCGTGGGCAGGTTGTGCTGGAGCAATCGCAAGCAAACATCCCGCGGTCACGATGGTTGCGGCGAGAACAAGCCGGGGAGACGAAGAGGCAAACATTTGGAACCTCCGGGGAAGGACGGATGCCACCGTGCTTTGTGAAGTACCGAAGCACAGAGGAATAAAGACGAATGTAAATTTGCGTAGGCGCCGCGAATTGCCCACGCGGGCTGTGAGCGGGCTGGCGAGGAATTGCAAGGATGGACGAGCTGCCCGCTGAGGAAAGTAGTGCAGAGAATAGCAACTCTTGGAAGGGATGTCTATCGGATAATCCGCTGGAAGTTCTTCATTGGGGGAGCCTGGGAGCGGGAACCGGCGCACGGCTTTCGGCGATGACCTCTAGCCCTTGATCGGTGGCACTCCTTCTGCCGGCTCAACAAACGCCACCGCGGGCACCGTGAACAGGAACCTGCTTCCTTTGCCCACTACGCTCTCGGCCCGGATGCGGCCACCGTGCTGAGGAACGATGCCGCGGCAAGGCGCCAGACCCGGGCTCGGACCGCTGTGGGCCGGCGACCGTCTCTCCGGTTCGGTATTCGCACTTCTTCGCTCGCCCCTCCGTTCCCTCGTTCCCTTGGTCCCTTGTTCCCTGCCTTTAGTGTCCCGGCAGCTTGCAGCAATCTCCTGCGTCGGGAGGCTCGCTGGCGCCGGCGTCAAGCACTACTTTCCAGTTGCCGTCCGGCTGCTTGCGCCACATGGTGATGTAGCGTCCGCTGGTAAGCACGGGATTGCCGTTCGCATCCTTGCTGCGGCCTTCGAAATGACCCCAGGTGTAGCCCATGTCGCCGGAGGGCCCCATCATGGCGTCGGTCGGCGTCCAGGTGAGCTGGTAAACCTTGGGCGACCAGTTGGCCGACTTGGCAATGGCCACCTTGCCGACCAGCGGCGCAGCGGCGTTGCCCAGGGCCACGCCGTCGTCGGCGAACCAGTCGGCAAAGCCCGCGCCGCCACGCTCCAGCACGTCCTTCGCGAATCGCGCCTCGAGATCGAAGAGCACCATCTTGCCCGGCTGCACGGTGGCGTCGGTGAGCGGATTCGGCGCCTGCGTCGCTCCCGGTTCCGGCAACTGCGCCCACGCCGCGCTCGCGCAAATACCTGCCGTCAATCCCGCAGTCAAAACCAAAGATGTAAAAAGACTCCGCATGGCTCCCAATTTCCTTTCCTTGAAACGGCCATAACTCACTGCCTCATCCTACAACGCGCGGCCGGTTGGCGGCGTCACTCCGGCGACCGCTTGTGAGCTCCGCCCGCACTGGGAAATCCGCGATACCTCACACTCGCCGCAGCGTCTAACTCAGCAGAGGGCCGAACCTTCCCGCAGGTATAATAAGAGGAGGCGAAGCTTCAGACAAAGACCCCCGTGCAGGGGGCTTTTTGCCATAGGGGATCTTTCCCTGGACGCCCGGCCACTCCCCGGGAAAAGGAACAAGATGGGAACATTGCTGGAGTCCATCAACTCTCCCGCCGACGTGAAGCGCCTCAGTCTTTTCGAGCTCGCCGAGCTTGCCGGGGAGATTCGCGAATTTCTCATCCAGACTCTCTCGAAGACAGGCGGCCATCTGGGCCCCAATCTGGGCGTGGTCGAGCTCACCCTGGCCCTGCACGCGGTCTTCTCGACGCCCGAGGATAAGATCCTCTTCGATGTGAGCCACCAGGCCTATATCCACAAAATTCTCACCGGCCGCCGCGAACGTTTTGAGACCATCCGCCAGCCGGGCGGCCTGAACGGCTTCATGCTGCGCACTGAGAGCGAGCACGACTGCTACGGAGCCGGCCACGCGGGCACGGCGCTCTCCGCGGCGCTGGGTATGGCCGTAGCGCGCGACCTGGCCGGAGGACATGAACACGTCATCGCCGTCGCGGGCGACGCCGCTTTCACCAACGGCGTCACCTTCGAGGCCATGAACAACATCGCTTCGCAAACCAAACGCATGATCGTCGTCCTCAACGACAACCAGTGGTCCATCGACCGCAACGTGGGCGCGGTGGCGCGTTACTTCCATCGCATTGTCGCCAACGAGCGTTACCAGCACCTGCACGACAAGGCCACGCATCTCGTCGAGCGATTCGGCGGCAAAACCGCCGTGAAAGTGATGCGCCGCGCCGAAGAGGCCGCCAAAAGCATGTTGTGGCCCTCCATTCTTTTTGAGGAGTTCGGTCTCGACTACTTCGGCCCTATAGACGGCCACAATACTCCGCTGCTCGTCGAGACCTTCAAGTTCCTCAAGACCCTCGAGCACCCGGTGCTGCTGCACGTGCTTACGCAAAAGGGGCGCGGCTTTCAGCCGGCGCTCGACGGGCAAAAGAAGTTCCACGGCCTCGGCCCCTACGATCCCGAGACCGGCCAGACCCCTGACGGCTCAGCCACCTATGCCGAGGTCTTTGGCAAGACGCTCGCCGATCTGGCCACAAAAGACGAGCGCATCGTCGCCATCACCGCGGCCATGCCCAACGGCACGGGCCTCGATCACTTCCGGCCGCACCATCCCAAGCGCTACTTCGACGTGGGCATCGCCGAGGAGCACGCGGTGGTGTTCGCCGCCGGAATGGCCACGCGCGGCTATCGCCCGGTTTGCGCCATCTACTCCACCTTTCTGCAACGCGCCTTCGATCCCGTCGTCCACGATGTTTGCCTGCAGAAGCTTCCGGTTCTCTTCGCGATGGATCGCGCCGGACTCTCCGGCGACGACGGCCCCACGCATCACGGCCTCTTCGACATTGCGTATCTGCGCGGGATTCCCGAGATCGTGCTCATGTCGCCCAAGGACGAAGACGAGCTGGCCGACATGCTCAAGACGGCGTTCGAAATCCCCGGCCCCAGCGCCATCCGCTACCCGCGCGGCGCGGTGGCCGGCGTCCAGCGCAAGCCGGAGCCGCAGGCGATTCCCGTGGGCAAGGCGGAGGTGCTCGCCGACGGTTCCGATGTCGCGATTCTCGGTCTCGGCCCCATGATCTCGCTCGCGCGAGAGCTGGCCGCGACGCTGGCGCGCGACGGCTACTCCGCCGCCCTGATCAATCCCCGTTTCATCAAGCCGATCGACCGCGAGATGATCGAGCACTACGCCTCGCGCGTCGCCGCCTTTGTTACTTTCGAAGATCATGTGAAGATGGGCGGGTTCGGCTCCGCGGTCGTCGAAGCTCTCGACGAGATGGGCCTCGCCGTTCCCGTGGTGCGCATCGGCTGGCCCGACCGGTTCATCGAGCACGGCAAAGTCGACGAGCTTCGCGCCCGCTACGGCCTCAGCGTGGAAGCGGCGTATGCGCAGGTGCTGCCGTTGCTGGCAGGCCGACGCCGCGCGACGCTGGTGGCAAGCTGACCGGAAGCGAGCGGAGCTAGGCCGGTTCCAGCCGCAATTAGATTGTCATTCGCGAGTTAGCCCGGTTCCCAGGCTCGGCGCAATTTCATCGCGTCTAACTTTGGAGCGCCTGCTCGCCGAATCGCCAGCAAGGCTAAGACCGCTAGCTCCGCTGCCCTGCTGTATTCTCCGAACATGTCCCTATCGATCCGCTTTTCGCGCCTGCCGCGCCGCTGGGCGCTCTGGATCGGGTTGGGCCTCATCCTGCGCCTCACGTTCATCTGGTTTCCGCGCGCCATCGACGACGATACCTGGGACTATCTTGAGCTCGGCCGCAATCTCCTGCACGACGGAGTCTACGGGCTCGGTGCGGGCAGCACTCTTGCGCCCACTCTCTTCCGGCTGCCTGGCTACCCCCTTTTTCTGGCTGTCTGCGATCAACTTTTCGGCCCTCTGCTCCATGGCGGCTGGCTCACCTCCGTTTACCTTCTGCAATCTGTTTTCGATATCGCCGGCGGTCTTCTTCTGGCGGTCTTTGCGTACCGCTTCATCTCGCCGCGAGCCGGTGAAATCGCTCTCGCGCTCGCCATGCTTTGCCCGTTTACGGCGGCAGAGGCCGGCATCGCCATGACGGAGTGCTTCTCCATCTTTGCCGTCGCGCTGGGAATCTACGCTGCAGGCCGCATCCTTGCGGCAGAAGCGGCCGGCTCGCGCGACACGCGCGCGGTGATTCTGGCTGGCAGCGCGGCGGCTCTGGCGATGCTGTTGCGGCCCGACGGCGTTTTGCTTTTTGTTGCGCTTGCCGCAGGATTGTTTTTCTATATGCTTCGCGGACGCGCCGCGCGCGGCTTACGCTTCGCGCTTCGCCGCAGCCTCGTTACGACATCGATCTACTGCGCCGCCGCCCTGGCGCCGCTGGCCGTGTGGACCATGCGCAATTGGGTTACCTTTCAAGTCTTCCAGCCGCTGGCTCCGCGCTATCTCAACGACCCCGGCGAGCGCGTTAACACCGGTATCTATCGCTGGATGCGCACCTGGGCCATCGAATACGTTTCCACCGCGACGGTTTTCTGGCAGGTCGGCGCCGGTCCCATCGACCCCGGCGATCTGCCCGCGCGCGCCATCGATTCGCCTGCCCAGCGCGCGGAAACTCTCGCCCTCCTCGACGAATACAACCGCAGCAATTCTGTCTCTGCCGGCCTCGACCAACGTTTCGGCGCGCTGGCCGCGGAGCGCATCCGCGCCAATCCTCTCCGCTACTACGTGTGGCTCCCTCTGCTGCGCACGACCGACATGATGCTTCGTCCCCGCACCGAAGAGTTCAATCTCGAAGTCTTCTGGTGGTACTCGAGCGAATATCATGCGCAAACGGCCGGGGCCATCCTGCTCGGCCTCGTCAATTTCTTTTATGTCGCAGCGGCCGCGTGGGCCTTTCTGCGCCGCCGCGTGCCGTGGCCGTGGATGCTGGGCGGTTACATCGTCTTGCGCTGCTTGCTTCTCGGCACCATGGAGAACTCCGAGCCGCGCTACTCGCTGGAGTGTTTTCCCATCTTCATCGTGGCCGCGGCCGCGGCGCTTGCGCGCGCGCGTTCTTCGGCTGCCGGTCCGGGGCAAACACCGCTAACTCCGCTAGCTCCGCTGTCTCGCCCCTTTGTGCGACAATCCTCATCAGACTGATTTTGCAATGCGAAAACACTGGTTTTTTGTTGGCCTTCTCTGCGGAACAGCCTTGACTTCCGTTGCGGCCCACCCGCAGGCCGAGCCGGGGGCGCCGCTGGTCCTTGCCGGGGGCACAGTGGTCGATGTTTCCAATTGGGGCCATTCGGCGCGCGACATTCCCGATGCTATCGTCGTCATCCAGGAAGGAAAGATCGCCGCAGTTGGCCTTTCCGGCCAAGTGGCTGTGCCCAAAGGCGCGCGCGTCATCGATTGCACCGGGAAATTCCTGATCCCCGGCCTCATCGACGGCTATACGGGAATGAATTCGCAGGCTCAGGCCAACGCCAACCTTTCCATGGGCGTGACCACGGTGGTGGCCCGCGCCGACTATCAACGCGGCTTCATCGATTTCCGCGCCCAGCCCTCGCCGCACATCTACCCCATCGACAGCATCGGCGTCACCGACAACTGGAGCCTGCTGGCGCGTCAGCCGGAGTGGGTCTCGAAGCTGCGCGAAGGGCCGCATCCCGCCGAGCTCAGCCCGCAGGATACGGCGCGGCAGATGGTCGATACCGCGCGGCTAGGTACGCGCGTGCTTCTGTTGTCGTTCAATCTCACCGCCGCCAATTCGCAGTGGATCTTGGCCCGCGCCCACGAGATGGGCCTCGTCACTTACGGCATCTTCGGCGCCACGCCGTATCGCGTGGGCGTCGAAGCCGGCGTTGACGCGCTTCCCGAGATGGACCGCTATGTTCTCGGCGTGATTCCCGACGAGCTGCAGCGCCCGCTCAGCGACGATCCCGACGGCTCGGCGGCCATCACCGCCTACGACTACTCCGAGCACGTTTCGCCCACCGATCTGCGCCTGCGCAACTACGCGCACTTTCTTGCCGCGCACCACGCCGCGCTGATGCCCGCCTTCAGCCTTTACTATGTGAACCTCCCAGGGCATCGCAATCTGTGGAAGGAACCGGTCGCGACTCTTCTCGATCCCGGCCGCATGTATCATCCCTCCGACCCCGCCACCGGCGAGATGATCTACCCGCAGCCCAACTGGACGCGCCATCTGCCCGCCACGGCGCAGCGCTGGATGGAAGAGGATTTGCAGAAGAAGGCCGGGCTCACCGCGCTTCGCTTCTGGCGCATCAACGAAACCATCTTCGCCGATTTCCCGCACTACCTGGCCGCATCGGGCGCCGACTCGCTGGGCGCCATGCCCGGCATCTCGCTGCACACCGAGCTCGAGCTCCTCGTCCGCCTGGGTCTTTCGCCGCGCGAGGCGCTTGCCGCTGCCACCAATAACTACGCGCTCGAATTCGGATGGAACGAGCTCGGCCTCATCGCCACCGGCCGCCGCGCCGACATCCTCGTCGTCGACGGCGACCCCACCGCCAACATCTGGAACGCGCGGCGCATCTCCGCCATCATTCTCGAAGGCGAGCCGCTGGACCGCAATGCGCTTCTCAATCTGAAACGATAACGGGACAAGTGAATTGAAGAGTCCGGAGCGCTGGCCTGGGCTGTCCTTTTTTGTAGGAAGGTAGGCGATTTTTCTTTCCTCAACCAGCTAAGCTGGTATGTGGAGCCCCGGTTCGGGGGAGATCTGGGTGGCAGACTCGGAAGGTTTGGGGGAGTGGATGAGAAGGCTATCTCAATGGGCTGGATTGGCGATTCTGGCAGCGGCGCTGCCGGCGGCACGGGCCGCGGACGTGAATGGTAATTGGCAAGGCTCCTTCGATTTCCAGGGATCGAGCGTGGCGCTGACCTTTCACTTTGTGGCCAATGGGAACGCGCTGACGGGAAGCGTGGAAGGATTGCCGACCACTCCGGCCGAGATCCACGACGGAAAGGTGGATGGCAACAACATCGCGTTCTTGCTCGACACCGACTACCAGGGAACGCAGTACACTGTGGCTTATCGCGGAACCGTGTCGGAGGATGGGAATTCGATTGCATTCACGATGGGGACCGAGACCGGAGACTGGAGCATGGAGCTGACCGCGGCGCGCCTGCGCTCTGCCGTGCCGCCCGCGCATGTGAATGCGCCGCTGGGCGAGATCAAGCGCTATCCGGGCGACGGCGACGGAGCCTTCAAGACCGGGCATTACCGCGACCTGTTTGCCGAGGCTGGGCACTCGCCCGAGGAGACCAAGGCCAAGATCGACAAGGCCTTCCAACTGCTCTTCCATGGCGACGGCCAGGAAGAGCGGCTTTACTTCGAAACCGGAGCCAACCAGAACGGTACGTTGGCCTACATTACCGACTGGAACAACAACGACGTGCGCACCGAGGGCATGAGCTACGGGATGATGATTGCCGTCCAGTTGAACAAAAAGCGCGAGTTCGACGCCATCTGGAACTGGGCCAAGACTTACATGCAGATCACCGATCCCAGGAATCCATCGGTGGGGTACTTTGCCTGGTCGATGAGCACCGATGGCACGCCGCGCTCCACCGGGCCGGCGCCGGATGGTGAATCTTATTATGTGATGGCGCTCTACTTCGCCGCGCACCGCTGGGGCAACGGGCAGGGCATCTACAACTACCAGGCCGAGGCGGACAAACTTCTGCGCCTGATGCGGCATCACCCTGTGATGACCGGCGAAGGTCCGTTCAGAATTCATCCCGAGGACCCGCCGTTTGTCATGCCGGACCATCCATGGCCGAGCCCGGACACTCGGCGCAAGGAGGCGGAAGCGAAGGCGAGCGGCCATCCGCTGCAGTGGTACCGGCCTTCACGCGGCCCGGAAGAACAGACCGTCGGGCCGATGGTTGACGAAGAACACTGCATGATCAGGTTTGCGCCCAACCTGCCCGGAGGCACGACAGATCCGTCGTATCATCTGCCGGCCTTTTACGAGTTGTGGGCGCGATGGGGACCCGAGGAGGACCGGGCCTTCTGGTCCAAGGCGGCGGATGTAAGCCGGGACTTCTTCGCCAAGGTGACGGGGCCCGAGACCGGACTGACGCCGGAGCGGAGCAACTTCGATGCTTCGCCGGCCACGGGCTGGGATGGAAAGCCGATTCCATTCGCCTACGACTCATGGCGCAGCATCAGCAATTGGAGCGTGGACTACTCGTGGTGGCGCAAAGACCCCGAAGAGACCGTGCTGAGCGACAAGATGCAGAAGTTCCTGGCCGGTCAAGGCATCGACAATTTTGACGGCAGCTACACGCTGGACGGGCAGCCGCTTGTTCATCACCACTCGCCGGGGCTGACGGCAACCACCGCCGTGGGCAGCCTGGCGGCGACGGATGGATCCAATGCCAGGGCCTTTGTGGATGCGCTGTGGAAGATGCCGGTGCCGACCGGGGAAGGGCGTTACTACGACGGGATGCTCTATCTGATGAGCATGTTGCACGCCAGCGGAAACTTCAGAATCTACTGAGAAGCGGCTGCCGGCGATGAGCTGTCCTCTGCCGGCTGCCGGCGGTTCGCTGTCGGCCGTCGGCTGTTTGCTGTTCGCTTTTATTGAGGTCTGCACAAGCAATGTCCGTCGACCGCGCCGGAGGCGCAGCGGTTGTAAGCCCCGCGCTTCAGCGCGGGGAAAGCGGTTCCAACAAATGCACCCCGGAGTCCCGTGGGGACGGTGCAAGGACATCTCTTTTGCAGGAATCAATAGCTGTCGGCTGTTCGCTGTCGGCGTTTGGCGTGCGCAGAAGCGATCCGCAGAGATTGATTGAAGATCTCCGGGCTTTTCCTTTGGAGATTGGTGTGGATCGTTTGCCAATCTATTGATCCGGCAAGGAAATACTGCCACCGTGCCCCATTTTTTCTGCGCTTATTGCGGAAAAGGGCGGAAAGCCACGAACTCTCTTCCATGCCGACTCGCCGGCTCGCCGGCGTCATGTACCCTTGAAGAGCAGCGATTCACTCCCTCCATGGCCCGATTTCGCCTCCCAGCTCGCACCGGATCCGGAAGCCGCAATCGCCTACTGCTCCTGATCGCGGTCTACAAATTCCTCCATGCGCTTCTGTTCTTCGCCATCGGCATGGGCGCGCACCATCTGCTCCACAAGGACATCGCCGACCAGATCGATCTCCTTGCCCGCCATCTGCGCTTTAATCCGGAGTCGCATCTGGTCAATTTCATCCTCGACAGGGCCGCGCTCCTCAACGATCCCCTGCTGCTCCGCATCGGCTTTGTCGCCTACTGCTACGCGACCGTCACTCTCATCGAAGGCATCGGCCTCTACCTCGAAAAGGCCTGGGGCGAGTTTCTCACCCTCGCCATTACCGCATCGTTTCTTCCCTGGGAGATCTTCGAAATCTTTCGCCGCATCACGTGGATCCGCGCCGGTCTGCTCACGATCAATATTCTGGTGTTTTTTTATCTCCTGCGGCTCGTCGTCGACCGCGCAGGTAAGCGAGCCTGACTCTTCCCAGTTGCTGCCCTTCAAAGCACTCCCAACCGCTCCAACTCGCCGCGCAACGCATCCGCGCCCGTAAACCGGATCGCATTGATTCCCTCCGCCAGGCCGCCCACCACATTTTCTTCGCGATCGTCGATGAAGAGAACGCGCCCGGGCGCGCAACCCAGAATGTCGAGGGCTCGGCGGTAGATCGCCGGGTCCGGCTTGCGCAGTCCCACGTAGCAGGAGCTGAATGCGACCCTGAAATACCGGCGCAGGCCGAAGTGGCTGAAGCGGTACTCGTTGGTCTCGCGCGCTTCGTTGTTCAGGGCGCCGATCGTACAAGGATTGGCTGCGGCCAGCTCGGCAAGGATTTCCAAAGCGCCATTGGGCAGCGGCTGCGACTGGGTGCGCATGAATGCGAAGAACTCGTCGCGCGAAAATGCGCGCGGCTCATAGAAGACCGTGGCGTTCAGGTATTGGCCGAGATCGATCTCGCCGCGCTCCCAGGCCTCCATCGTCGCGAAGTGCCTGGCGTCGAGCTCCTGCGCATCCAGGCCGAAATGCGCCACCGCGGCCGCGCGCTCCACGCAGTCCCAGCCGTTGGTCAGCAGCACCCCGCCTACGTCGAAGAGGATCGCATCGAAGGGGAACATCGGCATGGCATCTCCGCACTCCTGTTCTCGATCCTAAATCCCGGTCTTTCGCAATTCGGCTACAATCTCCGCGGCTGCTACGCGCGCTTTGGCCTCCTGGTCGGGAGGGAAGCTGATGGCGCCCACGCGCGCATGGCCGCCGCCGCCATAGCGCTCGCAGATCAAGGCCAGATTGACCATCTTTGCGGGGTCGGTTTTGGTCCAGGGGTTCGATCCCACGGCCACCTTGGTGCGAAAGCTCGACTTCGAGAGGCCGATGGAGTAGGTGGCATGAGGATACAGGTAGTAGGGGATGAACTTGTTGAAGCCTTCGAGCGGATGGTCGGTGATGTCGAAGAAGATGGTGCCGTCGCGCTCTTCGGCGCGGCTGCGAATGAGTTCGAGGGCCTGTCGATGGCGCTCGAGCAGCGGCGGCAAGAGCGTCGCGACGAACGTCTGCTCCAATATTTCGGCAAGCGGCATCTCGGTGAGCAGCGGAATCAGGCGGGGAATGAAAGCGGGATCCTCTGTGGCCTCGATGATGAGTGTCAGCTTCATGGCGGGCGCCGCCATCTCCACGGCCGCTTCGGGGCTCTCGTACCTTGCGCCATCCACAATGTCTGCCCAGTGGATCAGGTCGGCCACGGGTGCTAAAGAGAAACCGAAGCGCGTGGACGCGATATGCGCAATAAAGCTTGTACAGGAAATGTAGTGGGGATCGAAGAACTTGCGTGCCGCGCAGGCCGGGTCGCGCTGGCAGGCGAGGAAATGCTCGTGGTCCCGCGGGGTCAGGAACGCCGACTGGTGGTGATCGAACCACCATGTGATGCGCGGCGAGGCGGAGTACTTGAAATCGACAATCGCATTCTCGTCGCCCGTGAAGTCGCTCTCGTCGAAGAGCGCCCCGGCGCGGTGCACCAGCCCGTGATAGTCGTAGCCGGCGCCGCGCGCGATGCACTCACGGTGGAAGCGCGTGAAGAGCGAGGCCGAGCAAGCACCGTCAAAGCATTTGTCGTGGTAGAAGACACGAACCTGCAAAACCTGGGTCCTCCTGGCGAGAAAGCATTAAAAAAAGCGGAACTGTTAAGGATCAAGGGATCGGCCGGTTGTGTCAAGTTGCCGGGGACTAGGGACAGGGACTAGGGAGCAGGGACCAGCTAGAAGCCGCGAGCTAGTCCTTCTAGTCCCTGCTTTTCCGCAGTGGCCTCAATCACACCGGGAAGAGCCGTCCATCGTTTACCCTCAAAAGAACTGCTCCGCATGACCACGGCCGCCGCGCACGCCCGCTACCCGCTCACCCAGGGTGTTAACCCATGGCTGGTCACGCTCTCGGTCATGCTGCCCACTTTCATGGAGGTGCTGGACACTGCCATCGCCTCGGTGGCGCTGCCCTACATCGCCGGCTCGCTCTCGGCCTCGAACTCCGAGGCCACATGGGTGCTCACCAGCTACCTGGTCGCGAACGCGGTCATTCTGCCCGCGTCGAACTGGTTCGCGCGGCGCTTCGGACGCAAGCGCTTTCTGCTGACGTGCGTCATTCTCTTCACCATCGCGTCGTTTTTCTGCGGCGCCGCGCCGTCGCTGGCCGTCATTTTAGTGGCGCGGGTTCTGCAGGGCGCGGGCGGCGGCGCATTGCAGCCGCTCTCGCAATCCATCCTGCTAGAGAGCTTCCCCATCGAGAAGCGCTCCATGTCCATGGCCGCCTACGGCCTGGGCATCGTGCTCGCGCCGGTTCTCGGCCCCACGCTCGGCGGCTGGCTCACCGATACCTGGAGCTGGCGCTACGCGTTCTACATCAACATCCCGATCGGAATTCTGGCCGTCATTATGATCAGCCGCTTTGTGCACGATCCGCCCTACATCAAGAACGCCAAGGTGGGCGCCTTCGACAACATCGGTTTCGGCCTGCTCGTGGTCTGGACCGGCTGCCTGCAGATCGTTCTCGACAAGGGCCAGG
>PLSB01000075.1 GCA_003165005.1 Acidobacteriaceae bacterium | reverse complement strand
CGTCTCCTGCTCGCCCTTCCGCCTCTTGACGGCGCGGCTGGCGGCGGCGCAGGCCGCTCTCGAAGAGAAGACAGGAGCCGGCCACACCAACAAGTAGTCCCCGACGGCTGTTCGGGGTTGCCCCATCCTTTCGTCCGCGCCAGCGGACGAAGGGTGGGACACGCAAATCCAGGGGCGTCCGCCATGGCGAACGCCCCCCAAGTTTTTGCGCACCTTCTCGCAAGCAACCGCGCAAGCGGTTGTCATCCCGAGCGCAAACATTTTGCAAAAGCGGTCGTCATCCCGAGCGCAACAATACGCAGAGGAGATTGTCATCCTGAGGCGCAGCCGAAGGATCTGCGGTTGCTTTTCGGGCCGCTTCAACTGCGCACGAACCTCAACCATCCCTTCTCAACTCCGCACGAAGCGGGTTGCCCCATCCTTTCGTCCGCGCCAACGGACGAAGGGTGGGAATGTGCGCACTCTCCGGGTAACGACTCTCTCCGAACTCCGTCTATTGAGCATCGAGGACTCGAGGTAACTCAAATTCGCCGCCGCTCAACCGCCGGGAATGCGCCCGGGATCGGAGCGCTCAAGAGAGGTGTATATGCAACGGCCCGGTTCCTCACGTCCTCGCGCCAATCCGCGCGCGGAAGACTCCGCATTCGATTTCTTCCCCGGCGCGGCCCTCGATGACAAGCCGCTCTGGGCCGCGCTTTACGAAAATCTGCGCGACGCCTTCTTTCCGTCGCGCCTCCCGCCGCTCGAACTCACGTCAAAGCCCATTCAGGTTCCCGATCGCATGGCCGCGAGAACCAATCCCTGGGCCATCGGCACGGCGACCTTGGTCAACGGCGGCATCATGGCGCTGGCGATTCTGCTCGGCATGAGGGCGGCCGTGAGTCACTTCCCGCCGTCGCCCACTGGCGCGCACATCGACATCAGCGATCTCAATATCTTCGCGCCGCTTCCGGCAAGACCCTCCAACGGCGGCATCGGCGGCGGCACGCACGATTTGATTGACCCGAGCGAAGGCCGAAATCCCAAATTCGCCAACGCGCCCGTCGCGCCGCCCATGGTTCCGCTTATCCGGCAGCCGAAGCTGCCCGCCGAATCCACGATCGACATTCGCCTGCCCGATGACAGCTCGATGCCCAACATCGGCGTGCACAACTCAACAAATGTGACTCTGAACTCGAACGGCCCCGGTGGGCCCAACGGCATAGGGACGGGAAAAAATGGCGGCGACGGTCCGGGCAACGGTCCGGGCTGGGGCCCCGGCAGCGGAAACACCATCTACGTTCCCGGCCACGGAGTCCTTGCGCCCACGGTCGTCTACGCGCCCGAGGCCGAATTCTCCGACGAAGCGCGCCGCCAGAAATACCAGGGCGTCTGCGTGCTATCGCTGATTGTCGACACCCACGGCAATCCGCAAAATGTGCACGTGATCCGCTCGCTGGGCATGGGGCTCGATGAGAAGGCGCTCGAAGCCGTGCGCAGCTATCGCTTTAAGCCGGGAACAAAAGACGGCAAGCCCGTGCCGGTGACGATTACCTATGAGGTGGACTTCCACCTGTACTGAGCACATCGCTGTCGACCCTTTCTCCGGCCGTTTCGCAATCGCTCGGCGTGATTGAACTTCAACACGGAGTTCCCTCCGGGTGCTGAAGCCTGGGTTGATTTTGAGGCGTCTATGGCACAACTAAAGTCGTGCCCTTTCACGATTCGCCACTCCCGTAGAGTTTTTCAGCAAGCTGTGAAGCCGTGCCCTTCACGACGGATTCAAACTCACCCGCTACCGATCGAAGACCTGGGGCCGGAAAGGGATTACACTGTCCAGTAAGCACCCATACGGATTTAGATCGGCTCCAATAAAGGTGTACCCACCTTTGTGGCTTCCCGCGCTTGCGACAAAAAAGTCGCAAGCACGGGGCACGGAAGCTTGGGTACAGCGAATCTGGAACTGCTCCAGACCCAATCGAACAGTGGTGCCCGAGATCGAGAGGAATCTAGTGAGAAAGACGACGATCATGCAGACTCGTGGGCTTGGAAGAGCTGGTCTCTGTGTCGCATGCCTATTGGCTTTATTGATGCTTTCGGGCGGCCGGGCCCGCGCCACGGAAAAAGGCGGCAGCGTGTGGCCAGTCGGCGCGGAATCGTATGCCACGGCGGCTGGCGTGCCGCACGCGGGGCAGACCTTCTTCTACGAATACAGCCTCTTCTATTGGTCGCATGAGTTAACCGACGGAAAAGGCCAGAACGCCGGCGTCCCAGACTTCAAGCTGCGCGTCTTTGCTCTGGCCGGCAAGCTCTCTCACAACTGGGGTGTGCACGTTCTGGGCGGCGAACTGGGAAGCTACATCGCGATTCCGACGGTATACGAGTGGGTGAGCGTGGCCGGTTCCCCCAACTCCAAAGACGATCTCAGCAACATCAACGTCGTCCCGGTCACGATCTTCAACCACAAGGGAATCGTGCATTGGTACTACGAGTTGCAGGTGCAGACCCTCGGCAGCGGATACCAGTCGGGCGCGCCGGTGAATATCGGGCAGCACAACGTCGCCTTCACCCCGGCGGCTGCTTTCACCCTTACTCCGCGTCATGACGCCGAAAACATCATGTCGCGCTTCGACTACGTAATCAACGATGTCGACCACGACACCCATTACCACAGCGGCAATGAGTTCTTTTGGCAGTACGACGCGCAGCAGCAGATTACTCATCATATGAGCGTGGGCTTAACCGGCTATTTCTACAAGCAGATCACCAACGACACGTTGAAGGGATCGCCGGTCGTCACGGTGAACGCGGACAGCAGCCAATGCGTGGGCTACAAAGGACGGGTGCTCGACCTGGGGCCGCAGATCACCTTCCCGTGGGGCAAACACGGCGCCTTGGTCGTGAAATGGGACCACGACTTCCTGGTTCAAAATAAGCCTCGCGGCAACGGACTGTGGTTTCAGTTCGGTATCCCTTTCAGCTACCTTCACCATCCAGCTGGCAAGTAACAACGATGGAACGATCTCGATGCGACGCCGCGCCGGTGAGGACATTCCTTATGCAGCCTCAATAAAAGCTGGAGGCTGGAAGCCAGGTCACTGACAGCTTGAAGAAGAACCCTCCCGTGCCCCATCCTTTCTGTCATTCTGAGAGCTTGTGACTTTTTTGATTTCTCACCAAAACCGATGCTGAAAACAAACGATTTATTCGTCAAAAAGTCGTGCAAATTCAATAAAGTCACAAACTCTGAGCGAGCGAAGCGAGTCGAAGAACCTGCTTCTTGAAACCTTTGGGCGAAAGGGTGGGAAAGCACGAACCCCACATGTACAAATTCATACTGTCAGAGACCTGGTGGCTGCGGAAAAACTCTCGTCGAGCGTCGAAACGTGAAAGGGCACGACTTCAGTCGTGCCGTAACCAAAGCAAGATGAGTCTGGGGCTTTAGCCCCGGCGGGATGTTTCTCATGATCCGGCGACAGTTTCGGCCTTTTTCCGCAGCCTGCTGGCGGCTGCCTTCCCCTCAAAGTGCGCCTCAATCTCTTCGAGCGTCTTGCCCTTGGTCTCCGGCAAAAAGAAGGCCGCGGTGACGAGATACACCACCGTGAAGCCCGCGAAAAGGAAAAACATCGACGAGTAGCCGTGCTGGCTCACGAAGGGCAGAAAGATGGCCGCCAGAGTCGTCGACACCATCTGGTTGAGCACCAGCGCGACGCTCATGCCGTTCGAGCGGATGCGCGTGGGCATCAATTCGCTCAGCGCCAGCCACACCACCACGCCCGGCCCCAGGGCAAAGAACGCGACGTAGAGGTAAAGCCCCAGCGCCACCAGCCAGCCGTGGCCGGCCTCCGGCACTTGCCCCACCAGCGCCTTCTCGATCCGGAGCGGCGCGGTCTCGGCGGCCTTGAAGTTGGCGAAGGGATTTTTGAAGATCGCCTCGACCCTATTTGCCGGCACGCAACTCGAGCGCGTGATCGCAATCGGCGCGGCAGCCGCGTCGTCGGAGCGCACAATGCTGGTGGCGGCCGTGAAATCGCCGTAGGAGTAAATGATCGCGAGCGAGGCGCGGCGGCTGTCGATCCCGGGGCCTGCGGCGAGCGATCCTGGCTCGCTGGGGTGATTGGCGCGGCCCGTATCGCCCGCCGCAATCGAACTGCCCAGCAGTTTCCGTGCCTCTGCCGCATCGAAGCTAAAAGTCAGTTCCTGGCCAGGCCCCACCAGCGCCTGCACGGAATCGCGGCAGTCCACTCCGGATCTCTCCGTGGTTCGGAAGAGCCATCCCACGCTCGCCATGGCCACGATCACGCCGCATGTCCCCATCACCAGCAGGAATTTCCGGCCCTTGCGATCCACCAGCGCCATGCCGATCATGGTCGCCAGAAAATTCACCACCGTGAAGATCACGTAGCCCCAGTGCGCGACGAGATCGCTCATCCCGCTCTCGAGCAGAATGCCGGTGTTGTACTGGATGATCGAGTTGATTCCCGTAGCCTGATTGCAGGCCAGAATCACGCAGGCCAGCAGAAAGGGAATCACGTACTTGCGCCGCAGCAGCGAATCGCGAATCTTTTCCCCATGTGACGCTGTCGCCGCATGCGCCGTCGTTGCCATCTCTGCGAGTTCGAGCGCCGCCTGCTCGGCGTTGCGCGACCGAAGCAGCGCCGCGTGGGCCCGCTCTTTCCGGCCGCGCCGGAAGAGCCATCGCGGCGACTCGGTGACAAAGAATCCGCCCAGCACAAACAGGAGTCCCGGAGGCAGCGAAACCCAGAAGATGCTTCGCCAGGCGCGATCTTCAAAATGGAGCAGCGCCGCGGCATCGCCCAGCCTTTCGACGGCGGCCACGCGGTAGCTGAAGAACATTCCCACCAGCGCCGCGGCCACAATGCCCAGCGTAAGCAGCCACTGAAAGATCGCCGTGCCTCTGCCGCGATGCGCCGCCGACAGGCACTCGGCAAGGTAAAGCGGCGCCACCACGCCGATGAAACCGCCGCTCATGCCCTGCAACAGGCGCCCGCAGAACAGCACGGCAAAGCCGTGCGACAGAGCGATCACGGGAATGCTCAGCGCAAACGCGCATCCGCTCAGGATCATTAGCGGCTTGCGGCCAATCCAGTCGGCGAGCAACCCGGCAACCAACGTGGAGAGCACGCTGCCCAGCAGCACCGCGGCCACAATCACCGAGAGCTCTGAAGCTGTCAGCCCCGACGTTGCCGCGAGATACGGATACGCGCCGCCGATGATGCCCACATCGATGCCGTAGAGCAGGCCGCCCAGGCCCGCCACCAGCAGCAGAAACGCGTTGTAGCGGCGGATCGCGGCCGGATCGGGCGGAGCCATAGACGTTGCTGCGTGCGGAGGGCCGGTTGCGCTCATCGTCTCGATCCACCCCTTTCACTCGTCGCTGCGCGGCGCCGGCAGCGCGCCTTCGCGGGAGCCAACCCCGGCGATTCCTCAGTCTACAATGGTCGCATCGGGTGCTCGAACGCTGGTAGTGGTTCAGGCCGAAGCCGTCGTGAAAAGGTACGACTTCACAGCTTGCTGAAAGAGCCCTGTGGAGCGACGGAACGTGAAAGGGCACGACTTCAGTCGTGCCGTGAACCTGCAATATGAACGAGGGGCTTTAGCCCCTGAGGGGCGACCTCCTTCAAACCGATCACTACCCGAACGCTCGATCAATCAACCGGAAAGCAGGTCAGCATTGCCGCGTCTCACACTACGCTTCGTCTCGTTTCTTCTGTTCCCTGTTCCCTGTTCCCTGTTCTCTGTTCTCTGCTCTGCCCAAGCGCAGGTCAAGCTGCTGCCCGCGCCGCGCGAAGCGCATTTCGGGCCAACCGCCGATCTGCCGGCCAAAATTCTCGTCGCCGTTCCCGGCCACGACGCGGAGGACGAGTTTGCCGCGCGCGATCTGGAAAACGCGATCAAGCGCATCGCGCCGGACTCCGGCGAATCCAGCGCCGCCGCGCAACCGGCCTATCGCGTCACCCTTCTGCGCAACGACTCCGCGGAAGCCAAGGCCGCACTGGCGCGCACCAATCTGATCTTCAACCCCGTGATGGAATCGGAGGGCTACGTCCTCATCGTCGAGCCGCGCGAAGCCACCATCATCGGCGCTACCGGCGCGGGCGTCTTCTACGGCGCGCAGACCTTCAAGCAGTTGCTGCCCTTGCCCGGCGCGCCGCGCGTGCTCGCCACGGGCACGGCCCGCGACTGGCCGGCAATGAAATATAGGGGCATCAGCGACGATCTCTCCCGCGGCCCGTTTCCCACGATCGAGTTTCAGAAGCGCCAGATTCGCATCTTCGCCGCGTTCAAGATCAACATCTACTCGCCCTACTTCGAGCACACCCTGCTCTATCCCGATCAGCCTCTGGCCGCGCCGCCCGGCGCTGCGCTCACGCCAGCCGAGGCCGCGGAGCTGGTTACCTACGCCCGCCAGTATCACGTCACCATCGTCCCCGAGCAGGAGGCCTTCGGCCATCTGCATCACGTGCTCCAGTACGAGCTCTACCAGGATCTGGCGGAGACGCCGCACGGCTACGTGCTCGCGCCCGGCCAGGACGGCACGCTGCCGCTCATCAAAGATTGGTTCACCCAGATCGCAGCGGAGTTTCCCTCGCCGTTCATCCACATCGGCGCCGACGAAACCCTCGATCTGGGCGTGGGCCGCACCCGCGACGCAGTCGCGCAAAAGGGCCTGGGGCCGGTGTACGTCGACTTCCTCAATCAGATTCACGACACGCTCGCGCCGCTCAACCGCCGCCTGCTCTTCTGGGGCGACATTGGCGACGCCAATCCCGACGCCGTCTCCAAGCTGCCCAGGGACATGATTGCCGTGCCCTGGAACTATGGGGATTCGAGCGGCTTCGATAAGCTCATCGAGCCCTTCGCCAAAAACGGCATCGAGACCTGGGTCGCGCCCGGCGACGCGAATTGGAACGAGGTCTATCCCGTGGCCACGGCCGCGCTCTGGAACATTCAGGGATTCATTCGCGATGGCCAGCGGCTGGGATCGACCGGCGCGCTCACCACCGTGTGGAACGACGACGGCGAAGGCCTCTTCAACATGGATTGGTACGGCGTACTCTTTGGCGCGGTGGCCGCATGGCAGCCCGGCGAAAGTTCCATCGCCGATTATCAGGACGCCTACGGCGCCATCTTTCACCTCGACCCCAGCGGCAAAATCGACGCCGCCGAGAAAGAGCTGATGGCCGCCCATGAAGCCCTGAGTGCGGCCAAAACCGCCATGAAAAGCGATCAGATCTTTTGGCTCGATCCCTGGAGCGCAGAGGGGCAGGAGGTCTCGCAAAAGCTGTTGCCGCAGGCGCGCGATCTGCGCCTTCACGCCGAGCGCGCTATGGTGTTGCTCGCCGAGGCGCGCGCCGCCAATCCCAAGCTCGCCGAGCCCGGCGCGCTCGCCGCCATGGACCTCGGAGCGCGCCGCCTCGATCTCATCGGCCTCAAGTTCCAGCTTGCCCAGGAGATCGCCTCCGCTTACGCCGCGGCCGCGGCCCAGCAGCACGACAAGGCCCAGAGCGCGGCTACCGGCAACATGCTCGACGAGATCGCAGGCGCCAACGGCCGCTGCCAGGATTTGCGCGACGCCTACTCTGCTCTCAAAGCCGAGTTGAGCCAGGTCTGGCTCGCCGAAAACCGTCCCTACTGGCTCAACAATGTCACCGTCCGCTACGACCTGGAGATCGAGCGCTGGCAGCGCCGCGCCACCCGGTTTGAAGCCGCGAAACGCGCCTGGAATAACGGCCAGGACCTGCCCGCGGCCGCGTCGCTCGGTTTGCCCGCTCCGGCCGAGCCTGCGCATTAATGCCCCGCCTCAAAAACCGCCTCCGTGCCCCACCTGAAAAACTGCCTCCGTGCCCCATCCTTTTCCGCGCCTTTTGCGGAAAAGGGTGGGAACTGCGAATGCCGGGTTGCCTCACCTTTCGTCCGCGTCAGCAGACGAAGGGTGGCGTAGGTTATCATCTGAACCAACTTGATTACCATCAGAAAGGTTTTCGCTTCGGGGCAGCGCCCACGAGGCAAACTTGATATATGTTCGTTCGCACCGCACTGAAACCTTTACCCCTGATCCTGCTCATCGACGACGATCTGGTTAGCCGCGAAGTTACAGCTACGCTTCTCACCATGCTTGGCTACACCGTTTACACCGCGGAAGATGGCGCCGCCGCTTTGGCTCTGCTCACCGCCGCCGAGGGCCGTCCCGAGCCGCTCAAGCCCGATGCCATCCTTATGGACGCGCAGATGCCCGGCATCAGCGGGACCGAGTTGATCGCCGAGCTCCGCGCGCGCTCCCAGGCGCACATCATCGTGGTGAGCGGAAGCAACCCGCCGCCTCAAGTGACGGCAGCCGCCGACGGCTTTCTCCTCAAGCCCTTCAGCGCCGAAATCCTCGGCAAACTCCTCGAGAGCAGCCAGCCGGAGTCCGCGCCTTCACTGCTCGATGCCAACGATCCCGTGGTCAGCGGGGAGGTTCTTGCCCAATTCCGCAAGCTGATGCCCGAGCCCGCGGTACGCAAGGTCTACGAGGCCGTGGTCGCCGATCTCGGCCGGCGCATCGATGCCGTCTCATGCGCCATGGCCAAAGGCGATACCGCCGAGTTGCGGCGCATTGGCCACTCCATCAAAGGCGGCTGCGGCATGGCCGGGGCGCTGGAGGCTGCCCGGCTGGGCGCGCTGCTCGAATCCGGGGCTATCCAGGCCGGGGGTAACCAGTTGGATAACAGGGAAGCTTTACTGCGCGATTTGCGCACCGCGGCCCGCAGGTTAAAGAATATGCTGGATGCTGAGATGCCTGCCTGACCTGTTGTGTCTCGCAATGCACGGCAGGAGCGGAGGCAGTTGAACCAGATGGACCGACCGATTCGAATCGTGATTGCGGATGACCACCCTGTCGTCCGCGTTGGCGTGCGCAACATGCTCACCGAAGCCGACGGCTTCGAAGTCGTGGGCGAAGCTACCGATGGCGACGAGGCCATCACCGAGACTCTCGATAAGCAGCCCGATATTCTGCTTCTCGATGTCTCCATGCCGCGGCTGCCGGGCCTGGACGCCATGCGCGCCATCATGAACGGCCCTTCCACGGCCAAGACTCTGCTGCTCACCTCCACCATCACCACGCAGCAGATCATCGAGGCGCTGCACATCGGCGCGCGCGGCATCGTGCACAAAGACGCGCTGGCCAACCACCTGCAAACCGCCATTCGCACCGTCCACAGCGGCGACTACTGGATCGGCGGCAAGCGCGTGGTCAATCTCGTCACCGCTTTGCACGACCTGATGCAGCAGGCCGCCACGCCGCAGCGCAAGACCTACGGCCTCACCCCGCGCGAGCTTGAAGTTGTCGGCTGCATCGTCGAGGGCTGCTCCAACCGCGACATCGCCAAGCAGTTCACCCTCAGCGAAGAGACCGTCAAGCGCCATCTCTCCAACATCTTCGACAAGACCGGCGTCTCCACGCGCCTCGAGCTCGCTTTATTCGCCATCGCGCATCAACTGGTCGCTCCGCAGTAGCATTGCGCCGATCGCTCCGGCAACAAAACACTGCCACCGTGCCCCATCCTTTTCCGCGTCTCTTTAGTACTGCAGTTGCAGATAGGTTTTTGCCGAGGGAGCAGGGGCCTTCAGGCCCCTGAAAAATCCGCGGAAAATGGGGGCCTTTAGGCCCGGGCCCTTGTCTTTTTGCTAAATCACAGCGAAGCACAACTGTAGTATTAGGCTGAATCGACATAGAGCATTCGGCTAAGTTGTCGAATTCAATTTGTCATCCTGAGCGGAGCGCGTTCGGGGCCCCATGATTGCCACGCAATCATGGGGTAATCGGTGCCGAAGGATTTGCGGTTGTCTTTGAACCGCACGCATGGCACGCGAAAGTCGCCATCAGGGCTGTACTTATATGCCGATACGGCCTAGAGGTATAGATGGGAATGCACGGTCTCACGCCATCGGGCCGCATCCATCACGCGCGAGCCAGCGGAAACCTTCGGGGCCTACGACTTTCCTCTTTGCACGGCGGCCCTCGAACTTCGTGCGCCGTCACAGCCTGCCGCTTTTACGCTCAGGTACACTGTTGGGCGCGTGAGGTGAGGCATGGGCCAAGAGTGCGGACAGGTTCTGGCCATCAATCCCGGAACCACCTCCACCAAGTTCGGCATCTTTACGCGCGCGGGCCAGGTGCTGGCGCGCAACATTCATCATGGCGACGACGAGATCCAGCGCTTCAAGGGGCGGCCGATGCTGGACCGGCTCGCCTACCGCGGGGAGCTGATCGAAAAGTCGCTGCTTGAAGCAGGATTCACTCCAAAAGGTAAAGGGGCGGAGCCGATCGAGGGAGCGCCGGCAGCTGCAGAATCTACTCCAAAAAGTAAAACAGCGGAGCTGTGGATAGCGGTGGCGGGGCGCGGCGGTCTGCTGCCGCCGATGGAGTGCGGCACTTATCTGGTCGACGACGCCATGGTCGAGGAGTTGCGCCTGGCGCGGCGCGGCGAGCACGCATCGAATCTTGGCGCGGTCCTGGCCCTGCGCTTTGCCCAGGCGGCCGGCGTCAATGCCTACATCGTCGACCCCGTGACGGCGGACGAGTGGCAGCCCTCTGCGCGCTTCTCCGGTTCGCCCTTGGTCGAGCGCAGCTATGTCGGCCACTCGCTCAATACCAAAGCCGTGGCCAGGCGCTACGCGCGCTCGCTGGGCCGCAGTTACGCATCGCTCGGCCTGATCGTGATTCACATGGGCAGCGGCGTCACCGTCTCGGCGCACCGCGGAGGCCGCATGATCGACAGCAACTCCATCGAGGAAGGCCCCTTCGGACCGGACCGCACGGGATCGCTGCCGGTGCGCGCGCTCGTGAAGCTTTGCTGCAGCGGCACGATGACGGCGGCCGAGCTCGACCGGCACGTCTTTGGCGATGGCGGCCTCTACGCGTATCTGGGCACGCGCGACCTGATCGAAGTGGAACGTCGCATCGACTCCGGGGATAGCGGCGCGGGCGACCCCGAGACTGGCCAGCCGAAGGCCGCGGCCGTCTTCGAGGCCATGATCTACCAAATCGCAAAAGAAGCCGGCGCCATGGCCGCCGTGCTCCAGGGCAAAGTCGACGCAGTGCTCGTAACCGGCGGCATGGCGCATTCGGAGCGCGCGGTCGCGCGATTGCGCGAATATGTGGAGTGGATCGCGCCCGTCAAAGTGTACCCCGGCGAGGACGAACTGCAAGCACTCGCCGAAGGCGTCTTCCGCGTGCTCGACGGCGAAGAAGAAGCCAAGCGGATAAAACCAGGGACTAGGGACTAGAGCATTTTCAATTTAAGTG
>PLSB01000061.1 GCA_003165005.1 Acidobacteriaceae bacterium | reverse complement strand
CCAACGCGCGTCTCCGCCGGTCCTCCAGAAGACCGGCGCTTCCCTTCAGCCGGGGCATAGGTATTCTGATCCTCAATACCCATTATAGCATTATTTATGCAGGAGTCAATAATTGCCGATGTCGAGCGCCGCTTCCCGGCGAGAACAGACCGCGCCGGTCGTGCAATTGTCGGGATTTCGATGGGAGGCTTCGCGGCCGTGAAGTACGCGTTCTCGCACCCGGAGCTGTTCATTTTTGTGGCCGCTCTGAGCCCATCGATCGACGTACCCTTCCGGCACTACAACGTCCGGCGTCTCGGCCAATGGTGGAAATTCAGAACCATCTTCGGACCAGCTGGCAGCAAAGAACGTGCCGCGCGCGATCCTTCAACTCTCATTCGAACCGCTAACGTCCAAGCCACGCCGTTCATCTATCTGACCGCAGGTCAGCAAGAACCGCTACTCGCGCCAAACCGGCAATTCGCGGCAGTCCTCAAACGGCACGGGATCGAATACGAGTTCTACACCGAGCCCGGCGGCCATAACTGGTCGCAATGGAACGCACAAATCCCCGGCTGTTTTTCGAGCTTATTGCAGCATCTTGGCATGAGTGCGAACTGACAATGGCCCCTTGGCCTGCGCCCTCAGCTCTTGAGCGCCACGCGAATGTGCAGCTCTTTCATCTGCTGCTCGCTCACCGGCGTGGGCGCTTCGGCCATCAGGTCGATGGCCTTGGCCGTCTTGGGGAATGCGATCACTTCGCGCAGGTTGGCCGCGCCGGCCAGCAACATCACGATGCGGTCGAGGCCCAGCGCAATGCCGCCATGCGGCGGCGTGCCGTACTCCAGCGCGTCCAGGAAGAACCCAAATCTTGCTTTCGCTTCCGCCTCGCCGATCCCAAGCGAGGAAAAAATCACCTGCTGCACATCCTTGCGATGAATGCGGATCGATCCCGATCCCAGTTCGAGCCCGTTCAATGCCAAGTCGTAGCAGTTGGCGCGCACGCTGGCCGGATCGGCCACAAGATTCTTCATATCGGCGTCGTAGGGCGCGGTGAACGGATGGTGCGCCGGAACCCACTTCCCCGTGGCCAGTTCGTACTCGAACATCGGGAAATCGGTGAGCCACATGGGATGGAAGGCTTGGCTGCCATCGATCAACGCCAGACCTGCCGGGGCTGAACCTGCCGGGGCCGACTCCGCGCTGCGCGCAGCAGCCTTTTGGACGACATCGTCTGTGATCTGGAACGCACCGTGCTTGCCGGCGTACTTCTTCGCCAGCTCGGCGCGGAAGTTGCCGGCCGCCGCGTACACATTGATCTCGCGCTCGGAAAGCCTTCCGGGAAACTTGGTGTCGCTGGCCTTAATGTGATGCGCCGGATCGCCGGCCACAACGATGACGAAATCCTCGTCGGCCGCACCGGCCAGCTCGCGCACCTTCGTGGCCGCCTCGGGAAAGCCCTTGGCCAGCCGCTTGAAATCGTCGATGAACTTCGCGCCCTTCTTCAAATCGAAGAGCGGATGATTGTCCTCGCGCTCCTTGCGGCTAAGCTCGCCCACGCAGGGAATGCGCAGCGCGACAATCGGCAATGATGCATCGATCTGCAGCGTGGCCAACGCTTCGCCGGTGAACGCCGCGCGCACGTCGGTGAGTCCGGGAAGGCGCAGATCGGGCTTGTCGGTGCCGTACTGGCGCAGCGATTCGTCGTAGCTGATCCTCGGGAACGGAATCGGCAGATCGACGCCGGCCGCGGCAAACGCGGCTTTGAGAAATTGTTCGACCACGCCGAAGACCGTTTCCTGGCGCGGAAAACTCATCTCCAGATCCACCTGTGTGAACTCGAGCTGGCGGTCGGCGCGCAGATCCTCGTCGCGGAAACAGCGGGCGATTTGGAAGTAGCGGTCGAAGCCCGAAATCATCAGAATCTGTTTGAAGATCTGCGGCGACTGCGGCAGCGCGTAGAACTCGCCGGGATGCACGCGCGAGGGAACCAGAAAATCGCGCGCGCCCTCGGGCGTCGACTTGGTCAGGATCGGCGTTTCGATCTCGAGAAAGCCCTGCTGGCTCAGGCTCTCGCGAATGGCCAGCGTGATCTCGTGGCGCAGGCGGAAGTTGTGCTGCATCTCGGCACGGCGCAGGTCTATGTAGCGGTACTTCAGGCGTACTTCTTCGTTCTGGATCGCTTCCTCTGAGGGCGAAAACGGCGCCAGGCGCGCGTCGTTCAGCACCAGCAACTCGCTGGCCTCAATCTCGATCTCGCCGGTGGGCATTTTAGGATTGATGGCGTCTTGCGAGCGGAGCCTGACCTTGCCCACCGCGGCAACAACATATTCCGGCCGCACCTGTTCGCCCTTCGCGTGGCCTTCGGGCGTCAGATCGTGGTCCAGCACCACCTGCGCGATGCCGGAGCGGTCGCGCAGGTCGAGAAAGATCAGATTGCCGTGGTCGCGGCGGCGGTTCACCCAGCCCATCAGCACCACTTGCTTGCCGGCGTCGGCGGCGCGCAACTCGCCGCAAAGATGCGTCCGTTCCAGATTGCCTAAAAAGTCGAGCACAATACCTGTTCCTTTACTCGCTCACAGCGGATCGACAGCTTCGCATTCCTCCAGAACTGTCATCCTGAGCGGAGGTCGCCGAGCGACGGGAGTCGAAGGATCTGCGGTGGCCTTTTATCGCCAGCGCCAACAATGCCCCCGTGCCCCATCCTTGCGACTTCCTTCTGTCGCAAGGGTGGGAACCGAACACCCTTAAACCGGCTCTCGGATCACTTCGCCAGCATCGCAGCAAGCTTCGCGCGCGGAACCTTCGTCTGTACGCCGCTGGCAAAGTCCTTCACTGTCAGAATACCGGATTGGAGTTCGTCTTCGCCCAGGATCACGATGCGCCGCGCCACCTTGTCGGCGGCCTCGAAGGACTTCCTCAACCGGAAACTGCCGTCGCCCAACTCGACGCTCAAGCCCGCGCGGCGCAACTCGCGCGCCAGAACCAGCGCCGCCGCGTTCAACTTCTCGCCAAGCGGAGCGATGTAAGCATCGACCCCCCGCGGTGCGGCGGCCTTTTGGTCGGGTTCTGTGGATTGCAGCGTCAGCACCAGCCGGTCCAGCCCCATCGCAAAACCAATCCCAGGCGCCTTGGGTCCGCCTATGGCCTCGCTCAGGCCGTCGTAGCGGCCGCCGCCGAGCAGCGCATTCTGCGCACCCAATCCTCCATGCGTGAATTCGAAGGTCGTCCGTGTGTAGTAATCGAGTCCGCGCACCAGCCGCGGATTCAGCTTGTAGGCGACGCCAGCGGCATCGAGCGCCGCAGTCACGGCTGCAAAATGGTCCTTCGACTCCTGGTCAAGAGAATCGGTGATCTTGGGCAGCGAATCGATGATCGCCTGATCCTCATGCACCTTGCAGTCCAGCACGCGCAGGGGATTCGTGACCGCCCGTCTTTGGCAGTCTGCACATATCCTCGGCGCGACAGGGATTAGCGCGGCGCGCAACACGTCGTTATATCTCGCCCGGTCGGCGGAAGACCCAACGGAATTCAGCTCCAGCGTCCATCCCTCGATGTGCAATTCATCGAGCAGCGTGGCAAGCATTTCTAAGACTTCCGCATCGCGCAGCGGACTCTCGCTGCCGGCGGAAGGAGGGCCGATCACCTCCGCGCCGATCTGCCAGAACTGCCTGTAGCGGCCCTTCTGCGGCCGTTCGCGGCGGAACTGCGGGCCGATGTAGTAGAGCTTCTGCAACAGCCCGCTCTCGCCCAGCTTGTGCTCGATGTAGGCGCGCACCACCCCGGCTGTGTTTTCGGGCCGCAGCGTCAGCGATTGCGATTTCTCACTCTGCGCCCGCGCACGATCTTCCCACGTGTACATCTCCTTCGAGACGATGTCGGTTTCTTCGCCTACGCTGCGGGCAAAGAGCCCTGTGTCCTCGAAGATGGGCGTGCGAATCTCGCCGAAGTGGTAGCGGGCAAATACCTTCCGCGCCGTCGCCTCAATGCGGTTCCACAGCTCCGTCTCCGGAGGCAACAGATCCCGCGTCCCGCGCACGGCTTTCAGGGTGGCCATAACTTATCTAGTTTAAATGGGCCGCTCGCCACGCTTCTCCGCGGCGAGGAACATTTGCCCTATACGCGGTGTCTAATCCAGCAATGACCCGCTTCCGCATCGTTCTTCGCGTCCTTGTCTGGACGACGGCAACGCTACTCGCCTTGATCGTATGCGCCACGGTCGCGGTTCCCATTCAACAGCGTGTGTTTCGTTACCGCGCCGAACATCTCCTCACCGACATGCAGTCCATCGAGTTCCATAAGACACCATGGGCGCAGGCGCAAACTCTGATGCATCGCTGGGGGGCTTGGGGCCACTACGAAGGCTCGTGTACATGGACCAATTGCAAGTACACCATCGTTCTTAGCGACCTGAGCGGATTCGGCTCTCAGCCTGAGCAAGAAAGCTGGTTTCACAAAGTTACTTGGCCCTTCTTTACTTCGCCAATATACCGCTGGCTGGGCGGAAGAATTGGCATATTTGAGACGGGTTTCATTGTTCAGGATGGAACGATTTGGCGCACTTTTCTCGCTATGAATGTCGATGTTCCTCCCCGTTCGCTTAAGAGAGACGACCCGGGATACGAGCTGATTGCGTACGCGCAAAGCCGCGCGTCTTTGAATCGAGAGGCCCAGTCGCGTCATAGTCACTGGATTCTTGGCGACGACGCTCAGCTTGCGGAGCATCCCTATTACAAAGGCGGCCGGCCCGGGGGCTGCGAAATCTGCATGTCTGTCGAGGTTACCTATTCGACCGCGACGGCGCAGGATGAAGTCCGCAGGCTGACCGCATTCGATTTGTCGTGCCTCACACGATGGCGCCCATGTACCCGCGTCGAAGACATTCTTCCGGCGTCTAAGCCATGGCATCTTTACTGGCTTGACGGAGACCCGGCGTTGCCGGAGCCGGTGAAGGGTCCGCCGACAGCTTGCGCGACGCCGGTGTGGGCATTAGGGCGCGACGCGGTAGCGGTTTACACAGTTGAGGTGCGGTCGGCGACGACAGAGAAGAGCAAGTTCGATGGTTACCCCTATGAGGTCGCGCATGCGCGGCTGCTTGAGACGCTGAAAGGCGAAACTCCATGGCCGAGCGGATCCGTCATGGAGGTATTGCCGGACTCGGGACGGTCGAACTACCCGCCATTCGAGGCGCCGGAGTGGGTGGAAATAGGCAAGCGGTACTTCGTGCTCGTGCGGTATCCATATTCCGGTTTTGAGGCGCGGCCTCCGTTCATCGACGGAACGCCGGGAATATCGTTGGAGCACTGCGGTGTTCTGGCCGACACGCCCGAGAATCGCTTGGAACTCCAACGCGGCTTTGCGCAAAACGACAACCTGCGCGTTCCGGAATTATGAGGGCCTTATTTACGCCCTTTTTCTAATCGACTCCTTCGACGCGCCATCAATCCGTGTTTGCCATCCCGGACCTGCGGATTTGAAGTGGTCGATTACCTCTGGAGACAATCGCAAAGACACCAACTTCTTCGTTGGAGTCTTCTGCGGGCAGCGCTTGCCGCGCCGCACCATTTTACCGTGACGAATCAGATCGGTCTGCCGAAAGTTGTCGGGTTCGTTTCGCCGCGGCCCTCCGGGGCGCAAATGTTTTTTTTGGGCCGCGTTCCCAGGGTTTCGCCGCCACCCCATCGACAAAAGCGTCGATGGGGTAGGTACGCTTCACCCTGGGCTATTGTCGATTGCCCCTCCGGGGCACAGGGGCTCGGAACTGGCAAATATCGTCACCCAGGTCGTATCGACATCGAGGTACAGCCTTTTGGGCGACCCTTGCGTGCAATCCGGATGGTTTAAAAGCAACCGCAGATCCTTCGGCTTCGCTTACCCCATGATTGCGTGACAATCATGGGGCCCCAAACGCGCTTCGCTCAGGATGACACTTAAGATTCTTTCCCTCAACTTGCCGCTACGAGTCGATGCAGCTTAATAGAACAAATATTTCCGCCAGCGGTCGTCGCTGCGGCCTAACATGCGCATGATCTGGCGGCTGGTGTGCAGCGAGAAAGGCTTGGGCTCGCGCAGCAGGATCATGTCGTCGATCTCGCTGAGCAGGCGGTTGCCCTTTTGGCGGTTGCATTCGTGGCAGCAGGCGACGAGATTCTCCCACGTGGAGTTGCCGCCGCGGGAGCGCGGGACAACGTGGTCGAGCGTGAGCTCGCCGGGAGGGTAGGCTTCGCCGCAGTACTGGCAGGTGTTGCGGTCGCGCAGCAGGATGTTCTTGCGCGAAAGGGCGCGGGTCTGGTGGGGGATGCGGCGGTATTCAAGAAGACGAATCACCGAGGGCATGGCGATGATGGTGCGCTGCGCGTGCAGCGAGAGGCCGTGCTCCTCCTCAGTGCGCGCAATGCCTTTGAGCACCAGCACCAGGGCGCGGCGCGCGCCACAGATGTTGATGGGCTCATAGGAGGCATTGAGCACCAGCACCGGCATCTGCAGGATGTGGGCGTGTGCGTACGGCAGGTTCTCGTGACCGCCTGCCAGCACCACGGCCTTGGCGATCGCCTTCTGCTTGCGCGCGTGAATCATGGCCTTCCCCAACGACATCTCTCTCCCCCTGGGCTGAAAAGATGGCATGCTAAAAAGCCGGCATGGCCGCCCCGTTGGTGCTGGAACGTGCTGCCTGCGATTCCGCCTCCGGCAACGCGCCGCTGAGCGGAGCTTCTTCCTCCGTGTCAAAAAATCTTTCGCCGCGCTGCGCGCGCGCCAGCGTGGCCACCCAGACGGATGCGGCGCCGGCCTCGACCAGCGCCCGGGCCGCGGCGCGCGCCGTGGCTCCCGTGGTCAAAATGTCGTCGATGATGAGAACGTTCTGCGCCGCCACGCGTACGGGATCCGAGACCGCGAATGCGCCGCGCACATTCCGCCGCCGCTCATGCGGATTGAGCCCGGCCTGAGTTTCCGTGGCGCGTTGCCGCAGGAGGGTGCTCGAAGCCAGCGTGAGCCGCCACGCGGGATGGCTCTTGCGCAGAAACTTGAGCGCGGCGCGGGCGAGCGAGCGCGACTGGTTGAATCCGCGTTGCGCGTACTTTGAAGCGTGCAGCGGCACCGGCACGACCAGCATCTCCTCAGGGGCTTCGCCGGCCAGTTGCGCGATGGCTTCGGCCAGCATGCGGCCCAGCCCGGTCGACACCCCATGGAGCCGGTCGTACTTGAGCGCATGAATGGCCTCGCGCATGCGGCCCTGATAAATGCCATAGGAAGCGGCGCGGATAAACGGCGGCGGCGCAAGGCGGCATGCGCGGCAAAGCACGGGGCCGGCAGCAGTTGAGAGTGAGCCAAGCGCGTTGCCGCAGCAGAAACAGACAGGCCCAGTCTGGAGGGGGAATTCCATCCAGCAGAGGTCGCAAATTGGCACGGAAGAAAGCCGCGGCAGGGGCGAGCCGCAAAGAGCACAGGAGGCGGGGAGAAGTGTGCAACTCAAACTATCCAAAGGACTTCGAAGCACACGAGCCACGGCGCGCCAGCGCGTGGTTTCGGAGGTCGGAACCTGAGTCGCGGCCATGAGGGAGTCGCTGTGGAAGACGCACCTCGCTCGACGGGCGATGCCAGTTCGAGGCCGCCCGCTGCCAAAAGTATAGCGCAATCGCAATGCGCGGCTCCAACGCCGTCCGGCCGAGGGAGTGAAAAGGCGTGCAGAATTCAAGAATTGTTAAAGAAGCGTGCGGACGCGAACGCCCACGCTACGGCCCGTCAACGAGCCCTGGGAAACAAAAGCTTTTTCCTGGCGACCTTGTCGGAATCCGGCACTGCGGCCCGTTGCGCTCTAAAAGACGCCAGCCAAGTACGCCTCAGCGGGGCGCAGATTCTCCGATCTCGAGCCGCTCTCGGCCAGAACCACGGGCGAGAGCGTGATGACCGGGCAGTAGGCATGGGCCAGGATCTTATAGACCACGCCATGCCGGGTGATTGCCGCAAAAGCCGATGCGCCCTGCGCGCCGAGAACGATGATGTCGGCCTGCTGCGCGTGGCTCTGGTAGAGCAGCTCCTCGGTGGGATCGCCGGGCACCACAATGCTCTGGATCGGCACCTGGCCCTGCAGCCGGGTGGGAACCAGCGCAAGCATATCGGCTTCCACTTCATCGAGCGAGCGGCCGGCAAGAAACTCCTCGCGTTCCTGGGGGCGGATGATGTGTTGCAGGACGAGGCGCGCGCCATGTTGCGCGGCCAACTCGGCCGCATAGGCGGCCACCACGGTGCTGGCTTCGTGCAGGCTGACCGCGCAGAGAATGGTGCGCGTAGCAAAGTTGCGATAGCTGCCGTCGATCACTTCGGGGCCGACGATGTAAACCGGCACATTGGCGGTGCGCAAAACCGCCTCGGCCACCGAACCCACCAGCAGCTTGCCGATGGGACCCGGAGAGTGCGTTCCCATCACAATGCGGTCGATTTGGCGCTCGTGCGCAAAGGCAAGAATTTCGTCTGCCGGCAGTCCCGGCCGCACCACAACCTCGCAACGCAGGCCAGCTTCGCGGACCGCTCGCGCCAGAGGCTCCAGATGCTGCTTTTCATCCTGCGCAGCCTCGGCGTAGTCGTAGTAACGGACGGCGGAGGCCTCAGACGCGGCCACGGCCAGTGTGTCATAGACGTGGAAGAGGATGAGATCCGAACCAAACTCCTTGGCCTGTGCCAGAGCGAATGCGAAAGCCTTCTGGTTGGTCGGTATCTCGGCGGCAAAGAGGATGGTGGAGGGTTTGCTCCAACCTGACTTTAATAAGGCGGCCATAAGAACCTCCTTCCAGGCGTTCAAATGATCGCAGATCTGCTGAGGTTTAGCGGTGTTTCGCCGCACATCGCCGGGTGACAAGTCTCACCCGGTCCGATCCGGACGTCTGAGCCTAATGAATTTCTTCCTGCTTTCGCCACTATAAGATGCAAAATGGGCGAATTTGGCAACCAGTGAAATGATTGTGGTCCCGATTCCCAAATTTGTCTAGTGCCGCAGGTAACGTTCCAATTTGGGTGCATAAAGTGATCTGAATCACAGCCCGGTCGGCCGCAAAACTGCTCTTCTGGAGTGGAGCCGGGTCGCCGGAAGCGGTTTTCGGCTTGGGGCGCTGAAGAGTTGTGTTGACGCCCCGGAGAATTTCGAGCCCGAGGCCGTCCCACCCCAGGCGTCCGACGCCCCCGATCCCCAGGAGGTCCCCGTGACGATGCAGCCGATGCACAACATTCCCGCCCGCGGCGGGATCGATTACGACGAATCGCCGTTCCTTGCCATCTGGGAGGTCACGCAGTCCTGCGACCTGGCCTGCAAGCACTGCCGCGCCGCCGCCCAGCCCATTCCGCACCCCGACGAGTTGACCCACGAGGAAGGCCGGGCATTGATCGACCAGATCGCCGACATGCATATTCCCATCTTCGTCTTCACGGGCGGCGATCCATTGAAGCGGAAAGATGTCTTCGAGCTGATCCGCTACGCCGCCGGCAAGGGCGTGCAAGTGGCCGTGACGCCCAGCGCCACGCCGCTCTTGACCCGCGAACAGATCTTCAAGATGAAAGAGGCGGGCGTCGTCCGGCTCGCCATCTCGCTCGACGGCTCGAGCCCCGAGATTCACGACGCCTTTCGCGGCCTGCCCGGCGCATGGGCGCGGACGATTCAGGCCATCGAGTGGGCCAACGAGGCCGGCATTCCCATCCAGGTGCACTCCACCATTAGCCGCCACAACGCCAACGATCTCGACAACCTGTGCAATCTCTTCGAAAAGCTCGCCATCGTGATGTGGAACGTGTTTTTCCTGGTTCCGGTGGGACGCGGGCAACTGGACGATCTGCTGAGCGGCGAGGAGTTCGAGCAGGTCTTCGGCAAGATCTACGAGCTCTCGCACCGCGTCAGCTTCCAGATCAAGACCACTGAAGCCATGCACTACCGCCGCTACTTGTTGCAGCACAACCTGGAAGAGAGAAAGATGGGGCACGGCTATCCCGGCGCCCACGGTTCACGGCCCACGGTCCACGACGCAGCTTCCTACGAGCCCGGCGCGCCCACCGCNNCGCGCCGCGTCAACGACGGCAAAGGATTCGTCTTCATCTCGCACGTGGGCAACGTCTATCCCAGCGGCTTCCTGCCCATCCACGCGGGCAACATTCGCGAAACGCCGCTCGGCGAAATCTACCGCAACGCGCCAATCTTCAAGGCGCTGCGCGACACCAAGCGCCTGGAAGGCAAGTGCGGCGCCTGCGAGTACAAGGAGATCTGCGGAGGCTCGCGCGCCCGGGCCTACGCGCTCACCGGCGATCCGCTCGCCGCAGAGCCCTGCTGCATCTACCAGCCGAAGAACTGGGACCCGGAGCGCGAGGCGACAGCCAGCGCATTCCATTCCGAAGAAACGCGTTCGATGACGCAGCCGGGACTGCTCAGTTTACGGTGAGCGTGAAGGCGCCAGAAGTGGCGGGTTCGTAAGTGGGATCGCCGCTGTACTGCGCCGTCAATGAGTGGCTGCCCGTCGTAGAGAATCCCTGCGTGAACGCCGCTGTTCCGGAACTAAGCAGCGCGGTTCCGAGCACCGTCGTGCCGTCAAGGAAGGTGATCTGCCCGGTGGCGGAAGCCGGGGTTATGGCTGCCGTCAGAACCACGGTGTTTCCCGCGTTCACGCTGCTTGACGGGGCGCTCAGGGAAACGCTCGACGGCGTCGAGCCGTGCGGTCCCACATTGATCGTAACCTCGTTCGAGGTGCTCCCCGCATAGGAGGTGTCGCCGCTGTAGAAGGCGGTGATGGACTGATCGCCTGGGGCCCAGAATGACGTGGAAATGGCCGCCGTCCCCGCGCTTAACGTCTGCGTGCCGAGCGCCGTCGAGCCGTTAGAGAAAGCGACAGTGCCCGTGGCTGACGAGGGCGAAACACTCGCGGAGAGATTGACACTCGCCCCAAGCGCCGGAGAAAGGGATGAAGGGGTCAGGGTCGTTGTCGAGGCCGTCTCACCCGTGACGGTGATGCTCAAGGCGCTTGACGTGCTCGACGCATAGTTGGAATCGCCGCCATAAGTTGCCGTGAGAGAGAGCGTTCCCGCGGTCGAAAACGAGGTCTTTAGCGTGGCCGTTCCCGAACTCAGCGTTCCCGTGCCGAGCGACTTGGAACCGTTATAGAACGTTACCATGCCAGTTGCCGCCGAAGGAGAAATCGTGGCGGTGAGCGTGACGCTTGCGTTCACAGCCGGCGAGGTCGGTGAAGACGTCAAGGTCGTCGTACTCGCGGTCGAGCCCTGAGGAGGATTCCAAAATCCGTTGCATCCAGCCAACATCGAAGCACTTGTAATCGCGCATAGGAGCAATGCATTTCGTGCGGACATCAGTGGTTTCCTCATCTCATCTTTCCTTCTGAGCCAATCGGCAGAGGCTCTGGTCTGCTCAGATGCGGATTGGAACATGAGGGCCGTTGGATTGTGGTTCCCTTCGGCCCGCGGAGATTGCGTTCCTCTCAAGAATTGTACTGAATCTCCAAGACCAGGACATATTCTCGCGTTTGCGGAGGGTCGCGGGCGCGGGCTTATTCGCTCACCGGCGACCCGCTCGCCGCAGAGCCCTGCTGCATCTACCAGCCGAAGAACTGGGACCCGGTGCGCGAGCAGACGCCGAAGCCTTCAAACAAGCAACGCTGCAGGGAACGCTGGTGGGGCTGTAAACGGAATTGGAACAACGAACGCCGCAGATTCGTATTGAAAGCTGCAACCATGGGTGAGCCAAGTGACTCATGAGAATTCTGCGTCAATCCGCAACTCCCTCCCGCGCGAACTCAATGCCACACGCTTCATCGTTGCGACGCTTGGAGTTCTCTTCGCGCTCGCCGGTATCGATCATGGCTTTTTCGAGACCCTGCAGGGGTATGCGCCAACCCACGGCCTCATCGTTCAAGCCATCGGAGCGCAAAATCGGATGTGGGCCTATGGCACCGAAGACGCCCTCACTCTTATCCCCAATTTCCTATTGTCCGGAATCGCCTCGATTGCAATCAGCCTCCTGATCGCCGTCTGGTCGGTTGGTTTTGTCCAGAGAAAATACGGCAGCACAATCTTCCTTCTGCTTTTCATCCTGCTCTTTCTGTCGGGCGGAGGTTTGGCGCAGATCGTTTACTTTACCTTGGCCTGGGCGGTCTCGACACGTATCGACAAACCGCTGACCTGGCTCGGGAGATCTCTCCCTGAGCATTTTCTCCGGGCGCTCGGAATGTCGTGGTTATGGCTCCTGGGCGGTTTCGTGCTGCCGAGCCTCATCGCTCTTGAGATTGCGATCTTCGGGTACGTGCCCGGTGTGAACGACCCTATAAAGGTGCTTCACACTTGCTGGTCTCTGCTTGCCTTTGGGATGGTGTTCCTGCTGCTGGCGATTGCCTCCGGGTTTATTCACGATGCGGATCGCGGACTCGGGCGTAAACGCTGACGGGCGTCCCGCTCGCCGCGGAGCCCTGCTGCATCTGCCAGCCGAAGAACTGGGACTCGGAGCGCGAGTTGCCGGCGGAGGCCTTCAAGCAGCCTTGCCGGCGGGAACGCTGGTGGCGCTGCAAGAAAGGCTGGCCAGGAAAGTCCGGCCGTTAGGGTAAGCTTCATCTCATGCTTTCCGTTTTAAGAGAAGCCGACAGTGAAATCGAACGTTATCGCGCCAATCCAGGGAGCGTTCAGCAAACATTCGTTACACCGCTAAAGGACCTCCGCCGATTTCTGGCAACTGTGTTGATGCCCTTCCCGTTCGAGAGAGGCTTCCTCGCTACAGACCAAGTAGTGTTTGAACCGCTGCATTTGCTCGAACTCCTTGCTGATCACACCATCCTCGTGGAAGATCCCTGGCGGTTCCGTCTTGTCGTGGAGGGCAAGGACAGCATTGCGAAGCTGCTAGATGCAGTGCTGAGAGATTGCATTGACTTTCTCTTCGTTCCAGTTCCTACTGCGTTCGCTATTTATGCCGACCACGACGAATACATCACCTTTTTTGCGGCGAGCGAAACGCAGCTAGTTGCCGTGACTTCCAAAATCGAGCGAGCAGGCTTTGAAGTTGTCCCCCGCTATCTCCGACCGTCGTCCGGGAAGATTTGGAAATAAATGAGAAAGTCCCTGGCCTATTCAGCTTGCGGAAAAACTCTATCCATGCTGCCGTTTTGAAAGGGCACGGCTAAACAGGCTGCGGAAAAAGTCTCCAGTTGATCACTGTTTCTCCACAGGGAGATGCCTTAAGAAGGAAGTATGCGTGGAGACGATCAGAAGCAGGCGGCGATGTTCAGCTATATAGCGTTGGAGCAGCGGATTCCAGCCGACCACCCGGCGCGGCAGATTCGGGTGCTGGTGGACCGGGCGCAGGAGCGGATGGATGGCGAGTTGGAGAAGCTTTACTCGGACACTGGCCGGCCCTCGATTGCGCCGGAGCGGCTTTTGCAGGCCACGCTTTTGATGATTTTGTTTTCTGTCCGCAGCGAGCGGCAACTGATGGAGCGGATGCATTACGACCTGCTGTTTCGCTGGTTTCCACCCCAGCGACGAAGACCTGTCGCCGGGGACCCCGGAGTTTCCACCCCAGCGACGAAGACCTGTCGCCGGGGACCCCGGAGTTTGTGGGCCTGGAGATGGACGACCCGGTGTGGGACGTGACGGTGTTCACCAAGAACCGGGAGCGGCTGATTGCAGGCGCGGTGAGCCAGCGGTTGCTGGAGTCGGTTTTGGTCGAGGCGCGGGAGCATGACTTGTTGAGCGAGGAACACTTCACGGTGGACGGCACGCTGATTCAGGCCGGGGTCCCCACGGACAGGTCTTCGTCCGTGGGGTGGGAGGCCTGGGCCGCGGCGCGCAGCTTCAAGGAGAACTCCGATCCAACGGCACCCGGCTCCGGCACTGGCAGCAAAGGCGGGTTGCTGTTGCGCGACAAGGTGGAATCGACAACCGACCCGGATGCGCGTTTGTACAAGAAGGCGTCGGCAGACAAGGCCGTTCCGAGTTATCAGGGCCACGCGCTGATCGAGAACCGCAACGGGCTGGCGGTGTCGGCCGAGGCCACGCTGGCGGCGACGGTAGCCGAGCGTGAGGCGGCGCTCAGGATGCTGGACCTGACGGTGGAGGGGAAGGATAAACGCAACCCTGAGGAGAAGATCACGCTGGGAGCTGACACGCAGTATCAGGACGAAAAGTTTGTTCAGGATCTTCGTGATCGCGAGGTGGCGCCGCACATCAGCGAGTACACGCAGGGCGGAAGCAATATGGGCAAGAACAGCTTGACAGACGAGGAGCGGCAAGACGCACGGCGGACGATCAGTCAGCGCAAGCGCAAGCTGATCGAGCGGGTCTTCGGCTGGTCAAAGCTGGACCGGCCGTTGCGCCAAGTGAAGCTGCGCGGGCTGGATCGGGTGGATTGGTTTTATCGGCTAACCATCGTGGCGCATAATCTGGTGCGCATGCGGAGACTGATACCGATTGAAGCGCTGGGCGGTTAGGGCCGAAGTGTGCCTGGAAGCTGCAAAAATAGCTTCCAGGGGCGAAAAAGCAACAGGAACCCGCAGGCAAGACTTGCTTGCGGCGCGAAAAATCCGCGTGGCGGGAGAACAGGAAAGGGAAGCCGCAGTTTTTCCGCAGCCTGTAAAGCCGTGCCCTTTCAAAGCAGACGAATCCAACGCTTGATTGAGTTTTTATGCAGGTGTCTCAGAGTTTTTCGCGCAGGAAGCTGATGACGTGCTCGGACTGGACCACGCCGACCATGCGGCCCTGCGGATCGACAACGGGAAGGGCGTGGAGGTTGTACTTGTCGAACATCTCGGCCAGTTCGTTCTGCTTCATATCGGCCGGGCAGGAGAGCACGCGAGGCTCGGCCAAAACGCCGAGATGCGTGTCGGGACGCGCCATCACGAGGCGCGCCAGCGATACGGCGCCGCGCAGAACGCGCTTCTCGTCGAGCAGATAAACCTCGGTAACGGTCTCCGGGTCGCCGTCGAAGCTGCGCAGCGCCTCCACGCCCTGCGCCACGGTAGCATCCATCCCTAAGTAAACAAACTCCGAGGTCATGCAGCCGGCGGCGGAGTGCTCGTCGAAATCGAGCAGATCCTGGACCTCCTGCCGTTCCTCGGGCTCCATTTCTTCAAGGATGGCGTCGGACTGATCCTCGGGCAGCTCGTTGAGCAGGTCGGCCGCGGCGCCGGGATCCATCTCTTCCACGATGTCGGCGATGCGCTCCTCGTCGAGCTTTTCGAGCAGAGCCTTCTGCAGCTTGGGCTCGACCTCTTCGAGGGTTTCGGCGGCAACCTCCTCGTTGAGCGAGGTAAAGACGGCCTCGCGCTCGGCGGGCGCAAGATCCTCCAGGATGTCGGCCAGTTCGGAGGGGTGAATATCGGCCAGGCGCTCGTGCGCGATGCGCAGCCTGACGCGCCGCGCCGGATCGGGCTCGATGACGTCCACAAATTCCCAGGGAATGGCGCGCGCAGTGAATTTGCGCGACACGGATTCAAGCCGTTCGCGCGGCAAAACGCCTTTGAAGACGCGGCGGAAGGCGCCGCGCAGCCCCACTTCCACCTCGGCCACGCGCAGCAGGTGCGCCGCGCCCTGGCCCATCCACTCCAGGTCCACGTCGTTCACGCGGACCACCTTGCGGCCGTTGATGTCGATGATCTGCCGGTCGACCACGTCCTGCTGGAGGAATAGATAATTGCCCTCTTCTTTGAGCGGGGCCAGAACTTCGGCCGAGCGCACCTCGAGCGTGCCGGCCGGGGTCTCCATCACTTCCTCGGAGGGAACCAGCGCAAGCCCCGTGCGCGTTTTGAGCACCAGGCCGGCCACCTTGCCGCCTTCCGGACCCGTGGTCACGGCAATGTCTTTCAATTTGCCGCATAGGCGCCCCTGTGGATCGGTCACCGGCGTGCCGAGGATCGCCGTCAGGCTGACGCGGGTAGCGATGCGCGGCCCCATTCGCGTTTCCTCGGGTCGCGTTTCCAGGGGGTGCGTGTCCATGGGTTGAGTGTAGACCCTTGGGGCGGGTTCTTGGCGGAGCCGCAATTCGCCGCGCAGCTGCTTGTCGAATGGTGGAGTCCCTGACGCCCCGCACTCCCGCTGCTTGACACAATCGCATCCAGACTTGAAACTTCCAGAAGATTCAGGGGACGGGGACGGCATGGCCTCACCCGCTCCGGCGGAGGCTGCAAACAGCCCGGTGAGCGCACCCAGCAGAGAACGGCGGAGCTTCAAGATGAACTCCACCATGAAGAGCGTGGAAGAGGTGGAGACAGCCGCCGATCGGCTGGCCACGGAGGCGGGTCTCGACGAGGACCAGCGCTTTCATATCGCCATGGCCGTGCGCGAAGCCGCCATCAACGCCGTGCTGCATGGCAATGAGTACGATCCAGGCCGCCAGATCGAGGTTTCGCTGGAAAATACCGGCAAAGACCTGGTGATTACCATCGCCGACCAGGGGCGGGGCTTCGATCCCGGCAAAGTACCCGATCCGTTGGCTCAGGAAAACCTTCTTCGCGGCACTGGCCGCGGCATCTTCCTCATCCGGTCGCTGATGGATGAGGTACACTTTCGACAACTGGATCCCGGGACGGAGCTGACGCTGGTGAAGCATCTGGCTCCCGTAGCAGGAAAGAAGTAGCACGCGGGGCGGCGTGCGAGATGGTCGTTTTTCTGCCTGTGGCCGGCCCGGCCGAGGAATTCTCCTCGATCCCGGCCGCCCTAAAAATGCTATAACCAAAGTAGCGACAAGGAGGATTTTTCCGTGGCACTTTCGATAGCTTCCCGTGAAGTGGATGGCGTCACTGTTTTAGAACTCAGCGGCCGAATCACCCTCGGCGAAGGCAGCGTGCAACTGCGCGACGCCATTCGCGACCTGACCGGCAAAGGACAGCGGAGCATCCTGCTCGACCTGGGTGATGTGAACTATATCGATAGCTCGGGACTGGGTGAACTGGTGAGCGCCTACACCACAGTCAAGAATCAGGGCGCAGCTCTCAAACTGCTCAAGCTGACCAAGAAGGTCCACGACCTGCTGCAGCTGACCAAGCTCTACACCGTCTTCGACATCTACGACGACGAGGCCAGCGCCATCGCATCGTTCAAGTAGGCAGCCCCGGCAAAGCTTCAGGACCGAGAGGCCATTCCGCGCATGCGGAATGGCCTTTTGCGCTTGTTTGCGGAGCTGCAAATGGTCACGGCCAGAGCTTCTGGTTCGCCACCGATTCAGCGAGCCGCCTCGACTGCGCTGGCTACGGGCGGACTAGCTCCGCCAACTCCGCTAGCCCCGCTAACTCCGCTTTTTCTAGAACTTGACCACCGGCGCATTCTGCGCGGCCGGGCTGGCCTCGAAGTACGCATTGTTCTGGTGGTAGCCGGCCATCCCCGCCCAGATGTTGTTGGGGAACTGCAGGATGAAGGTGTTGTAGTCGCGCACCGCGTCGTTGTAGCGCACGCGCGAGACCTTGATGCGATTCTCGGTTCCGGCCAGTTCGTCCTGCAGGCGCATGAACTG
>PLSB01000060.1 GCA_003165005.1 Acidobacteriaceae bacterium | reverse complement strand
TGAAGGTGTCGTCGTCGAAGAAGAATTCCTTCACTTCGGGGAAGTTCTCCTTGGCCCACTTCATCTCCGCCGCCACGTCGTCTGAGGAGCGCTTGCGCCATGCGTGGCCCGAGAGTGTTTGCGGCCACAGGCAGAAGGTGCACTGCGCCGGGCAGCCGCGCGTGGAGTAGAGCGCGATGAAGGGATGCAGCAGGAACGGCACGTTGTAGCGCGTCACATCCATGTCGCGCTTGTAGATCTTCGTTGCCCACGGCATGGCATCCAGATCTTCAATCTGCGGGCGGTCGGGGTTGTGCACCACCTTGCCGTCCACCTTATAGCTGATGCCGAGAATCTCATTCAGCGGTTTGCCGTTGGCAAACTCGACGACGGAATAATCGAACTCGCGCCGGCAAATGAAGTCCAGTGCCGAACACTCGTTCAGCGCGCGGTCGGGATCGGTGGTCACCGGTGGACCCACGAACGCGATACGGATCGACGGATTCGCCGCCTTGATGGCTTCGGCAAGCCGCTGGTCGCCCTCCCATCCGACCGTGGAAGTGAACAGCACAAGGAACTCGTAGTCCTTGCAAATGTTGATGGTCTCCTCGGCGGAGACGTGGTGAGGCGGCGCGTCGAGCACCCGCGAACCCTCGAGCAAGCCGGCCGGATAGGTGAGCCAGACAGGGTACCAGTAGGACTCGATCTCGCGCGTTGCCGGCCAACGTGAGCTGGCGCCGCCGTCGAAGTTCTTAAAGGAGGGAGGGTTGAGGAAGATTGTTTTCAATGGCATGGGCATCAATCCAATTCTACCATTCACGATCATTCGTTCGATGGATTCGCGGCCGGTTCGGCGGCAATCTTCGCAAGGAAGATGAGGGCCATTGCAGTCCATAACCCTCACAGAATCAATGTGCTTTTCGCCAAGTTTGCGATTTCGGCACCCGCCCCCAGAAACCTCACCCTAGTTACGGCTTGGGATGCAGCTCGTCCAGCCAATCCTGCATGTGTCCCAGCGCCCTTAGCAAGTCCAGCCGCGCCTTCGTCAGCTCCAGCCCCGCGTCGAGCGCATCCACGTACTTCTGCCGTTCATCGATGCGCGCCTGCTGCTCGGCCGTGGGCGAAAGTTGCGGCTGCTGGTTCGGTCCGCTGCTGGCGCCGTTGCCCAACGCCAACGCGGCCTCCACGCTCTTCAACTGCTCATCGGCAATCTGCTGCTTCAGGCTGGCGATCTCGGCCAACGCATCCAGTTCGCGCAGGCTCGCGCTCAATTCAGCAATCTGCAAATCGTTCTGCTGCTGCGCCTGCTCCGCCTCAACCCGCGCGCGCAGCGCTTCGGCGGCCGACTCGCGCGACTTGGCGTGCAAGCCGAAATCGATAATAGGAACCTTGATGGAAAAGCCGCTGCTGAAGTTGTTGGCGGGAAGGGTACCGTTGGGATCGACAAAGTACTGTCCGATGCTGTTGAGGAGCGTGGTGTTGCGGTTGTATTGCAGGCCGAAACCAATCTCCGGTAGCAGCCACAGGTGTTGTTTATCGCCGCGCGCCCGGCGCTCTCTCGAGAGCGCAAGTTCCTGCGCCGCCTGAACTCCCGGCGTGGGCGCCGGCGTGCGATCGCCCGTCACCGCCGGAATCTCGGGAATACTCGCGCGATCGGGAGTAATCGAGCCCACCGGCAATCCCGTGAGTGTGGCCAGTTGCGTGGCCAGAGTGGCGGCGCGGGTTTCCAGATGCAGACGGCTCAGCTTCAGTTGCGCCGCCGTCAGTTGCGTCTGCAAGAGCGTGCTGAGCGGATCGACGCCCGCCTCCGCGCGTTGCTGCTCGATCCCGACCAGCCGCGCCGCATCCTGTTCCTGCTCGCGCGCGGCTTCCAGTTCGCGGTCGACCGTGTCCAGCTCGATGTAAGCCGTCGACGCATCGAGCGCCGCCTGTTCGCTCGCATCCTTGAGCGCCAGTTGCGCCGACTGCAACCCGGCCCGCGCCGCGTGAATGTACTGGATCTCCGGCATGGAGAAGACCAGCGACTGGATCGTGCTGTCCCAGATGGTAGGCAGAGAGCCCGTGAAACCGACCTCACGAAGGGCCGGCAGACCCGAACCAAAGGCAAGCGACGGGATGAAGGCGTCGCGGGTTTGCGACAGTTGCGCGGCTGCCCTCTGCACGTCGGCCTGCGCCAGCCGCACCGTCGCGCTGTTTTTCTGCGCCAGCTCCACCACGATGGTCAGCGACACCTGCGCCGGCGCCACGGCCGCAGCAGCGGCAAGAACCACGCCGGCCAGCGCAAGGCGCCACGCGGTGCGCGAATTGTCCGCGGCTCTCACGCTCGATCTTCGCATCAATGTTCGCAATCCTAGTGCCTCGCGTCCTGGGGCGGATTATATTCGCGCGCCATCGCGGCGGCCGCGGCAAACTCCCGTTCGGCGCCGGCCGCGTCGCCCAACCGCTGCTTCAGCCGTCCCAGCCGAACGCGCGCGATGAATGCCGGAGCCTCTTCGCTCTTCGACGAGCCCGCAAGATAATCTTCCAGCATCTTTGCGGCCAGCGCAGGATCGCGATTGGTCTCGATCAAAATGCCCGCACCGTCATAAAGCCCCACGCCGGAGTGCTTGTCGCGCGCCGCCGCCGCCACACAACCGTGAATCGCCGCATCCAGATCGCTCCATCGCTGCCGGCCGCGATATAAGTTGGCCAGAATCGTCCACTGCTCCGCGGGATGCGGACTGACTGCGATCGCCTGCTTGAAGTCCTGCTCGGCCGTGACGTAATCCTTGCGCGAAACCGCGATATTTCCGCGCAGCTCGTACGCTTTCGCGGGATTCACCTTGTCCAGTTGCGCGGCAATCGCCTCCGCTTTGTCCAGGCCGCCGCCCACAATGCCCGGTGCGTCCTTGTAAAACTGGCCCAGGTCGGAGAGCGCTCCCGCATTGTGCGGATCGAGTTCGACGGCCTGCTGGAACTCGCTGCGCACGCGCTTGCCCAGCGAATATGCCGACAGAAACGAGGCGCGGTCGGCCTTTTCGCCCAGTGCGCGCCCTAGCCACATGTGATCCACGGAACTCGTGCCATCCAGGCGCACCGCCAGCTCGCATGCCTTCACCGCCAGGTCCCACTGTTGCAATGTAAATTGCACGCGGCAGATCAAATTCTCGGCCTCCGCCGCGCCCGGCCCCTGGGTGGGCAGCGGCGCCAGCAGAGCCAGCGCCTTGTCGGCCTCGCCCGCCTGCAGTGCATCGTTCGCTTGCTGGAGCGTGGCCGCGGGAATCTGCGCGCGCATAAAACCGCTCGCGGCGATCGCCAGAAGCGCCACCGCCGACAAAACCCTTCGCGCCCTCGGCCTCACCGCACTTCCTTGATCGGCACGCCCTCCTGCAGGGGCTGCCCGTTGGTGGTTCCCGTGGCCACTGTGTCGCCCTCCGCGAGTCCCGAGTGAATCGGCACCTGGGTCAGGTTCGGCGATCCGATGGTCACGTCGACGCGCTTCAGCTCGTCCCCGGCCACTTTGTAGACAAAATATTTTCCGCTCTGTTCGTGAAGGGCCTCGCGCGGCATGCTCAGCGCATTCGGCTCGCTTTCGATGGTTACCGTCACCGTCACGTTGGTGTCGGGCAGCAGGTCGTCTTCCGTGCCGTCCAGGTCCACCAGCACCTCGCCCACGTTGCGCGTGGTGTAGGTCACCACGGTCACCGGCAGCCTGGAGAGGTGGCCGTGCCACTCGCGGTCCGGCTTCGCGTCCCAGTGGATCGTCACCTTTTGTCCCGTCGCCAGGCGGCCCAGGTCGGGCTCGTCAAAGTAGCCGCGCACGCGCTCCTGGTGCAGGTCGGCCATTTCCACCAGCAGCTTTCCGGCCTCGGCGTACTCCGAGGGCGCTGCGTCCAGCGTGTAGATGGTTCCCGTAATCGGCGCGTAGATCGAAGTCTGTGCTTCGATGTGCTGCGCCGCGGCCAGCGCCGCCTCGGCGTCGTTCAGCGCGGCCTGGGCGCGGGCAATCTCGCCGGGCGAGTAGCGGTGCCGCGCGCTTTCCTCCGCGGCGTTCAAGCTGGCCTGCGCGGTCTCCAGCCGCGATCGTGCCGCCGCAACTTCTCCCGGCGCAGCGGCTCCCGTCGCGGCCAGTTTGGTCAGCGCATCCAGATCGTGTTGCGCCTGGTCGCGCGCCAGCCGGTCCTGCTCGATCTCGGCGGCAGACGCCTGCTGCTCGGCTTGTGTGCCGTTGTGCGTCGCGGCGTCCAGCGCGGCCTGTGCCGTCTTCACCGCGCTCTCCGCACTCGCCACCTGCGCCCGCGCCGCCACGTCGTCCAGTTTCAAAATCAGCTTGCCCGCAGGAACCGTGTCGCCCTCTTGGGCATATACGGCCTTCACCGTGGTGGCAAGCGGGCTATAGAACTGGTAATTCGTAACCGGTTCCACGCGGCCGGTGTTGCTCACGGTGTTCTGCAGCATCTCGTGCTCCACGCGCGCCACGCGCACCGGCAACCGGTCCCGCAGCAGGAACCGCGCCGTCAGAAACACGGCAATCAGGACAACTGCCGCACCGATCCAGAGCCATGTACGGCTCATTTGCCTTCTTGCTTCAACCATGCCGTTAACCAAGGTCAGTATATAAGACTCGAAAACTTGAAGTGATTGATCCGGCCGTCAGGGAGAATACTCGGGCGCCCCTTCCTTTCCGCGTTGTCGCCGCGGCGACCGGAAAGGGTGGGTTGCGCTGCCGACCCGTTGATTCGCTAGCTCCGCCAACTCCGCTAGCACCGCTAACCCCGCTAGAATAATCCCATGACCGCTCCCCGTTACACCGACGAGCACGCAAAGGCTGGCCTCGACTTCAAATTCCCCCCCATCGAGACCTGGCAGAACCAGTTTCCCGGCTACGAGATCCAGATCGACGATCCCGAGCTGACCTCGGTCTGCCCCAAGACCGGCCTGCCCGATTTCGGCGTGCTCACCATCCGCTACATGCCCCGCGAGCGCTGCCTGGAGCTCAAATCCCTCAAAGAATATCTCTTCTGCTACCGCAATCTGGGAATCTTTCAGGAAAACATCGTCAACCAAGTCCTCGAAGACGTTGTCAAGGCCTGCGATCCGGTGTGGGCCATCGTGAAAGGCGAGTTCCGTCCCCGCGGCGGCATCGGCACCACCGTCGAAGCCCGCTGGCCGCGGCCGTGACCGGAAGCCGAGGCGCACTGGCCGCGACCGCCAAAGTAGATTGGCTGTTAAATGCTGGCTCCATCGGGCGGCGGAATTGGCGGCTGTGGCGAGGCCTCTTGCTGAGGTGGAGCAGGAGCCTGTGCTTGCACTGGAGGCTGTGGCTGCGCGGGAGGTTGCGAGATAGGAGCCACGGGCCTTCTCTTGAAGGGATTCCAACGGGTGCGAATCCGCTTCAGCGGATGCTTCAACCACTTCGTGGCGAGAATCTGAAAATCCTGATAGAGAGTATCGGCGGTTAAACCGTCAACGCCGGGGTTCTCCCGTCTGAATTTCTCACGGTACTTGTCGATGAATTCATGAAAGAGAGACCAGTGGGCGACGACGGTGTTGTAGTACATCCGCTTGTAAGTTTTTTCGTCGAATGCGCCGGTGCGCAAGCCGCTTGCCATGAACTCATAGGAGTTCAGCACGTCGTAAATGGCGCGCAACTCTGCGGAATCTTTTTGAGCGAGGATGGGGTCGAAGTCAATCCTGCCGGAGCCATCCTGCACGGCGCGGATGGTGGCGCGAGCTTTGATCAGAACTTCGTCTTTTTGCTGATCGCGAACGATGTCGACTGTGGCGCGGCGGCGCTCATGGCGGGAAGAGGATCTAACAGTGAGGATGGCTATCCATGCCGAGATGGCAAGGAGGGCGTTCTGAAACCAAATCTCGTTGAATACGCTCGAATGAGCCCATGTGGGGAACTGCGACACGAACTGCTGGAACCAGCCTGTTGAGGCCGCCAACATCATGGAGTTACTTCACAACTCCATCGAGAGTGACCTTCACTACTCCGTCGTTTCTCATGACTGCTTCCCTCCACACTCAGTTGGATGCCCGATCCGACCGCGAAGATTCGGTGAATCAGGCCCTGAATCCTCTTTCACTTACCGGATCCTCATCGTCTGGCACCAGGTTTCTGCCCGTTCTCTCCCAGTTATCGGCATCCCTGGCCGATGCTTCAGCCGCACCGTGCGGCTTGGAGATCACATACACTCCCGCACGACAATATAATACTACGATCTCTGCTGATTCTGTGTAACTCTCTATGAAGAAGGCGCGGACGGTTGGCCCTTCAGGAGCGGAAGTCGCCAGCCTGAACGTCTGAAGGCCCACCATCCGCCACCGATCCCAGTCCGATGCGAAATTCCGCCTCCGCGGCGGCATCGGCACCACGGTCGAAGCGCACTGGCCGCGCCCATAAACGGAGCGTTCCTCCTGATAATTGATCTCTGATCCGTGCCTTCTTGTTCCCTCGTTCCCTTGTTCCCTGTCTTTGTGATATTCCTTGTCTTTCGCGACGCTTTCCTCTGAAAGAGAGCCGCTTGCCAAACTTCCTCCGAACTCTGCGTCCCCGCATGAGCCCTGCACTGGGCACGGTCCTGCTGCTGATCGCGCTCAATCTGCTCAACTACCTGGACCGCTACATCCTCAACGGTGCGCAGCCGCTCATCCAACAGGATTTCCACGCGACCGACGAGCAGATGGGCCGGCTCACCACGGCTCTGTTCTTCTTCTACATGTTCGCCGCGCCGCTCAGCGGCTGGCTGGGCGACTGGCTTCGCCGCAAGCCGCTCATCATCACCGGCGCCATTCTGTGGAGCCTGGCCACGCTCGGCAGCGGTTTTGCTCATAGTTACTGGAGCCTTTTTACGCGCCGCGCCCTGGTGGGCGTCGGCGAGGCCACCTTCTGCATCTACGCCCCGGCCGTGCTCTCCGATTTCTACCCCGAGCGCGACCGCAATCGCATCCTCTCCATCTTCTATCTGGCCATTCCCGTGGGCGCGGCGCTCGGCTACCTGGCGGGCGGGGAACTGGGCAGCCTATGGGGCTGGCGCAAGCCATTTCTCCTCTGCGCGGTTCCGGGGCTCATCATCGCCGCGCTTTATGGAGTCTGGGGCCGCGAGCCCGTGCGCGGCGCAAAGGACCGTTACCAGGCCCCGTCCAGACGGATCGACTCCTGGGCTGCGCTCGAGCGTGTCGTCAAGAAGCGGCTGCGTCTCTTCAAGATGGGCGCGTTCCTGACGGCGTTTAGCGTGGCGGCGGCCACCTTCACCTTCGGCAGCGTCCGTTTCGCGCGGCCGCGCCTGCGCCTCTTCAGGAACCCGGCCTTCCTCACCTCGACCTTCGGTCTGGCCGCCATCACCTTCGCCGTAGGCGGCATCGCGGCCTGGATGCCCACATTTCTACATCGCTCGAGCGGCCTCACCGTGGCCAATGCCAGCCTGGTCGTCGGCGCCATCACCATCGTCGACGGCATCGGCGGCACCATCGCCGGCGGCTGGATCGCCCATCGCTGGCAGCGCACGAACCATCGCGCTCTCTACCTGATCTCCTGCTGGAGTGCTGTTCTCACCCTCCCCTTCGGCATCCTGGTCTTCTTCGGGCCGCACTCCACCACCATTCCCGCGCTCTTCGCTGCTGAGTTCTTCATCTTCCTCAACACCGGCCCGCTCAACGCCGCCATCGTCAACTCGGTCCAGGGAGCCGTGCGCGCCACCGCCATCTCCATCAACCTCTTCTGCATTCACGCCTTCGGCGACACCTTCTCGCCGCAGATCATCGGCGCCATCAGCGACCGCTCCAACTTGAGCATCGGTCTCGGCGCGACCCTGGTTTCGCTCGTCATCGCCTCTTGCATCCTCTGGTACGGCTCCCGCTTCGCCCCGCCGTTTGAAGAGGCGCAACTGCCTTGAATCAAGTTCATTTGGGCAGCTCCACAGTTTCACAGTTTCTGTGTCACCGCGCGGTTTTGTTCGTAGGTTATTGATTCTGCAATTGTTCCAAACCACACAGTTTCACAGCCCGTTTTTGCGTTCTTCTTGGGGTGGCGTCAGGTTTCAGGTGTCAGGTTTCAGGTGTCCGGGGGGAGGGGGGAGGGGGTGAAGCAGAAGTAGGGAGTGGCCAGTAGGGGGAGGGGGGAGGGGGGTCGGAATCGGGGGTGTAAAGCAGGATAGGGGGCGGCCAGTGGTGAGTAGGGAGTGGGGGGGGTACTGACCGGGGACATCGTTGACAGATTAAACCGGGCAGATTCCTGACGCTTCCAAGCGCGGCGCGGCTTCGAGCTGACGGGAATGCCCATGAAAAGATTGTGGGCCAAAAGCAGGAAATTATCTGCAAAGGACCCAAGGATTATTTTGGCGGAGCCGGTATGGCCTCGTCACTTTGCGGGAAGCGTCTCCTGGTCCCTGGTGTTCATGAACGCGCGATGGCCACCCTGCGCCCTCAGGTTGGGATCGTAGATCGGTGGCCGCTCTTGTTCGGCGTTGAAGCCGTGCGCCAGCAGCGGGTTGGGCTTGAACTTCGGTGGCCCGCCGTAAAACTGCCGCGCATGGCTCAGGATCATGCCCGCGCGCCCGTGCATGGGCTGGACGATGCCACGAATCTGCACGTCCCTGTCGTGATACTTCTTCAGCTCGCCGACCTCGTCGTGATCCTCCCAGAAGCTCACGACGGTGAAGCGGCACTGCTCGTCCGTGGTCTCAGGCGAGCACACGTCCAGGAAGCGCGTGCCATCGGGAAGCTGCACTACCTCATAGATATGCGCCGTAACGCAAACGTCCTTGTTGAGCATTTGCGCGGCTTGTTCGGCAGGGATGCACGGCTTGGGCTTGGCGGCAAAAGCCAGCGCGGGCGCAAGCGCGGCCAACAGGATGAAGAATCCAACTCGACGCAGCACCAAGAAGCGCCTCCAAACAAGATTGCCGAAATCGTAGCGCGAAATGGGCGGGAATGGGAAGCGATGCCAGCGGACACAAAAACAGATCTGGAGAATCTCTAATCGGAAAAACAAAAGTGATCGCGGCCGGTGTCAACCGATACGGTCGTTTCCACTTCAACCGCGTTGCCATTCAGAAGATAGGGTTTGTATTTGTACTTCCGAACGGCGTCAAGGACGGCTTTGCGCACTATCTGGGGCCCGGAAACCACCGTGGGATGAAGAACATCACCATTCTTATCAATCCCAATTGCCACGATAACGATGGCTTCGATGCGAGTGTAACGCCCTAATGTTGAACAGACAAAGTCAGCTTTGTGGATCAGCAGCTTCTCCGCCACTTTGGGTGAGATTCGCACCACGCTGGGAGGAGGCGCGTGCGGAGCGCCGCCAGTCTGCGCCGGCACGACACAAGGTGCGGCGAAACATAGAAGCATTGCGCATAGAAAGGGCCTCATGGCAAGCAATTGTACGCGCGAAGCGCATTGGCCTGCGAAGCATCCCTCAGGGGCTAACCCGCATTTCTCACAGATGTTTCGACGGCAGGGGTAGTGGGCTATTTTCAACCGTCGGCTGCCCTGCGGGGGTCCGGAGACCCCCACTACAGCCGGTCAGGAGACCGGCGCTACTCCTCCGGTGATTACGCAGTCAAGTGGTGAGAGTACCAGGCCGAAGATTATCGTGCTTCTCATCGATTGTGATAAATTTCCCACGTAACTTCGTTCGTGCTACGCGGGAACCCGACGTGGAAGGGATGCTCATGACTGAAGCCGAAGAGATTCACTTACCCGCTGAACAGCCGACCGGTGCTGGGGCGCCTGAAGGTCAAAGCGTTTCCTGGGATTTGAAGGTCGGCTCGCGGGCTCGACGGATATTCGTGATCCTCGCCTGGATCGGCATTCCGCTATTCGCGGGCATCGTCACTTATACGGTTTGGCTCAACGGACGCGGCAGCGCCTTTATCGAAGCTTCTCGCGATGAAATGATTATGAGCAATTGGAGGTTCAATCCCTCTGCGGGAACGAGTGACCTTTCGAAACAGATCGAGGCATCCGTCCACCAGGCAATCGAACGGGACGAGTATCTTCTCGACAAGCTCCTTCTGCTGGTAAGTGTCTATTCGACGATCCTTAGCTTTCTGGCATTAGGCACGGTGATCGTGAGCCGCCAGGATGCCAAAGAGCAACTGCAAAAGGTACGCGAGGACACCAGAGCGCTGGCAGAGGAAAGCAGGCAGCGGATCGATAAGATTCGCACGGAAGCGAAGACCGAGCTGAAGGATCTCAAAGAGCAGATTCGCGCCGAGTTCCCGATCATTTCTCAACTGCAACGTCACGTCCTGGACCTGATTCTGGAACTCGAGACGAAATATCCCGAAGAACAGAATGTGGCAAAGAGGCTTCCCGGCAGCAACTGGAAAACCGAGGTCCGTCAGCAACAGGTGCTTCTTGACGAGTTGCAGATTGTGGCAGTGAGCGTGATCGTGCTCGACGAGGAGCATCTGTTAAAGCTCTATCTTGCATTAGCCCGTTCTTACCTGGTGCGTTATCAAACCGGGTCTCAGACCGACGACGATGCGGCGCGGGCCTACCTCTATGCCGATTACGCGATTCGCAGCTCTCCCAATAACGCCGAAGCCTGGCGCACGAAAGGCGTGATTGCGCTGATCCGGTTCGATGCTGCCGATGAGGCAGGGAAGAAAACGGGGGAGATCCAGGATCTGCTGCGGAGCGCGAAGAGAGATCTGATCGAGTGCCTCAAGATAGATCCAAACGACCTCGGAGGTTACTTCAACCTCGCGATCATCCACGATAAGGATTTGAATCGCAGCGAAGCAATCCGATTGAGTCAGGAAGCGCTTGGCAGGCTCGACAAGATTCCCCGGAAGAGCCTCGAGAAATTCCTGCCGGACGTTTCAGTCAATCTGGCGTGCTACCTGGCGGACGAGTTCAGGGACGCGAGCGAAACTGCGAAGAAAGACGAACTTTGCAAGATGATCGTTGACGTGTGCCGCGAATGCCGGACTTACCTTCGGGATGTGCTGAAGAGCAACAAAGCCAAGGAGGGATACACTGAAAACATGCGGAGGGAACTCAAGGAAAAGGGAGATTTCAGAGGGTTGCCGGAAGAAACTCACACCGCTCTAGAAGAACTCGCGGGCGCGCCGTGGTCGAACGGAACAATTAGATCGCAGCAGACAGCAACCCCACAACCCGCCGGCGGGGCGGCGGTATGAGCTACTCAATAGAAGAACTAAGTGATGGGATCGCCTTTGCGCATAAATTCCTCAATTAGAGTGTATACCCATTGGCTTTTTCCGACAACGAAGACTTCCGTTGAAGGCGCTTCGATCGTTTTCCGTTCCCTGTCTACCGGTCATTGATCCCTGATTCACCGCATGCCGACGAGATCCCCGCTCTTCGCGCCCTGTCCGTAGTGGCTCTCCACGTAGTTGTCCAGGATCTGCTTGAACTCGGCGACGATGGTGTCGCCGCGGAGCGTGGTGGCGAGTTTGCCGTCTACGTAGACGGGAGCGACGGGGTCCTCGAATGTGCCGGGCAGGCTGATGCCGAGGTTGGCGTGTTTTGATTCGCCGGGGCCGTTCACTACGCAGCCCATCACGGCCAGCTTCAGCTCCTCCACGCCGGGATACTTCTTGCGCCACTCGGGCATGGAGGTGCGCAGGTAGCTCTGAATCTGCTCGGCCAGTTCCTGAAAATACGTGCTCGTGGTGCGGCCGCAGCCGGGGCAGCTCGTGACCTGCGGCATAAAGCTGCGGATGGAGAGCGATTGCAGAATCTGCTGCGCCGCCAGCACCTCTTCCGTGCGGTCGCCGCCGGGCTTGGGCGTCAGGCTCACGCGAATGGTGTCGCCAATGCCGTCGAGAAGCAGCGGCGCAAGGCCGGCTGTCGAAGCGATGAGGCCTTTTGAGCCCATGCCGGCTTCAGTCAGGCCCAGGTGGAGCGGGTAATCGCAGCGCGCGGCGAGCTTCGAGTAGACGTCGATCAGATCGCGCACGCCGCTCACCTTGGCCGAGAGGATGATCATGTCGTGGCCCAGGCCGTGGCGTTCGGCTGCGGCGGCGGATTCGAGCGCGCTGGCAATCATGGCCTCGATCATCACGCCGCGCGCGGGCAGCGGCTCGGCCTTCTTGCTGTTTGCGTCCATCATGCGCGTCAGCAGCGACTGGTCGAGCGAGCCCCAGTTGACGCCGATGCGCACCGGCTTTTGATTCTCGACGGCGCACTCGACCATGGTGCGAAAGTTGTCGTCGTCCTTGCGGCCGATGGAGACATTGCCGGGATTAATGCGGTACTTGGCGAGAGCGCGGGCCGCGGCGGGATACTTTTTGAGCAGGATGTGGCCGTTGTAATGGAAGTCGCCGACGATGGGCACGCGAAGGCCGCGTTTCTCGAGACCTTCGACGATGTGCGGCACGGCGGCGGCCGCGCCCTCGTTGTTCACCGTGACGCGCACAATTTCAGAGCCGGCAAGGGCGAGGGCCGCGACCTGCTCGATGGTTGATTGCACGTCGGCCGTGTCGGTGTTGGTCATCGACTGCACGACAACCGGGACCTCCCAGCCGACGCGCACGTGGCCAATTGTTACGGTTGGGGTCTTTCTGCGTTGAATCTCCGCCATGGCTCTAGTTTACCTGCAAGTGAGCCGAATCGCATTTCTCGCGAAACCAGGAATTCGAGGTCAGGCGGGGCCTCTGAGGGCCGGGAGGCCCTCAGTACAGCCGGTCAGGAGACCGGCGGTACGAATTCTGGATCCTTTCCTATTCCGCGACTCCGCTAGACATGAATCTTCACTGGCCAGGTCTTCCAGATGTCGGAGCAGTAGTCGCGGATGGCGCGGTCCGAGGAGAATTTGCCGATGCGCGCCACGTTCAGCATGGACATGCGCGTCCAGTGCGCGGTGTCGCTGAAGGCCTGATCGATGCGATCCTGGCAATCGATGTAGGACTGGTAATCGGCAAAAAGCATGTAGGAATCGTAGTTGAGCAGCGATTGCACGAGGGGGTCGAAGAGACTGCGGTCACCGTGCGAGAATTCGCCGCCGGCGAGAGCGTCGACGATCTGGCGCAGTTCCGGGTTGGCTTCGTATACGGAGCGGGGATGGTACCCCGCGGCGCGTTTCTGTTTGACCTCCTGGTCGGTGAGGCCGAAGAGGAAGAAGTTGTCGGCGCCGACCTCTTCGCGAATCTCGACGTTGGCGCCGTCGAGAGTGCCCACAGTGAGCGCGCCGTTCATGGCGAACTTCATGTTGCCGGTGCCGGAAGCCTCCAGGCCGGCGAGGGAGATCTGCTCCGAAAGGTCGGCGGCGGGATAGACGCGCTGGCCGAGCGTGACGTTGAAGTTGGGCAGGAAGACGACCTTGAGCCGGTCGCGCACCAGCGGGTCGGCGTGAATGACCTCGGCGACGGAGTGGATGAGCTTGATGATGAGCTTGGCCATGTGATAGCCGGGAGCGGCCTTGCCGCCGAAGATGAAGGTGCGCGGCTGCATGGCGATATCGGGATTGAGCTGGAGGCGCTTGTAGAGCGTGAGGATGTGAAGCACCTTGAGGTGCTGGCGCTTGTACTCGTGGATGCGCTTGACGAGGACGTCGAAGAGGGAGTTGGGATCGACGGCGATCGAGAGCGTGTCGTAAATGTGGGCGGCGAGGCGTTCCTTGTTGTAGTGCTTGATGGCGCGCCACTCCGCGGTGAAGTCCGCATTTTCAACCAGAGGCTCGAGCTTGCGGAGCTTTTCGAGATCGTGAATCCAGCTTTGTCCGAGGCGCGCGGTCAGCAGGCGAGCCAGACGCGGGTTGCCAAGGACCATCCAGCGGCGCGGCGTGACGCCGTTGGTCTTGTTGGAGAATTTCTCCGGGCTGAGTTCGTAGAAATCGCTCAGGACGCTGGATTTGAGCAGTTCGGTGTGCAGCGCAGCCACGCCGTTGACGGCATGGCTGCCGAGCGTGGCCAGATGCGCCATGCGCACGTAGGAGCCGTCGATGATGGAGAGACGGCGCAGGCGATCTTCGTCGCCGGGGTAGCGGGAGCGGACGTCTTCGAGGTGCCGGCGGTTGATCTCTTCGATGATTTCAAGATGACGCGGAAGCAGGGCGCCGAAGAGGCTAACGGGCCACTTTTCAAGAGCCTCGGGCATGAGGGTGTGGTTGGTGTAAGAGAGCGTCTGCGTGGTGGCGCGCCAGGCCGTATCCCAATCCATCTCGTTCTCGTCGATGAGAAGGCGCATCAACTCAGCGACGGCGATGGCCGGATGCGTGTCGTTCATCTGGATGGCAAAGTTGCGATGCAGGTCGGCCAGCGGGCGTTGCGCCAGCAGCTGGATCTTGACAATGTGCTGCAGGGAGCAGGAGACGAAGAAGAACTGCTGTTCCAGGCGCAGTTGCTTGCCCTGGATCTGTTCGTCGTTGGGATAGAGAATCTTGGAGATGTTCTCGGAGTTGACCTTGTCCCTGACGGCGGCGAAGAAGTCGCCGGTGTTGAAGCTTTCGATGTTGAAGGACTCGACGGCCTGAGCCGACCAGAGGCGCATGGTATTTGCGGTGTTGGTGCGGTAGCCGAGGATGGGCGTGTCGTTGGGAATGCCGCGGACCAGCTTGGCCGGAATCCAGCGCACGCAGAAACCGCCTTTTTCGTTGCTGTATCTTTCGGTGCGGCCGCCGAATTTGACTTCGAAGGCGTCTTCAGGGCGCTCCAGCGCCCAGGGATTGCCGAGACGCAGCCATTTGTCAGTGGTTTCCACCTGCCAGCCGTCGCGAATCTCCTGGTCGAAGATGCCGTATTCGTAGCGAATGCCGTAGCCGATGGCGGGAATGTCGAGCGTGGCCAGGGAATCCATGAAGCATGAGGCAAGACGGCCGAGGCCGCCGTTGCCAAGACCCGGTTCGGCCTCCTGCGCGATGAGGATTTCAAGATCGAGGCCGAGCCGGCGCATGGCCTCCTCGGCTTCCTCGTAGATGCCGAGGTTGATGAGGTTGTTGGCCAGGTGCGGGCCGGTGAGAAACTCGGCCGAGAGGTAGCAGACCACGCGGACGTCCTGCACGCGGAAGTTAAGAACCGTTTGAATCCATCGCTCGACCAGGCGATCGCGGACGGTGTGCGCGAGGGCCATGTAGAGATCGTTGAAGGTGGCGCGGTCGCGCGACCGGCCCTGCACGAAGAAGAGGTTGTCGAGAAAAGAGTGCGCCAGAGCATCGGAGCCGGCGGCGGTTCTCATGGTTTTCAGCGATCCTTCAGGGCCGATATCGGGCAGAGCAGGAGCGGACATTTTGTACCTCGCATTCGAGAGTGAGCCGCGATGAGTTCGATACCATCGAGAGCTGCGCGGTTGGACAACACGCCAATGGCATCACCATAGAGCGGGTGGCGCGGGTGGATAGTGAAAAACCCGTCAAAATTGCGTCAGGATTTGAGCATGCGATAGGTTGATCCAAGACACTTGTATCGGCAAAAGCATTCGAGAGGTTAGTCTGGGGAAGATGGGAATGGTGAGAAATCGCTTAGACGAGGATGCTTTCGGGACACGGACGGATGCGGAGACGGCGGCGGTGCGGATTCGCGGCCTCCATAAGGCCTTTGGCGACGTGCGGGCCGTCGACGGCATCGACCTTGACGTCAAACCCGGCGAGTGCTTTGGGCTGCTGGGACCGAACGGAGCAGGGAAGACCACGACCATCGAGATTTGCGAAGGGCTGACGGCGCCGGACGCGGGCACGGTCGAGCTGCTGGGCAGGAACTGGCTTGGGCACGGGGACGAGCTGCGGCAGTTGATCGGCATTCAACTGCAGGAGACGCAATTCCCCGACAAGATTACCGTGGAAGAGATGCTGCGGCTCTTTCGCAGCTTTTACCGGCGTGGCATCACGGTCGATGAGGCCGTGGGCCGCGCGCAACTCGAAGAGAAACGGCGGGCGCGCGTGGGCGGGTTGAGCGGCGGGCAAAAGCAGCGGCTGGCCATGGCCACAGCGCTGGTCGGCGATCCCGAGTTGCTCTTCCTCGACGAGCCTACCACGGGCCTCGATCCGCAGGCGAGGCGGCACTTGTGGGACCTCGTAGAACGACTGAAGCAGGCGGGGCGCACCATCATTCTGACTACGCATTACATGGACGAAGCCGAGCAACTGTGCGACCGCGTGGCCATTATGGATCACGGGCACGTGATTGCTCTGGGCACGCCCAAGGAGCTGATTGCGACCGTGGGCGGCGAGGACATTGTGGAGTTTGCGGTTGGCGAAAAGGAAACCGCAGGTCCCCATTCGACTGCGTCCGCCTCAGCGGACTTCGCTCAGGGCAGGCTTTCGACTCCGCCGCTCGCGAAAGACGCGAGCGGCTCCGCTCAGGATGAGAGAGCAAAGGAAATCGACCTGCAGGCGCTCAAGGCCATTCCCGGCGTGCAATCGCATCGCGTGGAGGAGGCGTTGCACCAGCTTTCGGTGAGCGAGTTGCACACCGCCGTGCCGCGCATCTTTGCCGCGCTGGAAGAACAGGGGTTGCATCTGAGCGAGTTCCGCACCCACTCGGCCACGCTCGAGGATGTTTTTGTGCGCATGACGGGAAGGAATCTGCGCGATGAATAGGCTGGTGTTGAGCAGTTTGTATCAACTCACCGTAACGCGGCTCAAGCTGACGCTGCGCGAGCCGGAAGCCATCTTCTGGATCTTCGTCTTTCCTATTCTGCTCGCGGTAGGATTGGGGATCGCGTTCCGCAACCGGCCGGCGGACGTGCTGCCGGTGGGCGCAACCACGCCACAACTCGTCGAGGCGCTTGCCGCCGACAAGGGTTTGCACGCGACCCAGATGGATGAAGCCGCGGGCGCGCGGGCGCTCGCTACCGGCAACATTCTGCTGCTGGCAGTCGCAGACGGAAATGCGGTCGAGTACCGGTACGACGAGACCAATCCCGATGCCAGAACGGCGCGGATTATCGCCGACCGCGCGATTCAGATTGCGGCGGGGCGGCGCGATCCGGTCGCGGCCGGGAATCGGCTGGTTCACGAGACCGGCTCGCGTTACATCGACTTTGTGGTGCCCGGCCTGCTGGGCATGAACCTGATGGGCTCGGCGATGTGGGGACTGGGCTTCGCGATTGTCGATGCGCGCGCCAAAAAGTTGCTCAAGCGCATGGTCGCCTCGCCCATGCCGCGCTGGCAGTACCTCGCATCCTATCTGCTCTCGCGCCTGGTCATGCTCGCCATTGAGGTCGTGGTGCTGCTGGGTTTTGCGCGGGTCGTCTTTGGCGTGCCCTTTCGCGGTTCGCTCGTCGAGCTGGCTCTCATCTGCGTGCTCGCCTCGCTCACTTTCTCGGCGCTGGGCCTTCTGGTGGCCTCGCGCGCCCGCACTATCGAGGCGGTCAGCGGCCTGATGAACGTGGTGATGATGCCCATGTGGATCATGTCGGGCGTATTCTTCTCGCCGTCGCGCTTCCCGGCGATCCTGCAGCCGTTTATTCAAGCTCTTCCGCTCACGGCGGCCATCAATGCCGTGCGCGGCAACATGCTGCAGGGAACGGAATTGGGGCACATGATGACGCCTTTGGCGATTCTGCTGGCCTGGTTCGTTGTGCCGTTTGCGGTGGCGGTGAAGGTGTTCAGGTGGAGATGAGGGCTGGACCAGAACTGGTTGCATCAATCATCGGAAGCGATTCAATGACATCCCTCAGGGGTTAAAACCCCGCTGTTTACGCGCCTTTTATGGCACGGCTAAAGCCGTGCCCTTTCAAAGCCGAATTCATGCAGCGAGTTCCAGTGTGCTGAGTCAGAAGCTCGCTGAAAAGCAACCGCAGATCCTTCGACTCCGTTTGCCGCAAAAGGCGCGGCAATCTCCGCTCAGGATGACAAATCTATTATTCAATCAACAAGAAGCGCGGCAATCTCCGCTTAGGATGACAAATCTACTATTCAATCAACTTCTGACTCAGCCCACTCGATCAAGATCGGGGAACACGGTCAGTCAGACGGAAGCGCAGGCACTGCGGGGCTGTGGGACGGAGGGAACTCTGTCAGTGGATGATGACGGGGGTGGGATTGGCGTAGTAGCCGTCGCGGGTGCGGACGACAACGCCGGGCCGATCGACGCGGATTTCGACGTGGTGGTACTCGTTGGGCTTTTCGGAGGGCAAAGGATCGAAGGAGATTTGATACCAGGAGTCTGCGTCGAGGACGCACCTCTGGATCATGCCGGGGAGATCGTTGCTGGAGATGAGCGTGAGGCCTCCGCTCTGGACGGAGAGCACCTGAGGGCTGAGACTGGCGAACTGCGCGTTGCCGGGATTGGTTACGCCCTTGAGAAAGGTCTGATAGTAGTTGGCGCTGTACATGGATTGAGAGACGCCGACGGGGTCGATGTTGTAGAAGGCGATGTTGTTCTGGCGCAATTGCGTGGAGAGGTAGACGGCGTCGCCGAAGATCTCCTGTTGCTGCTTTGCCGTCATCTGGGCGTTGGGGCCGGAGAGAAGAGGGAAGCCAGGGGAGATGAAGAGGACAATTTTGCGCCCCGGCAGCTTGGAGGCGAAGGCGACGAGTTGATGGATGGCCTTGATGCCGATCTCGAAGCGATCGATGGAGCTCCACTGGGCGCCGCGGCCGATCTTGCGAAGGCCGATCTGGCGGTGTTTGAGATCGTCGCTGAGCGCCATTCCGTTGGTGGAGAAGCGATTCGCAATCTGAAGGCCGTCATCGGTGAGGACTGCAACAGTGGTGGGATGGGCCAGTACGCCTTCCTTTTCTCTGAGGAATTTGTCCGTGCCGACGCGGATTTCGGCCAGTAATTCGTAGGGCGTATTGACGGCGTCGAGGTAGAGGATGACCTCGACCGGTTCGTCGGCAGATGTGAGGACCGCGAATGAAGTGATGGGGCGCGGGGATTTGTTGTCGAGAACCGTGAAGTCCTGTTGATGGAGGGTGGTGACAGGCAGACCGGATTTGGTGTAGACGACAACGTCGAGTTTGATGCTCTTTGAAGGCGGCGTGGAAGAGGGTAGCTGCAAGGAGGGCTGGGGCAGTTGTGCGAAAGCGGCGAGCGGGAGCACGAAAAGCGCGGTGAGGGATGCTGCAGCGAACCTGGTGAAGGACATGGGGAAGCTCCTCTCAGTATCGCGAGTGAAAGGCGACTCTGGGGACGAACGCCAGGCAGGATACCGCGGCAGAGCCATGATACAGGAACGGATGTGAGGCTGGCGCGGGGAACCGGCCCTGCGGGATGGGGTTGAGCCGGCAAAAACATCCCTCAGCGGCTAAAGCCGAGGCCGTTTTGACCTATCCATTGGCACGGCTGAAGCCGTGCCCTTTCAAAACCTGCTGCTTTGGGCGGTTCATCATCTTCGTGCGATTGCCCTGCCAGGGCCAGGCGTATGAAGAGCGACGAAATCGGGCTGCGCCATGGGGCCTGTCCTCTAAAATTGACGAAGATGAGTGGCCAAGATCATGACCCCGGAAAGGAAGGAACCATCCTCGACGGCAGCAGATTTGTCCGCGCCTGCCTGCGCAAGCCGGTGGACCGCACGCCGGTGTGGTTCCTGCGCCAGGCCGGCCGCTACATGCAGGAATACCGCGATGTGCGCAAGCACCACACGCTGGTAGAGATCTGCAAGATGCCGGATCTGGCTGCCGAGGTGACGATCACCGCCGCCGAGAAGCTCGGCGTGGATGCGGCCATCATCTTTGCCGACCTGCTGCTGCCGCTGGAACCGATGGGACTGGACTTCGAGTTCCAGGCCGGCGAGGGCCCGGTGGTGCATCGCCCCGTGCGGACGGCTGAGGACGTGCTTGCGTTGCGCACGGATCGCGCGGGCGACCTGGGCTACGTGGCGCGGGCCATTGAGAAGGTCACGGCGCACTTCCGCGACCGCCTGGGCGTGATTGGATTCTGCGGCGCGCCCTACACGCTGGCCAGCTACATGATTGAGGGCGGCGGCTCGCGCAATTACATTGAGACCAAGAAGCTGATGTACTCCAACCCCATTGCATGGAGCAGCCTTTTGGAGAAGCTGGTCAAAGTATTGACGGAGTATTGCCACCTGCAGGTCCAGGCAGGCGCAGACGTCATTCAAATCTTCGACAGTTGGGTCGGCTCGCTCTCGCTCAGCGACTATCGCGCCTACGCCTTCGAGGCTTCAAAGCGGCTGGTGCGCGCCGTCGAGGCGATGGGCGTGCCGGTGATCTACTTTGGCGTGGAAACCGCCGGCTTGCTCGAACAGATGGCCGAGACGGGCGCCGACGTGATCGGGCTGGATTGGCGGCAGCCGCTCGACGAGGGCTGGCGCGCCGTGGGCCACGCGCACGCGGTGCAGGGCAATCTCGATCCCATCACGCTTTTTGCGCCGCTAGATGTGCTGGAGCAGCGGGTTGGTGAGATTCTGCGCGCGGCCAACGGACGGCCGGGACACATCTTCAATCTGGGCCACGGAATTGTGCCGGCAACGCCCGTCGAGAACGTGCAAGCCGTGGTGAGAATGGTGCACGAGTTCCGGCTGGAACAGAGAACAGGGACCAGGGACTAGGGACGAGTGCTTAGACCGCGTGAATTGGTAATTTCTCATGGACAAGCGTGGACCGGGAGGTCCACGCTACAGCCGGCCAGGAGGCCGGCGCTACATTCATTTGATTACGAAATCATGCGGTCACTGTACTAGGGACCAGGGACTAGAGCTGGCTACATCCATGCTCCAATCCGCTTGAAGAACGTCCCTGAGGGGCTAAAGCCCCTCAATTTATGCGCCTTTCACGGCACGGCTAAAGCCGTGCCCTTTCAAAACCGGATTTATGCAAGCAGTTCCAAGGAACTGGCGAGAGTTCAGGCAGCGAGATACTTGAATGGCTAATCAGGCAGTTTTGTTACTGGCTCATGGAACTCCGGAGACCGTCGAGCAGATTCCCGAGTACCTGCGCAACGTGGTGAGCGGGCGGGTGCTGCCGCGGTCCGTTGTCGCGGAGATCGAGCATCGCTACGCGCAGATCGGCCGCAGCCCGTTGACCGAGATCACATTTGCGCAGGCGAAACTGGTGGAGGCGGAGCTCGCCGCGACGGGCCATGCGGTTCCCGTCTACGTGGGCATGAGGAATTGGCGGCCTTATATTCCTGAGGTGGTGCGGCAGATGCGCGCCGACGGCATCGAAGAGGCCGCGGTGATCTGCATGGCGCCGCAGAATTCGCGGACCAGCGTTGGGTTGTACCGGCGGGCGGTGGAAGCGGAGGCAGGGGAGCTGCGGATTGACTTTACGCCCGGCTGGGCGCAGCACCCGCTCCTGGCTGACGCGTTTGCCGAGCGGTTGCGGCCGGCACTGGCCAAGCTGAGCAAAGAAGTTGGCGATCCAGTGCCGGTCTTGTTTACGGCGCATAGCGTGCCCACGCGAACGGTGGAAGCGCCTGCCGCAGACGCCGATGCCGGCAAAAGGCTCTGGCCGGGACAGGGCGCCGATCCCTACGCCGGCGAGGCACGGCACACCGCGGAACTCGTAGCCGCGCGCGTGCCGGAGATTCCGCGGTGGTGGTTTGCCTTCCAGAGCCAGGGCGCGAGCGGCGGCCCATGGATCGGGCCCAGCGTCGAGGAGACGCTGGATCGGATTGCGGGCGAGGGCGTGAAGGTGCTTCTACTGCAGCCGATCGGGTTTCTCTGCGACCACGTCGAGATTCTCTTCGATGTCGATATTCTCTTTCGCGGCTACGCCGCCAGATCGGGCATTCGGCTGGAACGCCCGGAATCGCTCAACGCATCGGTCCCATTGGCCAAGGCAGTTGCCGATCTGGCTCACGAAGGCTTGGCACGGCTGCACTTAACACAATGAGCTGAATCCTGTGTCGATTCGGGCCGTTCCATGCACGATGGCTGGATAGTGGCTCGGTTTGAAAGAAACCGTTCGTCAGGGGCTGAACAGGCTGCGGAAAAATGGCGAACAGCGAACGAATTCTTGAGCGGAGCTCCCGCAGGGGCTAAAGCCCTCCACTCATTTTGCTGCGGTTACGGCACGACTGAAGTCGTGCCCTTTCACGTTTCGTCCAACTTGCAGAGTTTTTCCGCAGCCTGTGAAGCCCCCATTCATTTTCGGGCCTTTGCGGCACGACTGAAGTCGTGCCCTTTCAAAACAGATTCAAACTGAGCCACTACCGATGGCTTTTGCCGGTTGCTGCCGGGTTACTTGGGTACTATAATTTGAACAGTTTTCGTGGCATCCCATTGTTCAGCAATATAAGATCGAGGCAAGCCTTAGAGGGACGTTCATCCCTGGTGATTTTCCTTGCATCGGCAAACAGAAAGCCTTCGCTGGAAGGTGGGCAAGCGGCTGGGTTTTGATGGGGCACTACTAGGGGTCTTCCGGGGGAGTAGGCATGTCAGAGCAGATGGTTCAGGAAATCCTCGCGGAGAGTATTTCTGAATCGCGTTCCGTCAGGGAACAAATTGTTTGTCAGAAGTGCGGAAGCGGGAAGGTCCAACGCGTCTTTCGCGATGGCTTTCTGCAGCAGGTAGTCTATCCCCTCTTTGGGTTCTATCCCTGGCGCTGCACAACCTGCGGTAGCCGTACACTGCGTCGTAAGCGCCGCAGAAGGAAGACTCCGGGCGGCGCAGCAGCCCAGCGAAGAAGAAGATCCCTCTAGTGTTTAGACCACATAAATTGGTTATGATTCCTGGACAAGCGCGGGCGGGGACGCCCGCGCTACAGCCGGTCAGGAGGCCGGCGCTACAATTCGCCCATTACAGATTCATGCGGTCACCGTACTAGCAGAAACTCAGGCCCGGAAGAAGTTGCGGGCCAGGAAGAGCACGTTGGCCGGGCGCTCCGCCAGGCGGCGCATGAAGTAGGGATACCACTCCGTGCCAAACGGAACATACACGCGCACCTTGTAGCCATCGCGCACCAGGTTGCGCTGCAAATCGCGGCGCACTCCATATAGCATCTGAAATTCGAAATGCTCGCGGCCGATCCCCCGCGACGCGGCGTAAGCCTTGGTTGCTTCAATGATCGCTTCGTCGTGCGTGGCCAGCCCGTGGTAAATCGGACTCAAGAGGAGCTTCTGGCTGAGCTTGAGGAAGCTTTGGTCGACGTCTGCTTTGCGCGGATACGCCACCTCGGGCGGTTCCTTGTACGCGCCTTTGCAGAGCCGGATGCGGATGCCGTCGGCGAGCAACTGCTCCACGTCGGCTTGGGAACGGTAGAGGCAGGCCTGAATGACGACGCCGCCCGCGCCGCGCGTGGCGGCGCGGGCATGGATGCGGCGCACAATGCCGAGCGTGATTCCGGTCAAGCGCGAGTCTTCCATGTCGATGCGCAGGAAGTTGCCCGCGGCGCGGGCGTGCTCGGCGAGATTGCCGGCGGTGGACTCGGCCAGCTGCGCCGATTGATCGAGGCCCATCTGCGTGGGGCCCATTTGCGTGAGGCCCATTTGCGTCAGCTTGACGCTGATATTGGCGTTGAGGCCGCGGGCGGCGATGGAATCGAGCAATTTGTGGTAGACATCTGCCGCCCGGCGCGCTTCGGTTTCCGACGTGACGCTCTCGCCCAGCGAGTCGAGAGTGACGGCGATGCCCTGGCGATTGAGGCTTTCGGCGACGCGCAATGCGTCGTCAGGCGTCATGCCCGCGATGAAGCGCGAGTTAAGGCGGGCTCCCAGCCGGGAGTGCTCGCAGAAACGGCGTAAAGGGCGGTTATGGGAGAGCGCGATGAAAGCGGAACGAAGAAGCGGCATGACTTGCCCCGCGAAAGGGGGTGTGCCAGCGAAGGCCCACTCCGCGAACACATTAGTTTCGCATATCGGGGGCGGGGGTTGAGACCGGGAGTGCAATGGACAGGGCGGATTGGTACTACAGTTGTACTTCGATGAAACGCCGCAAAGGGACAGGGGCCCGGGCCTAAAGGCCCCCTTTTCTGCGGCTCTTTCAGGGGCCTGAAGGCCCCTGCTTCCTCCGAAAAAACCTGTCTGCATCTGTAGTATTAGGCCGCCGGCCAGCGGTAGTGGCCGAAGGCGCGATGCGGCCAGAATTCCGCGAGCAACGACTCCTCGGCGCCACGGCCGATGTTGTGCACGACGTGCGTACTGAGTCCCTGGGCAGTCGCCGCGCCCTTCTGATACGGCGCTGGAATGCCTGTGACAATTCCGATGTGCGGCTGCCCTGAGTCGAGAATCCAACTGAGAATGTCGCCCGGCGCAAGCGGCTTGGGAAATGCATTGCCCGGCACGGCGCCGGTTGCCACCCAGATCGCGGCTCCGGCGCGCTCGAAGTAGGTTTGCAAATTCAACACGCGGCGATGGTCGATGTTGGCGTCGGGCCGTGTTTGACGCCAGGCTTTACGGGCCGGATAGGCGTCGAAGTGCTTCATCATGTCTTCGTGCACCAGCTTTTGCAGGTCCAGGCCCAGGCCGTCACGCGCGGCGCGAATTACGACATCCGCGCAGACGCCGGTATTGCGAGGCACGTCGCCGCCCGGATAGGGAATCGACGTCCATCCCGGATCGTAGCTGGTGGTGACTCCCACCTGGGCGCGGGCGGCAATAGCCAGGCGCTCGCCGGGCGTGGGATTGGCCCACCCCAGCCTCTCGGCAAGGATTGTGGCCGCCAGTGCGCCGAGAAATTTTCTGCGCTGCATCGCTTGTCCTCTCGCTAGTGGTGTCCGCCACAAATAGGATCATTTTCCGAGACCGGCGAACGAAATGAGTCCGTAAAAAATACTTCCCTCAGGGGCTAAAGCCCGGCGCATTTTATGTTGTTTACGGCACGACTGAAGTCGTGCCCTTTCAAAACATAAATGAGCATCTGTGTGACGGACACCACTAACGCACCTGGAACAAGGTGCTGCCGTGCGGCGGCAAGATAAAGCCTATGTCCTTGGATTCCTTGGTTGTCGAATTGTCCCATGCACTCTGGGCGGAGTATTTTCGATCGTCGAGGCCGAGATCCTTCCAGGTAGCATGCACCGCGGCTGGAGCCGATCCGAGATTAAAGAAGGCGAAGAACTCGGCGTAGCCGCGCGCGCGGGGTGCGGCGACCGTGGCTCGCCAGACGCGGATGTTTTCAAACCCTGGACCGAGCGTGGAAACATCGACCGGGTGGCTATAGCCGGCGTTCTGGTTCACGAAAAGAACCATTTGGTTGGTGAGGAGGGAGCGGGTGAAACTGTCGAGATGCGTGAGGTTGCCGCCGAAAATGAGCGGCGACCGCACCACCGACCAAAGAGTGAATTCAGTGCGCTGCTCATCCTGCGTTTCGCGCGACTGCCGCGCCTCACCCCAGCCGGGGTGGGGCCCAAGCCAGCCTTCGGGGAGCATGTCAGCGTCAGGCCAGTTGCCGGGGCTGGCATAAACGCACCATTCGGCCAGGCGGTCAAAGGCGCCCTGCAATCCGAAGGGGAACTCATCGCTGGTCGCGTCGGGGAAGGTCCATCCATCCCAGCGATCGTTGGAGATGCGCCACATCTGCGCATATTGGGCGACCTCGGTAGCGTGGCTGAAATCGGTGGGACCGGGCGAGAGGCTGAGCACGATGGGACGGCCGGTCTTGCGGATAGCCTCGGCGATCTGGCGAATCTCCGTGGGACGATAAGGATGGTCCGAGATGCAATCGACTTTGAGAAAATCCACCCCCCAGTTCGCATAAAGCCTCAGCATGGAGTCGTAATAGGCCTGGCCCGCGGCATTGTCCTTCACGCCCCAGTTGCCCTCGTCCCAGGGGCAGGGAGACGCAGTGTCGACGGCGTCGGCCGCAAAGAAATTCGTGCCGGCAATAGGAAGATTCGCCGCAACCACCTGGCGCGGAATGCCGCGCACAATGTGAATGCCGAACTTAAGCCCCCGCCCGTGCAACCAGTCAGCGAGAGGCCGGAATCCTGCGCCATTGGCGGCCGACGGGAAGCGGGCCGGGTCGGGAATCAGGAGGCCATTGGCGTTCCAGAGATATTGCTTTTGCTCCAGAGTCTTGCCCTCGGGGTTGACCATGTACCACCCCTCGTCGATAACGGCATATCTCCAGCCGTATTGCTCGATCGAGGCAAGAACGGTGGCGTTCGCCTGGAATTGCTCTTCGTCAATGGTGAATCCGTAAGAGTCCCAGCTATTCCAGCCCATGGGCGGAGTGGGCGCAAGCTTCTGAGCAGAGCTCAAGCTCGGGAGGAGACACGCGGCTGCAAGCAGAGAGGCAGGGAGGAGGGCGTGCTTGGTCATGACAAAACGTATAGCACACTCCGGGCTAGGTGGGGTTCACTGAAAAGGAACACTTGTGGACTGGGCGCCGGGTTATCCTACGAAAATCCGCAGGGTAACAACGGATTCAAGCAGAGGAGTGTCCATGAAAAAGGTGTGGAAGATCGGAAAACTTTGCGTGATGGCGCGGGGTTGCGCCCTGGCTACTGTCTTTTTGGGTCTTGCCGCGCTCGCACCGGCACGGGCCGCAGGGGAGAACGGCGCAAAGACGATTCAGGCGCTCTTTGTCAGCGACATCCACTTCGAACCGTTCCTGGATCCGGAGAAGGCCGTGAAGCTCGCGACTGCGCCGGTAGGGGAGTGGAACGCCATTCTTGCTGCTCCCGCATCAGCCGATGCCGCGGCGCGGTGGGCGAAAGTGGAGCAAGCCTGCCCCACGCGCGGCGCGGACACATCTTTCGCTCTTTATCAGTCGAGTTTGCGCGCTATTCACGTCCAGGCCGGCGATGCAAAGTTTGTGATTGTGAGCGGCGACCTGATTGCACACTCTTTCTCCTGCAAATTCGCCGCGGTTTTCCCAAAAGCTGCGCCCGCCGACTTGAGGGCCTTTGTGGAGAAAACCATCGCCTACGTTCTGGCTGAGTTGCGCGCCGCGCTTCCCGGCGTTCCTGTCTATGCGGCGCTGGGAAACAACGACTCCGATTGCGGCGACTATCAACTCGACGCCAATAGCGCATTTCTGAAAGAGAGTGCAGAGAATTTTGCGGCCGATCTTCGCGGACCTGAACAAGCGCAAGCGCGCGAAACCTTTGCGGCTGGGGGCTATTACAGCGTGAGCCTGCCTGCGCCCCTCAGGAAGGCGCGGCTGCTGGTGCTGGACGACTTGTTTATGTCGGAGAAGTATCAGACCTGCGGCGGCAAGGCGGATGCTGCGCCCGCGGCTCAGCAAATCGCCTGGCTAAAGCAGCAGTTGGACGCGGCGCGCGAGAAGAAGGAGAAGGTCTGGGTGATGGCGCACATTCCGCCCGGAGTGGATTCATACTCGACGGCGAGGAAATGGCAGGCCCTGTGCGCGGGAGGCCAGCCGAAGATGTTTCTCGCCTCCGAGGCGCTGCCGGAAACCCTGGCTGAATATGGCGATGTGGTGCCCTTGGCGATCTTCGCGCACACGCACATGGACGAGGTACGGCTGCTGGAACCGGGTCCAGGGAACGAAAGAATGGCGGAGCGGGGAATCGCGGTGAAGCTGGTGGCGTCGATTTCGCCGATCGACGGGAACTTGCCTTCGTTTACGCTGGCGAGCATCGATGCGGGGACGGCGGTGATGAAGGACTACCGGGTGATCGCGGCGTCGAACGCGACGGGCGTGGACACGAAATGGGCCGAGGAGTACGACTTCGCGAAGACGTATAAGGAGGACGGGTTCACTGCGATCGGCGTGCGGGACGTGATTGCGGGGTTCGGAGCCGATCCCGGAGCTCGGCAGACCGCGAGCCAGAGCTACCTGCGCTACTACATGACCGGCGTCGATATGCGCATGATGGCGCTGATCTGGCAGCCGTATGTGTGCTCGTTGACGAACGATACGACGGATGCGTATAGAGAGTGTGTGTGCCGCAGCGCGCCGTGAGGCAGCGGACTCAGCCCGGATTTCTCGCAGATGTATCGATTGCAGGGAGAATGGCCTGCCTTTAACCGCCGCCTTCCCGGCGGGGGTCTGGAGACCCCCGCTACAACCGGTCAGGAGACCGGCGCTACAAGGTACTAGCGCGAGCCGACGGCCGCGGAGTAGCGAACGCGCGATAACGGCTCGTCTTTGGCGGCTAAATACTCATCTACGGCGGCTGCGGCCTTGCGGCCTTCGGCGATGGCCCAGACCACGAGCGACTGGCCGCGGCGCATGTCGCCGGCGGCGAAGATGCCGTCGACCGAGCTCATGTAGTTGGTGGTGGCAATGTTGCCGCGCGCATCGAGCTTGAGGCCAAGCTGCTCGATCATTCCGTTGCGGACCGGGCCGAGAAAACCCATGGCAAGTAGAACCAGATCGGCGTCGAGCGTGAACTCGGAGCCGGCGATGGGCTCAAACTTCGGTGGAGGGCTTACGCGGATGGCGTGAAGCTGCTTCACGTTTCCGTTGGCGTCGCCGGTGAATTTGAGGGTGCCGATGCTCCAGTCGCGGTTGCCGCCCTCTTCGTGCGAACTTTCGGTGCGCAGTTGCAGCGGCCAGAGCGGCCACGGCGTGGTGGCGGCGCGCTCCTCGGGCGGCTTGGGCATAATTTCGAACTGATGCACGCTCTTTGCGCCCTGGCGATGGCTGGTGCCGAGGCAATCTGCGCCGGTGTCGCCGCCGCCGATGATGATGACGCGCTTGCCGGTGGCAAGAATGGAGCCCGCGGCTTGCATGGATGCGAGGAGAGCTTCTTCCGAATCGCCTTCGTTGCGGCGATTCTGTTGCGGCAGAAACTCCATGGCAAAGTGAATGCCTTTAAGCTCGCGGCCGGGAACGGGAAGGTCGCGGGGCTGCTCGGAGCCCCCGCAAAGCAGGATGGCGTCGAAGTCCTCGGTGAGCGACTTGACCGGCACATTCACGCCGACGTGCGCGTTGGTCTCAAAGACCACGCCCTCGGCCCTCATCTGCTCGATGCGGCGGTCAACGATATGTTTTTCGAGCTTGAAATTAGGAATGCCGTAGCGGAGCAGGCCGCCAATGCGGTCGTTCTTTTCAAAAACCGTTACGGAGTGGCCGGCGCGGCGCAGTTGCTGCGCGGCAGCCAAACCCGCGGGTCCGCTGCCCACAACTGCTACGCGCTTGCCGGTGGCCTGCTCGGGCGGCTCGGGATGAATC
>PLSB01000232.1 GCA_003165005.1 Acidobacteriaceae bacterium | reverse complement strand
CGCGCTCCCGCTCCAGGTCCATGTCATCCAGGATCTGGGCCTGCATCTCCCGTCCCGTGACCGAGCCGGTCAGCTCCAGCAGCCGGTCGCTCAGCGTCGACTTCCCGTGGTCGATGTGTGCGATGATGGCGAAATTGCGGATAAATTTTGAGTTCATGGTCAGATCAATCAGGGCAATAGGAGAGCAACCCCTAGAATATCAGCGCACGTTCGCCGCGAGGCTTTCTACAGGTGGTGTCCTATTAATGCGTTGCTATCGGGAGGGGTCGGAGATTAAGAGGAATTGCGATCTTCGAAATAGTCTTCAGTCGAAAGCGCACCTCAGTCAAGTCTTCCTCAACCTCTGGAAGGGGAACGTCGCAATGCGCTTGATTCTGCGGCTCCGGTGTGTGCAGCACGTCCAAGGTCGGAATTAACCGGACTTCCCCGACGTTCATCTCTATAATGGCGTTATCTCGGGGGTTTCTTCCTCTCGCTCTCGTTTGTTCTGGCCGCGCATATTTAGACCAATCAACAGACATACCGCCATCGTGCGCCGTAAACACACCGGGCCCGGGCAGACCGTTGACCATACGGTTTTTGTGGGCCCGCATAAATACCGAATCGTGATCCGGCACGGGCTCGTTAGGGAACCCTAATTCTTGCTCAGCCAAGTAACAATCCCCAGATTCCAGACTTTCGGATCAAGGTTTCCCTTAATCCTGCCGCCTCCTTCACTTTCTCCGTAGAACGTGGCGAGGGCATCGCCATCTGGAACGTTGACCAACAATGCCCAAGCGGGCTGTAGCCAATGCAAATCAGCGCTGCCTTTGGGGCCAGGAGTAATGCTCGGCACTGGGGGGAAATATCCACAGCGCTTCTTTGTTTCGCGAGAATGAGCGCGGAGGAACTTCTCTGCCCGATTGAAAGCGGATCTTAGAATGGTAGGTTCTTCGTTATCGAAATTATCGCTGACCAATTCGCGAGTCATCTCGATTACCGCTTCCAAAGGAACATCTTCTTCAGGAGGCGACGTGTTCTGCTTCCAAGAAGTCTCCTCTTCTACAAATCTCCAGGCATCTAGTGCGGATGCTAGCGATGACATAAACTCTCTCCATGCGCCTAGTAAAAGGCTTTGACATCCAAAACTCTTAGCCCTGCATCTTCCATCATCTTCCGTAGGGCCTTTTCCTTTTTCACTGCTCGATCCAAGACACCCATTAACTTCGCAATGTCATTGGTATCTAGCGCGTAGTACGTGTCGAATTTTCGAGAATGCTTGTCGCGCTGTGTGATCTTTAGCATGTGAATGACGAGACCCGCATCTGGCTTTTCCGATACATCAACGTGAAAGATAGGGCGGAAATCAGTCATCACCCTAGCGGTCTCAAAAATCTTCTCGTGCTCAGTGAGAATCTCACCAGCTTTTGCCGTTGTTCCGAGTATTCCCTCAAGTGAGAGCGCGTGCAATAAGAACTGCCTTAGACGGCCCCACTCTTCTTCCTCTTTCCCTTCTGAGAAGGTCTTCGCGTGGACTAACGCTGGCTTCACGGAGCCGTCCAAGAAGGTTTCGAATGGCTTCTGTGGCTCCCCAGCTCTGTAAACGTTGATTAGGACTTCGACAATGCTGTAAATCAACGCCGGAGACAAGGCGCAGGTGGGCACAATGGACTTTGCCAGTTCGGGGCCATTGAATTGGGCCTTCGCCCCTTCTAAGGCCGAGGAGAACTTCGTCACCTCTTCAGTTGGCAATTCCAACCACTTCTTCAATACAGCTATGTGACCGGGAGGAACCGTCAAAGACATGGCTACCTAAATTTAAGGGTATTGGGAAGAGGAAGTCAACAATTCGTTGATTATAAAAGGGGTGTTGCATCAAATCAGGAACAAATCGACGACCATGGCTTATCATCGGCATAATGCCCAAAGTGATCCCATCGAGGCCGCGCCGGCCGTGTTCAGGCATACGCCGCGCACTCCTCGCGCCGGCCTGCATCCTGCTCCTGCTGTCGCTCACCGGCTGCACGCCGACAGACACCGCCGCAGGGCCAGCTCGCCAGCCCGCGCAGGCCACCGCGCCGCCTCTTCCGGCTCCGGCTGCGCCACAGCCCGCGGCTCCGGCCGCACCCAGGCTCACTGCCAAGCAGCAACGCGTGCGCCAGCTCATCGTACAGGTTGAAGCCGCGTATGCCGCCGGGGACGCCGACTACCAAAAGGGCATGCTCGCTGAGGCCAAGGTTCAGTTCGACCGCGCCGTGGATCTGATGCTGGCGAGCGGCCTCGACATCAAGGCCGACCCGCAACTCGAAGACGAGTTCAACAAGATCGTCGACCAGGTGAACGGCCTGGAGATGGAAGCCCTCAAGCAGGGCAATGGCTTTGTGCCCAAAGAGGAGATCACGCCCGCTGAAGCTGCCAGCGACTTGACCTTTGCCGAGGACCCGAATCTGGTGGCCAAGGCTACGGCCGAACTGGCCACCACCAAATCCGACTTGCCGCTGGTGGTGAACAACTACGTGGCCACGTTTATCAATTTCTTCGCTTATACGCAAAAGGGCCACAACACCCTGCAGCACTCCTTTGAGCGCTCCGGCCGGTACAAGGCGATGATCCAGCGCGTGCTGGCCGAGGAAGGCGTACCGCAGGATCTGATTTACCTCGCCGTGGCGGAGTCGGGCTTTCAGCCGAAGGCCATCGATCGCCGGTCCAGGGCGGGCGGCATGTGGCAGTTCATGCCGGGCCCTTACTACGGACTGACCCGCAACGCCTACGTCGACGAGCGCTTCGATCCCGAGAAGTCCACGCGCGCCTATGCCCGCTACATGAAGTTCCTCCACGACGAGCTAGGCGACTGGTACCTGGCCATGGCCGCCTACGACCATGGCGCGGGCAATATGCAACATGCCGTCCAGCGCACCGGCTACGCCGACTTCTGGGAGCTCTACAAGCGCAACGAGCTGCCCCGCGAGACGGAAAATTATGTGCCGGAGATCCTGGCCGCCATCATCATTGCCAACCACCCGCACCAGTACGGCTTTGACGACCTGACGCTCGATCCCCCGGTGCTCACCGACACCGCCACCATCGACTACTCCATCGATCTCCGCCTCGTCTCCGATCTGGTGGGCGCTCCCGTGGACGAGATTGAGGCCCTCAACCCCAGTCTGCTGCGCATGGTCACGCCCCCCGAGGCCTCCTTTGACCTGCACCTGCCCGCGGGTACGGCCACGCTCTTTGGCCAACGCGTGGCCCTGGTACCCGAGGCGCGGCGCAACTCCTGGCGCTTCCACGCCGTTGTGGCCGGAGACACCCTGGCCTCCGTGGCCCAGGAGTATCGCGTGCCCTTGGCCGAATTGGCCGCGGCCAACCAGCTCACCACCCGCGATAGCCTCACCGGCCCCACCAGCCCCACCAACATCGAGGCGCTCGTGGTGCCCGTGCCTCTCTCCGCCCAAGCCCTGGCGCGCACCCGGCTTTACACCGTGCGCCGCGGCGATACTCTGGTCACGATTGCCGACCGCTGCGGCGTTTCCTTGAGCCAATTGCGCCGCTGGAACAGCATTCCCTCGGGCATCCGCGTGGAACCCGGCCGCCGCCTGCGCGTGGCCGAGCCCGCGCCGGCGCGTACCTCCTCGACCCACCGCCGCGGGACCGCTGCCGCCCCCGGAGCCTCCACGCCAAACTCCAGCAAAGGGGCAGGCACGGCGCATGGCGCGGCCCCGGCCCAGAGCAAACCGGGCAGCACCGCGCACAAACCTGCCCACCCGCAGGGCGCGAAACCTGCCGCTCATCCCGGCAGCAGCGCCGCGCTCAAGTCCGCCGGCGCAACCAAACCCTCGCAACAATAAGAAAAACTGACGCAAACTCCATTCTGCACTTGAGTTTTCCTTGTGTTTGTGTGCAAGCTAAAGCTACAATCGCTTGCGCAAGCCAGATGGCTCCATCAGCTCTCTGGAAAATGCGAATGAAATCATGAGCAGCGGAAATCCGCTGGAGGCAAATGGGATGGATGAAGTGTTCAAGATGTACGCGATGAGTGACGGCGATCCCTTTGGGAAGCCGGGCGATCTGGACGCCGATCAGGTCGATGCCTTTGCTGACGAGGAAGACGAGTTGGAGACCGCCGGCATCCTTACTTCTTCAGACGACGATGAGGTGGTCGCCGAAGAGACGGTGATCGTAGTAGCCAAGCTGCCGGCGCCGAAGAAGGCTCCAGCGAAGAAGAAGGCTGCCAAGAAAGCACCCGCCCAGGAAGCGCCTGCTGAGGTAGCGCCTGCCAAGGTAGCGCCCGCCATGGAAGCGCCGGCCAAGAAGGCGCCTGCGAAGAAGGCGGCCAAGAAGGCAGCCAAGAAAGCAGCCAAGAAAGCAGCCAAGAAGGCGGCCAAGAAGGCGCAGCCCAAGAAGGCGGCCAAGAAGAGTGCACCAGCCAAGAAAGCCGCCAAGAAGGCCGCCAAGAAAGCGCCGGCCAAGAAGGTAGCGAAGAAGAAGGCTGGCAAGAAGGCGGTGAAGAAGGCCGCCAAGAAGGTCGCCAAGAAGAAGTCGAAGAAGTAATCCCGGCGTCTTCGGTGCAGGCGCTCCCGGCGCGGCGCATGGCTCGATGCGTCGCGTATGCGGACCTGTCTGCCGCTCGACGCCCTGCGCACCATCAGAAGCAAAAGGCCCGGCTGATTGCCGGGCCTTTTGTTATGCCGCTATCAGCTGCTGGAAGTGATGCCGATGGTGGCTGAGATAGTCCGCTATCAGGGAGTGCAGCGTCACCGCGGGATCATCCCCCACTTTGCATTTCGCGTTGAGCCGGCTATCCGGAATGCGGTCGACGACGGCCGCCAGAATCTCGTGCTCGGCGTGCCACCAGCGCAGCAGGGTCTCCCAGGACTCGTTTTCGTAGCCGTGCGCCGCCAGCCAGGCGTCCTGCGCGTATTTGGGGCCCTGGTACCGGCCGTCAATCGCCGCCCGCACAAATCGCTGGCGATTGTTGGCCGCGGAATCGAGCAGGTGCCCGACGATCTGTTTCCGCGTCCACCCGCCCTCGCGCCACGGAGTGTCCGCCTGGGCGGGCGGGATGGTGAGTAAAGCGGCGTGATAATTCTTCAGTTCTGCGCGGAAATCGAGCGCCAGCCTTGTCGGGGAGGGGGAGATTTGCGTGGACATAGGAATCCCTGCTGCCGGCGCACAAAAAGAGCAATAGGCCGGCAGACTAACAGGTTCGATGCATGTGTCCCCGAAATCGTTGCTTTACGGAAGTACAGCCAGCACGTCCGAAGCCGCGTTGGCCGGAACCACCTTCACCCACACCTTGGCGATCTTGCCCTGGGGATCGATGAGGAAGGTGTTACGGTTGGCAATCGTCATGGGGCCAAACGCTCCCAGCGACCCGTAGGCGCTCACCACCTTGTGGTCGGGGTCGGCGAGCAAGTGGAAGGTCAGGCTGTCCTTGGTGCAGAACTGCTTGTGGCTGTCGACGCTATCCACGCTCACGCCCAGAATCACGGCATTCTTGGCCTCGAACTGCGGCAGCGCGTCCTGGAACTTGTGCGCCTCGATAGTGCAGCCGGGGGTCATGTCCTTGGGGTAGAAGTAGAGCACCACCCACTTGCCGCGGTATTGCTCGAGCGAGATGGGCGAGCCGTCCTGCGAAGGCAGAGTAAAGGTGGGCGCCTGCTGGCCCACGGTGGGCACAGCGTCATCGGCGGCACGGGCGGTGAAAAGGGGCACTGCGGCCATAATAGCGACGGCAGCTACGACGAGCGACAAGAGAAGATACTTGTTCACGAGAAACCTCCTGGAGAAACAGGGACTAGGGACTAGGGAACAACAGGGAACAGAAAAACCGACGCTAGGGCAAGGCTACCACTGACAACTGAAAACTGACCACTGACCACTGTTCTACCGCCGCGCTGCCACAATCGCAATGCCCGCTCTGTTCGCCGCCGCGAGCAGCGTCTCGCGGTCGAACAACAGCGTCCTTCCGGCTTCGATCGACAGGCAACTGGCCCCGGCGCGAACCATCGTCTCCACGGTCGATTGCCCGATCACCGGCACGTCGAAGCGCATGTCCTGGTTGGGTTTAGCGACCTTGACCACGGTGAGCTTGCGGGCCAGAGTCGAGGTCTCAGACGGGGGCCCCACTGCGGCGTCGCCGTCTGCTGACTCATCGAGCGAGCCCATCAGCCGCCCGGCGCGCTCGATGGTCGCGTCCGTGCCCTCCATGGCCTCCACGGCCACGCAGGCCTGCGCCGCCACCACCACCGTCTGGCCAATGTCGAACCCGGCCAGCGCCCCGGCCACGCCCCTCCCGTACTCGATGTTCCTGCGCTCGTCTTCATCGGGCGCGCGCTCGGTGAGCACGCCTTCTTGGGCCAAAAGCGGCTCCAGAAACGCCGTCGAGCTCATCAGCTCGATGCCTTCGTCTTCGAGAACCTTGGCCACAGCGCCGATCAGCGCATCGGTCGAGCGCGTGCGCAGGTTCAAGAGCAGCTTGGCCAGCCGCCAATCGGGCCGGATGCTGCTGAATATTTGTTTGTGCTTCACCTGGCCGGCCATCACGGCCTTGGTGACGCCAGCACTCTTGAAGGTCTCAATCAGTCGCGAAAGCTCGCCTAGCGAGAGCCAGTGCACCGTCACACCCGCGTCGGATTGGGCACGCCGGTCGATCTCCGTATCGGTCTCCTCGCGAATCGCCGCCACCACCACGGAGAATCCCTGCGCCCGCGCTGCATCGAGCAGCAGGAAAGGAAAGCGGCCGTTACCGGCAATCAAACCGAGTTTCATCCGTGAGATCTCTCTTCGTCGATTTGCGTTTGCGATTTCATCGGCTCCGGCTACTGAAGTTGCGCTGCTTCATCCAGCTTCCTCTTGGCCTCGTCGTGGCGCCCCATGGCCTGCAGCACCTTGGCATGGAATTGCAAGTCACGGACAAACGGGCGTACATATTCGGATCGAAGGCTGGGTGCTTCCTTCTCAACCCAGATGATTCCTTTACGGCTGAAATCTTCGGCCACATTCAAATCCAGGTCTGAGCTCGATAGATCGCCCATCAAGCCTTCAATAGTGCCCTTCGTCGAGTAGGCGGCACTGCTTCCCGAATTGTCGTCGTGCCCGAGTTTGACGACTTCGATAGCTTTATCGGCCCAAGCTAGGGCTTTCTCAAGATCGCGATTGTCGGCGCAGGCAGTTGCAGCGTAGACGAATGCCGACCGCTTTTCGATAAAGCGCACCTCATGCCCAAACTTTTCTGCAGTTTCCGCAGCCTCGTTGCAGACATCTTCCGCGTCTTTGGTGTCGGCTCGTGAAGAGATGGCTTTGTTGCACCGATCGAACAGCGGAAAATACCGGTCCGCAACCTGCTCATCATCGGGCGCCGGATGATTGTCAGCGAGGACGAATTCGATCGACACCGGCCCAGTTGCGGTTACAGGGACGCCATCCTTCTGAAATGGATGGAAAGTCCACTGCTTCAGAGCGTCCATGGCCGCGTGCTGCAGCATTGCAGGCCCGCTGACCACCTTCATCGATTCGATCTTTCCCGTGGTTCCAATGCGAAGATCGAAAACAACGGCGCCTTGGATATGAGCGGCTTTGGCAATGGGCGGGTAGACCGGGGCCACCTGATGATCGATGTGCTGCTGGATCGCCTTAGCATCGACCTCGAGAACATCTTGTGCGAAGGTGAATGTTGCAAGCGCCGGTAGGGCCAATACGAAGAAAGCGGCGATCGAGACGCGCATATTTCTGGCCTTTCCAACGGCTGTCTACCGCAGAACCCATTCTCCGCTGCGCTTGATCTCGCGATACATCGCATCCGGCGCGAGGTCGATCTCTCCGGGCCAGGTCACAGTGCCGCATTCGACTCGCGCCTGCCGAAAGACCTCCGGCTTACGCAGCATCTCAAACACACCGGTGAAATGACTGGGCTCGAAGCGCACTGTCCCCTCTGTACCGTCGCTGAATCGGACGGTTAGGGCAAATGGCGGCTTGGGCTCGACTGAAACCACATTCCAGTTCATTCGTTTACTCCAACGGATCAATCTTGAGCGGCTGCTGCTTCGATTGGCAAAGCTCCCAGTCGGCAGCGAGTTCAGCTTTGTGCACTCCGGCCCATTCCTGAACCAGCGAAAGCGCCCGTTTGGGAAGCGACCCCTCTAACACCCTAAGCGATTCAATAGCAATGACAGCTTCATCTTCGTTGTACCGGGCGTGAAAATGCGGCGGAGGATGATCGTTGAAATACATCCGAATCAGAATGCCGAAAAACATGCTGATGGTTGGCACCGTTCCCCCTCCAGCCCCAAGAAAAGAATAGCTCGATTTAGATATCCGCGAAAACGTCTTCGCGCTTACTTGATCACTCCGCGCTCGCTGCGCTCGATGAACTTGACCAGCAGGGCCACGTCTTCGCCTTCCAGAGCGCGCATCTTTTCCAGCGCCTGCGTGGTGTTCAGCTTGGCGGCCAGCAGATACCGGTAGGCCTTCTGCAATCGCTGCAATCGCTCCGGCGAAAAGCCCTTGCGCTCCAGGCCGATTTTGTTAATCCCGAAAGCCTTGTTCTCGCGCCGGCACGAGGTGAGCGAGAACGGCAGCACGTCTTGCGTGACGATGGTTCCGCCGCCGATAAACGCGTGCGCGCCCAGCACGCAATGCTGGTGCACCGGGCAAAACGCGCCCAGCGTCACATCGTCCTCAATGATCACGTGGCCGGCAAGCGTGGCCGAGTTGGCCAGGATGCAGCGGCTACCCACCTGGCTGTCGTGGCCCACGTGCGCATAGGCCATCAGCAGGTTGCCGGAGCCCAGCCGCGTTACGCCTCCGCCGCCCGCCGTGCCGCGGCTGATGGTGACGCACTCGCGAATGGTGTTGCCGTCGCCGATCACGGTTTGGGTCGGCTCGCCTTTGTACTTCAGGTCCTGCGGCGCCACGCCGATGGAGCAAAAGGGATAGAACGTGTTGCGCGCTCCGATCCGCGTGCGGCCGTCGATCACCACGTGCGAGATGAGCGTGCACTCCTCGCCCAGTTCCACCGTCGGCCCGACGGTGCAATACGGCCCAATCGTCGACGAGGCAGGAATCCGCGCGCCTTCCGCGATAATCGCGCTGGGATGAATGCTCACGCTGTCTCCGTTGGGGGGGCTGCCTCGGAAGCGCCCGCTTCCGTCTTCGATTCCTGTTTCGAGTCAATTTTCGCTTCTGGGGCGCGCGGCACAATCATGCAGGTCAGCGTAGCCTCGCAGGCCAGCTTGCCGTCCACGTATGCCTTTCCTGCCATTTTGCCGAAGCGCGGGCGGAAGCTCACCACGTCGACTTCAATGCGAATCTGATCGCCCGGCGTCACCGAGCGGCGGAACTTGGCTCCGTCGATGCCGGTAAAGACCGCCAGCTTCGAGTGCCGGTCCTCCATCTCCGAGAGCATCAGCACCGCGCCAGCCTGCGCCATTGCCTCAACGATCAGTACGCCGGGCATGAGCGGCGCGCCGGGAAAGTGGCCCTGGAAGAACGGCTCGTTCATGGTCACGTTTTTGATGGCGACGATGCGCTTCCGGGGCTCGAACTCCAGCACACGGTCGATGAGGAGAAAGGGGTAACGGTGGGGCAGGAAATCCATGATTTCCTGGATGGTAAAGGTCATGCTGCGGCTCCTAGGGAACGGTTCTTTGGGGTGCTTAGTGCTCGTTGGGATTATAAATAAGCGCGCGCGCCGGTTTCCTGGAGCGGCGGCCCGACGCAGGACAATCGCACGAATTGAATTTGTTCACGGAACGGGTTGCAATTTGCGTCGCGCCGGAGGCGCAATGGCTATGAGCCCAGCGCTTTAGCGCGGGGAATCGGGTCCATTCGTTCGCTCCGGAGTCCCGTAGGGGCGGTGCAAAGACATTTCTTTTGCGGGGTCCAATAGCTGGCCGATAAAACCAACCCTGCCGCCGTGGGCTGTTTGCGAAAGCGTTCGCGAAGAGTGGCCGGCGACCCGCCCGGAGACCGGCAAGGAACCTGTTACGACCGCAACCTGCACACTGCGTCTTCGAGGCCGCTCTCGTAGGCGGCGATGATCTTGTCCCAGGCGGCGTTTGCCTGTTCATCGACAACCTGCCGCTCACGAGCGGCGTCGAACCAGGCGATGGTTCGCTTGACGCCCTCGGCATAGGGAACCCTGGCGCAGTAGCCGGGTACGAAGCGCTTGATCTTGCTGTTGTCGAAGACCACGCTCGAGGACTTGTCCCCGGTGAGGCTGCCGACGAAATCGGGAATGCACGCGCCCAGAAAATCCGCGGCGATGTGAACGAGCTGCGGCTCAACGCCGGCGGCGCGGGCGGTGATGGTGTAGATCTGATCCCAGGTGAGGACTTCGTCGCTGGTGATATGAAAAGCATGGCCGATGGCCTGGCTACGCCCGAGCAGCCCGACCAGTCCCTGCGCAAAATCGCTGTTATGGGTAAGGACCCAGAGGGACGAGCCGTCACCGGGAACGATCGACTTTTTGCCGCGCCGCATGCGATCGACCGCGGTGTACGGAATCTCCCAGTTATTGACCGCGAGAGCGAATTGCGTGTCTCCGTAGGTGTGCGAGGGACGCACCACGGTGAAGGGAAAACCCGTCTCGCGGTACTCCTTCATGAGCCGCTCTTCGCAGGCGATCTTGTCGCGCGAGTATTGCCAGTAAGGATTGGCGAGCGGCGTCGATTCCGTAATGAGGTAGTGACTGACCGGCTTTTGATACGCGCTGGCCGAGCTGATGAAGATGTATTGGTCGGTGCGATCGCGGAAGAGGCGGATGTCCCGTTCCACCTGGGCCGGAGTGAATGCAATCCAGTCGACCACTGCATCGAACTTCCTGTCACCAAGAGCTTCTGCAACCGCCGCCTCGTCGGCAATATCGGCGACGATGGTGCGCACAGAATCGGGAATGCTGGCGAGTCGCTGGCCGCGCCGCAGCAGCGTCAGCTCAATGCCGCGTTCCGCAGCCAATGCGGTGCAAGCGGTGCTAATGTTTCCGGTGCCGCCGATAAAAAGTACTTTCATCTCTCCTCCACAACTTTCCCGCCCTACCGTAGAAAGTTTTCCAGGCGAAAAACCAGATTACAACTCCACCAGCTTATCTTGCGGTGGAAAGGCCGCGAAAGTCGCGCCAAGCTCCGTGACGCAAGCGACGCGGCGCAATTTGACACCACGTGCGGCATTTGCGAGACTCAAAGTTGCTGCCTGCTCGGGCGCAACCCGCCTGAGCGCTCTCCCGTGCCGAAGTGGCGGAATTGGCAGCCGCGCGTGGTTCAGGTCCACGTACTCGCAAGGGTGTGGGGGTTCGAGTCCCTTCTTCGGCACCAAATCTTTTGTCCTGCTTTAGA
>PLSB01000178.1 GCA_003165005.1 Acidobacteriaceae bacterium | reverse complement strand
GCTTTCAGATGAGCGATGACACTTGATCCAGCCGCGCGGCAAGCCGTCGCGGTCGCGGCTGTAGTAGAGCGGAATCACTTCGTCGAGAAGCACTTGATAGAGCGCCTCGCCGTCGCGTTTATCGTGCACATCCATATTGGAATGCGTTCTGCCGTTCCCAATCGCAAAGCCGTTGAGCCCGTCGCAGGCTTCGGCCCACCAACCGTCCAGAACGGAGAGATTCAAACCGCCGTTGAGCACCACCTTCATGCCGCTGGTGCCCGAGGCTTCGAGAGGACGGCGGGGATTGTTCAGCCACACGTCGACGCCCTGGACGAGGTAGCGGCCCACGTTGATGTCGTAATCCTCAATGAAGACGAACTTGTCGGCAAAATCGGCGTTGCGCATCATCTGCGCGATCTGCTGCAGGACGCGCTTGCCGGGCTCGTCGTGAGGGTGCGCCTTGCCGGCAAAAACCAATTGCACGGGACGCTTGGCGTCGTTCACCATCTGGGCCAACTGCTGCATGTCGGCAAGCAGCAGATTGGCGCGCTTGTAGGTGGCGAAGCGCCGGGCGAAGCCGATGGTGAGGGCATCGGGCGAAAGCACCTTGTCGAGATGCTTCAGGGTCTGCTCCGGCTCCGCGCGGCGCCCGGCCTGCTCCCGCGCGCGCCGGCGGACGAAGTTGAAGAGCTGGCCTTTGAGGCTCAAGTGCGTCTCCCACAACTCGCCGTCGTCGACGGTCTCAATGGCCTCCCAGGTTTGCGCTTTTCCGCTTTCGCGGTGCCAGCCCACGCCCAGATGGCGATCGTAGAGACGGCGCATCTGCGGCGCCAGCCACGACGGCACATGCACGCCGTTGGTCACGTGGCCGATGGGCACCGCGTCCTCCGGCTTTTCCGGATAGAGCCCCCGCCACATGGCGCGCGAGACCTCGCCGTGCAACGAGCTGACCGCATTCACGCGCCGCGCCAGTTTCAGGCCCAGCACCGTCATGCAGAAGGACTCTCCGTAATCGGTGGGATGCTCGCGGCCAAAGCCCATCAGGTTTTCGTGGGAGATGCCCAACTGCTCGCGCAGCGGGCCCAGGTGCTCCTCGATCAGGTCGGCGCTGAAGCGGTCGTGGCCCGCGGGCACGGGCGTGTGCGTAGTAAAGATCACCTCGCGGGGAATCTGGCGGGCGGCAGAGGTGAAATCCAGGCCCTCCTCCTCCATGCGCGTGCGGATGGCCTCAAAAACGGCGAATCCGCTGTGGCCCTCGTTCAAATGCAGAACGCCCGGCGTGATGCCCATGGCCTTGAGCGCGCGATAGCCGCCTACGCCCAGCAGCAGCTCCTGCCGGATGCGGGTGCGCGCATCGCCACCGTAAAGCCGCGAGGTGGTTTCGAGATCCTCCGGAGCATTACCGGCCACATTCGAGTCCAGCAGCAGAAGATCGCAGCGGCCCACGCGCACGCGCCAAACTTTGGCGCGAATCGAGCTGCCGCGCGTGGCAATCTCCACCACCACCGGCTCGCCATTCGCGCCGATGGCCGGCTGCATGGGCAGTTGGCCGATGTCGGTCTGGAGATACTCCTCTCGCTGCCAGCCGCCTTCGTCGAGCCGCTGCAAAAAGTAGCCCTGCCCGTAGAAGAGGCCGACGCCGACGAGAGGAATATCCAGGTCCGATGCGCTCTTGATGTGGTCGCCGGCGAGAATGCCGAGGCCGCCGGAGTAGATGGGCAGCGACTCGTGCAGCCCGAACTCGGCGGAGAAATAGGCCACGGGCCGCGGTCGCAGCACGCCCGCGTGTCCCGCGCCCCAGGTGGGGTCGTCGTTCAAATACTCCTGCTGGCGCCGGTAAGCGTAGTTGATGCGGCTGTGCAAGGCGATCTCGGTGGCCCTGCGCTCGATCTCGGCGAGGGGAATTTCGCTGAGCAGGGCAATCGGGTTTTGGTTCAGCTCGCGCCAGCGCACGGGATTCAGGTCGCGAAACAGGCTCACGCACTCCTGATCCCAGCTCCACCACACGTTGCGGGCCAGCTCCCAGAGCTTTTCCTGCGCCGGCGCGATGAAGCGGTCGAGGGTCCGCGCCTCGCTCACCACCGGCGCCACCTGGCTGGCGGCTTCGGCGAGCATGCGAATCTCGTGTTCGCGAAAGACGCGCGGTTCCTTGGTTTGAACTACGAGCACGCCCTGCAGCACGCCGCGGTCGATCAACGGCACGCCGAGAAAGGAGCGGTACTCGTCTTCGCCCGATTCCTTGAAGTACTTGTAGCGGGGATGATTGCGTGCGTCGGCCACGGCCACGGGAAGCAACTGTTCGGCGACCAGGCCGGAGAGGCCCTCGTGCAACGGCATGCGCAAGGCGCCGATACATCGCGGATGCAGGCCAAGCGTGGCGGCCAGCACCAGGTTGGAGCGGTCCGGCTCCAGCAGGTACGCCGAGCAAACGTCGGTTCTGAAGCGCGATGCAATCAGAGCCACCACGTTCATCAGCGTATCGGCGGGCTTGCCTTCTTCCGCCGCGAGGTTGCCGATCTCCTCAAGGGTCAGGACAAAATTGCTGTCAGAGGATTCGCGAGTCGTCGTCATCGGGGTATCTTCGCCTTTTGTGCATGATTTATCGATAAAGATTCGGCCCCGCGCGCGCCGGATAAAGAAAGCAAGCCATGCCGGGCGAGATCACGCGACGAAAAAACCAAGCAAATTGACAGTTGGGACCTGAGGGAAGCCCCCGTCACTCTCCGGTGCGGGGTTGATTCGACAATACCATAGACGGAAGCGGCTGTGAAAACACCAGGTTGGTGCGTGAATGCTTGCGGTCCTTTCCATGAGGGGCGTCAACGGAGTCCGCGGGGTTGTTCCGCACGGAGGACGAGGCCTCGGCCGCGCTCTCACAGCTTGCTGAAAAATGGCGACAAGTGACGAATCGTCTTGCGAGATTCCCGCAGGCTAGAGCCTCAATCACTATCCCCCTTACACATGTTCCGGCTCAGGTGTAGTGTGTTTGTGGGGGGGAATCCAATGACAAATCAGGACGAATTGCTTGGACAACTTGCGAAGTTGGTATTTGAGATGGCGCGGGACGTTGTGTATTTGTTAGACCACCAACCAGAATTAGGGCCGGGACAGATGGGCGGGGAGATGGATCACCCCACCGCAGCCGAGCGCGCCGGCGAGATTCGGATGACATTGCGCGAGACCCGGAAACTTTTTGAAGTAGCTCCTCAATCTCAGCCGGGGGAAGCGTTATAAATCTCTACTTCCTAACCCGCAGATTCCCTACCGAGGAAATGGCTTGGGCGCATTTGGTTAAGGTGCGCTGGCCTAACGGCGTCTGCTGCTTGGCTTGCGGATAAAGCAAATGCTGGCCCATCCAATCCACGAACAAAACAGGCAAGCCGCGCCGGTTGAGATCATGCGACAAAGAACAAACAAGTTGACAGTTGGGACCTGAGGGAAGCCCCGTCACTCTTCGGTGCGGGGTTGATTCGACAATACTATACGCGGCGGCCATCGCTGCTGCCAGAATCCAGTCCTGCTTCCTCGAACGACCGGACTTAGACCGCGATGAAAGGAGTCGAACGGCAGTAGAATGGGAGTGGAAGGCCACACATGACCGCAGCACAAAACACAATCCGCGTTGATTTGGGCACGCTTCGACGGGCAGTCGAAGAGCGGGTCGAGTCTGGCTCGTACGCCACCCCGGACGAGGTCATTCGCGCCGGCCTTCTTGCGTTGCAGCGCGAAGAGGCAGGCCTGAACGAGTGGCTGACACGCCTGGCCGAAGAGGCGCTGGCCGACCAGAGGCCCAGTATTCCGGCCGCGCAAGTTTTCCGTGAACTCCGCGCCAAATACGGTCGCGCCTCCAGCGTGACCACCCCGTGAAGCGGTTCGAGGTGCGTTTTCTGGCTGCTGCCGCAGCCGACCTCGACGAGCTTTTCTGTCACATAGCAAAAAAATCCAGCCCGGAGACCGCCGACCGCTATCTGAGCCGGTTGGAACGCTTCTGTTTGAGCCTGAGTACTCTCCCGGCGCGGGGAACGGTCGTTCCCGGCCGCGTTCCTGGCCTGCGCCGGATGGGATTTGAGCGCCGCGCAAGCATCCTGTTCCGCGCAGGTAAAGACAAGGTCGAGATTCTGCGCATTCTCTACGGCGGTCGCGATCTCACACCTGCCCTGGAGGAAATCCTGGCGAGGTAACGCGCCCGGCGGCGGGAGCGCAGGAGAATTCGGACGGGGTCGAGTCCGGTCTTCGCGCGTCCCCGGAACGCTGTTTCAGAGCCTGTCCAGACACTTGCCTCGATAGGAGAAAATCGAGCCTTGTGGTTTCCTACCCTTTCCCAAAAGACAAGAAAGGATGGGGCACAGGGCTTTAGGTGCACGAACTGCCCTACGCGGCGCGATCTTCCGGCAGCTCAATCAGATGGAACTGTTCCACCATGGACTCGAGGGTGCGGGCGGTTTCAAGCAGCTCTCCGGTGGCGGCGACCACTTGTTCGGCGCCGCCGGCGCTTTCCTGCGAAGAGGTGGCCACGTTGCGCATGGCGCTGCTGGCCGCTGCCGCGGCCTTAGCAGAGCGCCGCGCCCGGCAGCCTACTGCGGTCCTTTGTCGCCTCTGGTCAGAAATGGGATGTGGAAGGGCGAATCGGTGGTGGACTGCTTCTTCTGCTTGCTGTTGGCGTCCCGTACCAGCACGGTGCGCTGCGAGTTGATGCACAGCCAGCCGCCGCGCACGCGCTCAAAGACGTGGGTAAAGACGCCTTTTTCGTCCACCTCGGCCGCATTCACCTTGTGATGCAGGGTGTAGGTGCCGTTGGCCACGGCGATATCGCCCAGCATGCGCACGGTGATCACCTTCTGCGTCAGGGAGAGCGACTTGTCCTGGCCGCTGATCACCTGGACCACCTGCTGGTTGCGGGTAGTCACGTCGCCCTGGGCCGAGATGTCGACAAACAAGGGCGAAAGCACCAATTCAAGAGCGTACTGGTCGCGCCGGTTGACGGCGTCGGACCAGGAGTCTTCGATCTTCTGGAACTGCGCCACCTCGGGACTGACGGTCGAGGTGACGCCGGGCTCGGGCGTTGCCGCGGTAGCAGGGGCAACCGCGCCGGAGGCCGGAGTCTGGGCAGCGGCACAGGCGCAAGCAAGGAGCACAGTGGAAAGACACGCAAGAAGACATTTCATTGGCAGTATGGGCTCCAACCCTGGGGAGGATGGCTCTTACAAAATCATAGCTCCTGGAGTTGGGGATGCGCAGGTTGGGAGCGAAAAAGGGCGAAGAAGCGGAGTTGGCGGAGTTAGCGGAGTTGGCGGCGTTAGGCCGAATGCGTGCGCAAAACGAAGCTGTTGATCTTCAGCGGCTCGGGGGTATAGGGCGTGTTCGAGACTTTGTGCGGATTCCAGGCTAGCTCCGCTGACTCCGCCAACCCCGCTAACTCCGCTGGTTTCTACAGCAGGCTTTGCAGGCGGTCGGGGTTGTGCAGCGTCACGACCGATTCCTCGATCGAGATCCAGCCCTCTTTGCGGAACTGGCCCAGGGTGCGGGTGACGGTTTCGCGCGTGGTGCAGGTCATCGAGGCCATCTCTTCATGCGTCAGCAGCAAGGGGAAGCGATATTCGCCGGATTCGGTATGTTCGCCGATCTGATGCGAGAGCTCCAAAAGCAGGCGCGCCAGGCGCGCGGCCACGGTCTCGGCCAAAGCGATGCGGCAGGCATCCTGCAGCGCGAAACGGTACTCCTGGCAGATGCACTGCACGGCGCGCAACTGGGCTTCCTTGTGGCTGCGCAGGAAGGTGAGAAAGCGGTCGCGCTCGACGGGACGCAGTTGCGCCGGCGTGAGCGACTGCGCGGAAACCTCGTAGACGCCGTGGGAGAGCACCGCGTACAGCCCCAGCATGGAGCCGGCGCCGGCGACGCGCACGATCATCTGCCGGTCTCCCTGCGGGCCGGCGGTCAGCTTGAGATAGCCGTTGCAGATCAGATACAGGCACCGGGCGTCCTCGCCCTGCGTGAACAACGAGGCTTGCGCGGGGAGCGAAATGGTGCTTGTCGCCAGCTCCAGATCGGCCAGGACGGCGCTGCCCAGGGAGCAAAACCAGCCGGGTCGGCGATTGGCGCAAGCCGCGCATCCTAAAGGCGATGAACGGCCCGAATTCCTTGGCCGGGTCTGCTCTTCCGACGAAATCTGCGAGTCCGACATCGTATTCTTCCGTTCCCGATCGATGCGGCCGGCCTCCCGCCGTTTCCGAGCTGTTCCACGTCCTTGCTCGGGCTGCGGTTGAGACCGCTACGCCAGCCATTCCCTGGGGATAGGAAGACCCAGCTTGAGTCTGCTTGAGCCAGGGCGGCTTTGGATGTGATGGGCCTCACGTTTCTCGGAAGCTCGGCCGGGGTCTGTGATGAGAAAAACCCAATGCGCGTCACTTCGGGATGGCAAAGCTGCTGCTCGACAAGGTCTTACGGCTCTGAAACCTCAGCTTCAGGCTGTGTGATGAACATCACCGCCCACGGATATGACAACCCCGTAATCTCTCGTGCAAGTGGTGACGCTCCGCACCTGCTGGCTACCGCCAAGGGTACTGGCGGTGCTCAAGCTCACATGGGCGGGACGCCACAGGCAGCGCGGAATGGCTGCTGAAGTTGGTTTCAGGCTGTGCCAGGAAGTTTTTTTTGAAGGCGGTATTTTGCATGCATACATGTAGGCCGGTAACGCGGATGAACGGTGCGGCTCCCGAGTGGTTCTCGGGACTGCGAGCGATGGCGATGATTCTGGTGGGCGCAGGCGCGATCTCGGCCACGGCGCTGGCGGCTCCGCCGCCCGGAGCCAAGTCCCCTGACGCGCCGGCCAAGGGCGCCGCGCACGCCGAATATGTGGGGACCGACACCTGCGCAACCTGTCACGCGGAAGTGTCGAAGGGATTTGCCTCGAATCCTCACACCAAGATGGTCCTGATGCCCGGCAACGCCACCGGTGTGACCTGCGAGAACTGCCACGGTGCGGGCAGCGAGCACGTGGCCGGCGGCGGCGACGTGACCAAGATCTTCAACCCCGCCAAGGCCTCGGCCAAAGAGGTGGATGAGAAGTGCCTGGGCTGCCACGCCGGAGCGCACCCCGACTTCGAGCGTTCGCCGCACGCCAAGGCCAGCGTGAGCTGCATCGGCTGCCACGACATTCACGGCAGCAAGGAAGAGGCGCTGCTGAAGGCGCCGCAGCCCAAGCTGTGCTTCCAGTGCCACGCCGACCAGCAGTCGCAGTTCAACATGCCGTTCCATCACCCGGTGAACGAGGGCCTGGTGAAGTGCACCGACTGCCACGACCCGCACGGCACCTTCGGCAACAGCAACCTGAAGTCCACCGCCGATCAGAGTGCGATCTGCACCAAGTGCCACACCGACGTGCGCGGGCCCTTTGCCTACGAGCACGCTCCGGTGAAAGCCGAGGGCTGCACCGCCTGCCACTCGCCGCACGGCTCCCAGAACGCGCGCCTGCTGAACATGCCCAGCATCAACACTCTATGCAACCAGTGCCACAGCCGCGTGGCCAACGGCACGGTGCACGGGCAAGGGGCGGGATCGGACGAGCTTGAGCCATGCACCACCTGCCACACCTACATTCATGGCTCGAACATCAATGAGGCATTTCTCCGGTAGCAGCGAAGGAGCCGTGGCTCGAGTGAACTTCAGATCGGCGCGCCACGGCTTCCGCTAGGGATTTGCACGGGATTTCAAAGGTTCGACCTCGGCAATAAGTTTTTTTCAAGTGAGGCTTCATATGAAGAATGCAAGCTGGATTTCTCGGCTTCTCAATCAACAGCCATCGTTTGCAATGTTCCTGGGGATGCTGGTGGCGATGCTCCTGGCGGCAGCGTGTATCGCCGTCGCTCAGAATCCTGCTGCCCCGGCGCCGGCGGCGCGGATGAGCGTGCCGAACGGCTATTCGATCCATGAGTCCGCCGATGTGGGCGGCCGTATGTCCTATCAGGTGGGCAGCGGCGCCATGTACGACACCATGGTGAACCTGCAGTCCGGGCCGCGCGTACTTGGCGAGACCTTCGAGCTGCATGCGCTGCCGGGCACCAAGAACGCCCCGCTCGACGATTTGCGCGCCTTTGCCAGCGGCTTCGGCGGCGATCCGGACAACGTCGCCAAGCTGGACTTCTCCAAGAGCAAGTACTACGAGTTTTCGGNNACTACGACCTGCTGGGCAATCCGAACATTCCGAGCGGGCAGTCGATCGCGGTCTCGCCCTCCGGCTCGCTGGCCTGGCCGCAGGACTTGAGCTCGCCGCTCCTGTTTAACACGGTGCGGCGGATGACCGACACCAAACTCACTCTGCTGCCGCTTGCGAAGGTGACCTTCCGTTTCGGGTACTCGCAGAGTGTGATGCAGGGACCGTCGTACACTCCGGGCGGGTATCAGATGGCGGGCTCCTACAGCCTCATCCTCCAGGAGTACCAGCGCAACAGCAGCGACGACTTCACGGGCGCGGCCGACTGGAAGCCTGTAGCAGGGACCAAGCTGACCTTCGAGGAACAAATTGACCACTACAAGGGCGACTCCTACTTCACCCTGGCTCCCGGCGACTTCATCGTGCAAGAGTCGGACGGAACCAGGGCCGCCCCGCTGATCACCTACGACAGCCTGACGCCCTATGCGAGTTCGGCTTGCGACGCGACGAGCATGGGCGGGAGCCCGATGCTGACGGCTTCGCCGACAGGCGGCGCGCCGCTGATCAACGCGGCCTGCGCGGTGGCGACCAATTATTTCCGCAGCCAGCCCACGCGCATTCTCTACCCCACGGAGATCATGCGCCTGCAGAGCTCGAGCATCAAGAACATCGCGATGAACGGCGACATCCGCTACACCGACGCGAACATGAATCTGCCCGCCTATTACGACAGCTTCCAGGGCCTGACGACGGCGAATGCGGCCAAGGGAACTGCGTCCAACCGCTCCTATCTCTACACCGGCGCGGGGAGCGCGAAGCGGGAGGTGATGGCTCTCGACTATGGCGTCACCTGGGCCGCGACCAAGACGGTCAGCCTCGAGGAGCAGATCAGCTACTCGAACGTGCATCAGCCGGGAACGACGACCATGACCAGCGAGACCACCGTGTCGGATCCCGCGGGCGCCGGCAACGGGACCATCAACAACCTGAATCTGAAGACGACCAACGCCGCGGCCGGCGCCTCCACCTTTGAAGGCAGCGGCGCCATCGGCGTACCCACGCCCGCCTACTTCGGCCAGAGGTTTACGACCAACAACCTCACCGTGAGCTGGGATGCGACGCCGCGCGCCACTTTTTCGTTCACTTACCGTTATCAGGATCACCTGATCTCCGAGGGACAGGGAAGCGGGGCGCACAACGTTCCGATTCCGGCCAACAATACGACCTCGGGCTTGGTAACGATTCACGAAAACGGCGGCATCTTCAACGCCGCAGTGCGCCCCGCGAAGAACTGGGACCTCAACGGCAGCGTCGAGGCCATGTACAACGACAACGCTTTCACCCCCATGGGATTCCGGCAGTTGCGGCACTTCAGGGTGCATACCATCTACCGGCCAAAGACCTGGGCCACGGTCTCGGGCGCCTTCAATGACCTGGAGCGGCATAACAATACCAACAACAACCAGAGCATCGCGGGCAACACCACGGCCTACGCCGGACCGCTCGACCACGTCGACCATTCCCGTGTGGTGAGCTTCGGCACCGAACTGTTCCCGAACGACCGCTATGGGCTCGATTTCAGCTACTCCTACAGCGATGTGTACATGACGGATAACATCTGCTATCTTGCCAACGCCAGTAAGACCTTGCCGGGCGCGGCGATTCCCGCCGGCACGGCCTGCCCCAACAATGCCGCCACGCGGAGCGGCACCTACGACGTCGGGGTGGCCAAGGACTTCGAGGACGCTCCGACGCAGTTTGCATCGGTTGTCTTTGCGTACTCGCCCGTCAAGCAGGTGCACTCCAATCTCGGTTTCCGCGTGAGCTCGGTGAACGGCACCCGGTTCTACAACGATGCCCGCGACGTGGCCGGCTCGCTGGTGTCCACGTATCAATCTCCCTACTTGAACCTCTCGTGGGAGTCCAAGCCGGGCTTGACCTGGAAGGCCGAATACAACTTCTTCGGCTACGGCGAGGGTGGTCCATCCGGCGCGCAGTATTGCAGCACCACCAATCCCACCCCCACGGTTCCGGTCACGCCGGTTCTTTGCAGTTCGCTCTCGGGCGTAGCCGGGACGGGCGGGCAGACGGGAATGACGATCTCGCCCGCGGGAGAGACGGCTCCGCGCAACTTCCACGCCAACAATCTGGTTTTGGGTGTGCATTATCAGTTCTGAAAAAGGCCGTGAGCCGTGAACCGATGACGGACCACGGTTCACGGTCCACGAATCTCGAATCTCGAATCACGAACCGCGGGAGTACTGCCATGAGCAACACCATTCGCATGCAGTCGGCGTTGGCGGCGATCCTTTTGCTGTCCGGCGCGGTGGGCTTGGCCCAGTCCACTGGGGAAGCGACCTACAAGGCAAAGTGCCAGAGCTGTCACGGCGCGCAGGGCGTGCCCAATCCGGGAATCGCCAAGGCCATGGGCGTCAAGCCGGCCAGCGATCCTTCGGTCATGTCCATGAGCGAAGCCGAGATGATCGCCATCACCACCAACGGCAAAGGCAAGATGCCGGCGTACAAGGGCAAGCTTACCGATCCCGAGATCAAGGCATCGGTGGATTACTTCAGGAGCCTTGCCAAGTAAGAGGGGCGGAGTTCCGAGGTAAAGCAAGAGAAAGTGCAAGAGCTAGAGAAAGGAAAAGTGCCAGAGCGAAAAGCAACCGGCGCGATCGCCGGTCCTTGAACCTCGATCGCGCCGGTTTGCGTTCGGGGGTTCCTGTTACCATGGCCCCATGCAGCACCAACGGCCGGTACGCGGGCCTGAAAGATGAACCACGGCCTGCGGCAAGCGCAGGATTGCGCGTGCGGGCCGGCAAACATTTCAAGGAGTTTCGCAATGAAGAAAGTGCTTCGTTCCCAACTTGTACTGGCCGCAGCCGTAACGCTGGCCGGCGCCATGTGCTTCGCCCAGGACGGCGCAGCGACCTACAAAGCCAAGTGCGCCATGTGTCACGGCCCCACCGGCACGCCCAGCGCGGGCATGGCCAAGGCGATGGGCATCAAGCCCGTGTCCGATCCATCCATCCAGGCTCTCACCGTGGCGCAGATCGAGGCCACCGTGAAGAACGGCAAAGGCAAGATGAAGCCCATTGCGGGACTGACGGACCCGCAGGTGAGCGCGGTTGCGGCGTACTTCAAGAGCCTGAAGTAGGCTCGAAGGGGTCGGAAACGACCATCGGTCGCAAAGCGAGTTTCCCAAGAGTGAATCCCCCGCGGCGTCGGTTTCGAAACCGCGGTTGCAATACGGATGCGCCGCATTAGAATCGGCGCAGGAGATTGAGGGCGGGCTCGCCATCTGCTGGCGAGCCCGCCGACGCATGGAGGCTGAACAGACGTGCCGGCGTTTTTGAAATTCCGCGAAGACTGGGTTCGTCCCGCGCTGTTTTTCGGTAACAACCCCATCAGCCTGACCGGCGGCGCCATCACCACCGGCTCCGGCGTGACCATGATCAGCTACTGGCTGGCCGAGCTCTCGGGCCACCTCAGCGACAATCCCTATCTCGGCATCATCTTTTTCCTGTTTCTGCCGGCGCTCTTCCTGCTGGGTCTGGCGCTCATCCCCCTCGGCGTATTCCTGCGCCGCAGGACACTCAAAAAAGCCGGCCAGATTCCCGCCGAATTTCCCCGCATCGATCTCAACGATCGCATCTTCCGCCACGGCATCGACATCGTGCTGGTGGCCACGATCGTCAATTTTCTGGTCGTGGCCACGGCCAGCTATCATGGCGCGGAGTACATGGATTCGCCGCAGTTTTGCGGCCGCTCCTGCCACGTGATGAATCCCGAGTTCACGGCCTATCAGATCTCTCCGCACTCGCACGTGCCCTGCGTCGAGTGCCACATCGGCACCGGCGCCGAAGCCTACTTCAGCGCCAAGGTGAACGGCACCAAGCAGCTGATTGAGGTCACCTTTCATCCGCTCGCGCCGCTGGCGCCGAAGATCGTTCCCAACTACCCCACGCCCATTCCATCGCCCGTGACCAGCCTGCGCCCGGCGCGCTACACCTGCGAGGCTTGCCACACGCCGACGCGCTTCGACGGCGACAAACTGCTCGTGAAATCGTCGTTCGCCGACGACGCTGGGAACACCGAGTCGCAGACGGTGCTGATTCTGCACCTGGGCGGCGTGGACTCGTTCTCGCAACGGAGCGGCATCCACGGCGTGCACCTGGGTCACATCGAATACATCTCGACCGATCCCACGCGCACCGCGATTCCCTGGGTCGAGCGCACCAATCCCGACGGTTCCTTGACCACTTATGCCGCGTCGGCGCTCAACGGCGCACAGCCCCAGGGCGAGCGGCGGGTGATGGACTGCATCGACTGCCACAACCGCGCCGCGCATACCTTTGTGACCGCGCAGGAAGCCATCAACAGCGCCATGACCGCTGGCGTCATCAGCCCCTCGCTGCCCTTCATCCACAAGGAGGGACTGCAACTGCTGAATGCGCCCTACACCAGCCAGGACCAAGCGCGCGTCGAGATTCCCCAGCAGCTTGAGGCCTTCTACCGCAGCCAGCATCCCGAGGTGCTCACGGAAAAAGCCGCGCTGGTCAAGGACGCCGGCGAGGAGCTCTACCTGCTTTACAGCCAGAATGTCTTCCCGTTCATGAAGGTGACCTGGGGAACGCATCCCAACCACATCGGGCACCAGGAGTATCCCGGCTGCTTCCGTTGCCACGACGGCGACCACGTGGCCAAAGACAGCACCAGCATTACGCAGGATTGCTCGGCCTGTCACAACCTGCTGGCCGTGGAAGAGGCCAAGCCGAAGGTGCTCTCGGACCTCGGCATTCAATAAAGGGCATTCGTGGTTCCCGGGTCTCAAAAGCGGGACCCAGGGGACCCGGCAAAACCACCCCCCAGAAGCCTCTCAGGGAAGAGGCCGCTCCCCGTGAGGATTCTAACCAGCTTGCCGGGCGACCGAGAACAAGTCGATTATTCGAGTGATCGGCGGCGTTAGTACAGATTGGGCAATCCAATCTCTACGCGTTGCCATTCTGGAATCCGAAACACACCAAGAATCTGCTCTGGTTCACGAACACATATCTGAATGTGTGTCTTTTCCAAAAACCCTGCATCGGTGCAGAGTTTATTGCCCTCTGGAAAGAGCGCACGTACAGTCTGATAGGGTTGGCTGTTGGGGTCCGATTCTCCAGCGGTTTCTAGAATTTCAAATAGGTAATTCATTACTGCGCAGTCCAAGCGCCTAAGGGTTTTGTCGCCGCTCGGATCAGTGGCAGGGTCTATGTTTTTCGGGGTGGGAGAGCCGGTTTTTTGGGTCAAAGCCATGAAGCCGTCATATGCAACCTTCACAGCTGCAATTCCACTTTGCGTCATCAAGTCGAGGCATTTGCCCAGTTCGATTACAGAACCCACCACTGAGGGGCTTTTGAACTTACGTCGAGGCTCAGTCGCCCATTGATATGCACGCAACGCGTCATTTTCCCAGAAGTAACTCCCTTCACCCAGCCAGTCGCAGTCCTTCGTACTCGGCTTAAGCGGCGAACCGCCCAGAAGCTCCTGGGCGGTTTCGAGATCACATCCGTGATATGCGAGGACTATTGGCAATTAGCGCGGCTCAGCGAAATTTCTCGGCAACTTCACCATTTGCGTTTAGGTAGCCAATTTTGGTGAGGATCACCCTGGCTTTTTCGGGGGTGTCGTTTTCGCGCGCTAGCTTCTCAGCGGCTTCTTTGAATTTCTGTAGTTCTTTGCGACTCATGGCACCCTCCTTTTCCATTGGGATCTTAGATTGCCGGCAGTGATAGTCTGCGCTTTTCGCACTGTACTGTCAATCAAGAACTTCTCTGATCAAGGCTCCTATCGCACGCCAAATAATGCTCTAAATAGAACCATCTACTTAATTTGAAAGCGCAACACGTTCTAGACCGCATTGCCCGCAAACCCTCGTTCGGCTGTAGCAGGATTGAAGAATAATCGGCAAGAATCGGGGAACGAGGGAGCGAGCGAACAAGGGAATGAAGGAGCAAGGGGACGGAAAGCAGGGCCAGAGGGCGCCGTGTTAGGCTGGCATTTCGCGCACACAGAAGGTTTTGGACGCGCCGCAGGAGCACGATCGCCCATGCACTCCAATCATCCTTTTCATTTCAATCTGATTGCCGCGGCGCACGCGGCCATGATCGAGCACGGATTTCAGCCGGATTTTCCTGCTGGAACCGAAACGGAGTTGGCCGCCATCGAGGCGCAAGCCACGCCTCCCGCCGCCGACGGCGTTTCCGACCTGCGCAACCTGCTCTGGTCGTCAATCGACAACGACACCTCAAAGGATCTCGACC
>PLSB01000255.1 GCA_003165005.1 Acidobacteriaceae bacterium | reverse complement strand
CGTGGTCGCCTTCATCCATCGCGAGAGCTACTACAACCGCAAGGACGATCTGTCAGCCGAAGAAAAGGCCGAGGCGGAGATCCTTATCGCCAAGCAACGCAACGGCCCCACGGGCATCGTCAAGATGCACTGGAACTCGGCCTTTACGCGCTTCGACGGCGTAGATACGCGGCACGATGCGGAATAATGCCGCCGGAATCGGCTCCATTGTAGCGCCGGTCTCCAGACCGGCTGTCGTGCGGGCGTCCACGCCCGCACTCGGATGGTTCAGTTCCCTCCGAATTCTCTGACTCGTGCCGGTTCGCCTTGCGCCCCCTTCGCCCGCATCGCTATCGTGGTCGAAGTACCTTGACAAGAAACCGGAAATCAATTCATGGACGTACTGAAACGCCTTTTCGAGCAGCACTTTCATGCCCCGGCGGAGCGCGTCGAGCCGCTCAAGGGCGAGTTGGGCGGCTCGGGACGCAACCTTGTCCGGCTCACCGGCGCGGGCCACGCCGCCATCGGCGCTCTCTACTCCGTGCGCGAGGAGAACGTCGCTTTTCTCGAATTCTCACGGCACTTTCGCCGCCATGGGCTGCCCGTTCCCGAGATCTTCGCGGAGGATCTGAACCGGGACGCCTATCTTGAAGAGGACCTGGGCGACACCACACTCTTCGAATTTCTCGGCGCCCATCGCTCGGGCGACGCGATCGCGCCCGAAGCCGTCGCAGCCTACCGCAAGGTGGTCGCCATGCTGCCGCGCTTTCAGGTTGAAGCGGGCCGCGGCCTCAACTACAAGGTTTGCTATCCGCGCTCCAGCTTCGACCGCCAGTCCATCGCCTGGGACCTGAACTACTTCAAGTACTACTTTCTGCGCCTGGCCGGCGTGCCCTTCAACGAGCAGGCGCTCGAAGTCGATTTCAGCCGCTTGACCAAGCTGCTGCTGGCCGCGCCGCGCGAATATTTTCTCTATCGCGATTTTCAATCGCGCAACGTGATGCTGCGCGAGGGGCAGCCGTGGTTTCTCGACTACCAGGGCGGCCGCAAAGGCGCCCTGCAGTACGACATTGCGTCGCTGCTCTACGACGCCAAGGCCGATCTGCCGCCGGCGCTGCGGCAGCGTCTGCTCGACCACTATCTCGACACGCTTGCCGGCTGCATCGATCTCGACCGCGCGGCCTTCATGGAGCACTACTACGCGTACGTTTACGCGCGCATTCTGCAGGCGCTCGGGGCCTACGGCTTCCGCGGATTCTACGAGCGCAAGCCGCACTTTCTCGCGAGCGTTCCTTACGCGCTCAAGAACCTGCGCTGGCTCAGAGACAACGTGCGGCTGCCGGTGGCGCTGCCCGCGCTGCTCGACGCGCTCGACGCCATCGGGGCCTCGGAGAAGCTCGGCACTCACGCCGCGCCCGCGGCCGGCCTGACGGTGCGCGTCTTCAGCTTTTCATTTCATCACGGTTTGCCCGCCGACGAATGGGGCAACGGCGGAGGCTTCGTCTTCGATGCCCGCAGTTTGCCCAATCCGGGGCGCGAAGTTGAGTTCCGGCAACTGACGGGCCGGGACGCGCCGGTCAGGGAGTATCTCGACCGGCAGCCGGGCGTCGATGAGTTTCTGGCGCACGTGTCGGCCCTTGTGGACGCGAGCGTGGCCAAATACCAACAGCGCGGATTCTCGAACCTGATGGTTTCCTTCGGCTGCACCGGAGGGCAGCACCGCTCGGTCTATCTCGCGGAGCGGCTGGCCGAGCACTTGCGTGGCACAAAGGGCGTGGAGGTCGAGGTGCGCCACACCCAGCTTGAGAGACTGGGGCTTGAAAGACTTGGGCTCGAGAAACTGGGGCAGGAGAATGCGCCGCTATGAAAGCCATGGTCTTTGCCGCCGGCCTGGGCACGCGGCTGCGGCCGCTCACCAACGACCGTCCCAAGGCGCTGGTCGCGATCGGCGGACGAACGCTGCTGGAGATCGCGCTCAAGCGGCTGCGGAGCTTTGGCGTTGACGAAGCGATCGTGAACGTCCATCACTTCGCGGAGCAGATCGTCGCGTATCTCGCGGCGAACCGCAACTTCGGCATGAGGATCGAACTCTCGCGCGAGGAGATCTTGCTCGACACCGGCGGCGGTTTGAAGAAGGCTGCATGGTTCTTCCTCGAATCCGGCGAGGGCTCCCGCGCTAAAACTGACGAGCCGTTTCTGGTGCACAACGTCGATGTGCTCAGCGCGATCGATCTCGCGCGCATGATCGAGTTTCACAGCGAGCACAACGCCCTCGCCACGCTCGCCGTCGCCGCGCGGCCTACTTCGCGGCCGTTGCTCTTCGACGCGGAGGGGCAGCTTCGTGGCCGCGGCGTGGCTCCTCAGGAGAGCGGGGACCGTGCAGAGCCGATTGTGGATCCCACCCTTGCGACAAAAACAGAAACGTCGCATGGATGGGGCACCCAGGTTGACGGTCCTGAGTGGCCTCTCCAGCCGCTGGCATTCTCCGGCATTCACGTGCTCTCGCCGCGCATCTTTCCGCAATTGATCGAACAGGGCGCGTTTTCGATCGTCGATGCGTATCTGCGCCTGGCCGCCGAGGGCGAAAGCATTCTCGGCTTCCGCGCCGACGCGGCGTATTGGCGCGATCTCGGCCGGCCGGAGCATCTCGCCGCAGCGGAGCGCGATTTGGCGGACGGGACCTATCCGGCAGCCTAAGAGCGAATCGGGTAGGCTGGGGAAGCGAATGCCTGGGTATACTGATCCTGGAACCGGCTTATCGATCCGGCAACTGAATACTGTGAGGGTGCCCCATCCTTTTCCGCGTTTTTTGCGGAAAAGGGTGGGAAACTGAGCCACTGTTTATTTCCCGAATCCAAAGAAGATCGCCGCCGGCCGTGACGCCACAGTTTTTCACCATTGGCTGCCCGAAATCTCTCAGATCTCATTCAGAATCAGCGCCACCCTTCCTGCCAGCCAATCGCCGGGCGACTCCTCCGGATCCAGGGCGATCAGCTCCACGGGAAAGGCAATGTTGTGCGGGCGCAGGATGAGGCGGCTGGCCTGGAACTCCGCATAGCGGACGGTAAGGTGCGCGCCATGGCGGATGGCGTAAAGGTTGGGGCGGCTGGGCCGGTAGGGGAGCATCGAGTTGTAGTGCCGGTCGAGGAGCACCAGGGCCTCGGGCAGCACCAGCGGTTCCATGGGCAGAGCGTCGGCCGCCGCCACGCGGACGGCGACAAAGCGCTGCCAGGCGCGGCGCAGGTTTGTGGCCCGCGCGCGGACGGTTTGGAGAGCCCCGGGCGGCAAGTGCAACATCATTTGGACGGCCGAAGGGCGGATGACCGGCTCGAAGAGAGCCGTATTGTGCGAGACCACCGGGACTTCCCCGGCGCTCTCATCTTCGCGCCAGAGAGCATTCTGGGGCAGGGCAGGCAGCAGGTCGGCCACCGTCAGGCGCTGTGCGGCCAGGATGCGGTCCATCGCTTCCAGTGAAAGCTGACGCCGGCTGTGCAGGAAATTGGAGAGGTGGGCCTGCCCGAAACCCGTCTGCCGCGCCAGGAGCGAGACGCTGAGCGTGCCCCGCTGGATCCTGCGAAGCAGTTCCAGGCGGAGGCGCTCGTGCATCTGGCTGAAATTCATCTGTGGATAATTTGTCGCCAGCAATAGGCCTCTGCGCTTATTGCTTTCCCCTGGAAAACCTATCAGGGCATGTGTGCCTTCATTCTCGGCATTTATATTGCGATTGGAAAGCGAATGACGGGAAATGTGCGGTCAGGCGTTGACGGTAAAGAATCAAATCCCTACATTGGGTTTACTTAATCACGCATTGGCTTGTGGGAAATTTTAGGATATCGTCCTTTCGCCGTGCTTCGAGCGGAGGCGCAAACGCGCCCCCGAGGACGGCGGATGTACATTTGCCGGTTCCGCTTGATTTGTTCCGGCCTTCCTCATTCCCATCCTGGCGCCGCTCTCTTGAGGAGCGCCGGGAGACAGGCCAGACGGGAAATTCCATGATCTGCGCACAAATTGTCATGACAGACAACTGGAGAACTCGGGTGGCGATCCCCCATCAGGACAGAAGAAATCTGAGCTGCCTGGCCTGGTTCTCTTCACCCCGTGGAGCAACCAGCAACACAAACCTCCGTCGGGAGATGAAAGCAGAATGGAGAAACCGTCATGGAAGTGCGCGTACAGTTGAAAGTTTGCGAAGGATGCGGTTGTCTTTGGTATCGCGCTGAGACACACGAGAGTGTGTACTGCAGGGAGTGTGCGTCGAAGCTGAGAACGTTTCCAACCCCGGCGAGCCGCAAACGCCGCGGCCGTCCGCCGCGTAAGCAGTTGGAGAAGGTTTGGGCAGTAGCCGAAGCCGCGGGAGGTGCGCGATGAGTGCAGCTCTCCAATTGCCCATGCCTTGGGAACCGGGCCCCGGCCAGGCGGTATGGCGGATCGAACGTAGGCGATGGGAACGAAAACCCGCGGCGCGAAACGAAACCAGGTCCGCGGCGCCATCCCGGCCGCCAGCCAGTCTGGCCTTCTACCGGAAACATACGGAAAGCCTGTTGCGGCGCTATCTCTACGCGTCCATGCAGGTGGGCAGGGCGCCATCCATCCTGGGCGACCCGGTGGCGCGGGGATGGGCGTCGAGCCGTCCCGTCCGCACCTTCGAGGACGCAATAATCTTCGTCCTCGATGTCGAAAAATGCCTGCACAAGCTCCCTCTGCTCGATCGCGAGATTCTGAGCCGGGTGGTGCTGCAGGCGTACACCCAGGTGGAGACCGCCGGCATGCTCGGCATGGCCATTCGTACCATCGGGTACAAGTATCCGCTGGCCGTCGACCGGCTGACCGAGAAATTGCTGGCGGCCAGTCTGCTGGTTTTACCGTACGGGAAGGAGATAAGCGAAGACGACGAGGAAAGCGAAGAGAGCTGACAAGCAGCGGCGTTAGCGGAGTTAGCGGGGTTAGCGGAGTTCGCGGTGCTAGCCCCGTAGTCCCATAGCCCCGTAGTCCCGTAGTCCCGTAGTCCCGCGGTCCCGCAGTCCCGCAGTCCCGAAGCCCCGCCGCTGCTGACCCGAAAGTGTCTGCACGAAGATTGCGATTCCCGCTCCTCGCCTTGGCTCATTACAATGGCGATGAGTGATAGCCATGAAGAGTGACCTCAGCGATCTGGTGCGAGAGAAACTCGTCGAGGGTGTGAGCGCGATGGAAGCCGTGGTGCGCGACGCGGCGCTCCACGCGACGCTGGCGGCAGCGGCCGAAGCCACGGCAGAGGCCTTGCTCCAGGGCCGTAAGCTGCTGGTAGCGGGCAACGGAGGCAGCGCCGCCGATGCGCAGCACCTGGCAACAGAGTTCGTCTGCCGGCTGGAGGACGATCGGCCCGCGATGCGCGCCGTCGCTCTCACCACCGACACGTCGATTCTCACCGCCGTGAGCAACGACTACGGCTTCGAGTGCCTGTTTGCGCGGCAGATTGAAGCTCTCGGCCAGCCCGGCGACGTCTTCCTCGCCATCTCCACCTCGGGCAACTCGCCCAACGTGCTTCGCGCTCTGGAGCAAGCCCGCGCCATGGGCATCGTGACCATCGGGCTCACGGGCAAAACCGGGGGCAAAATGTCCGGTGGCAACATGCCTCCGCTGTGCGACTACTGCTTGCGCATACCCTCCGAAGTCACCATGTATATCCAGCAGGCGCACCTGGCCCTCGAACACATCTTCACCCTGCTCGTGGAACAGCGGTACCTGGCCGGGCGCGCGGATTAGGTAGTGTTTGACGAATCCTGACGGAACGGATTTGTATCAGGGCACGGCTTCAGCCGTGCCGAAAAGCCGGCCATATGAGCTGGGATTTACGGCATTTTCACTGATGATGTAAGGAAACTCCGTGCCCCATCCTTTTCACGTTCTTTGTGAAAAGGGTGGGAAACCACGAAACCCACCCTATAGCAATAGTGAAAATGCTTTAGGGCATCCATGTTCGTGCCGAGCGCAATTCAGTCGGCGGCGGCGGATTGTTCGGCTGCGGGAAACACGCGCGCATACGCCGCGTAGACGCCTTCGAAGACCGCATCCCAACTGGCGGTGACGGCGTAGGCGCGCGCGGCCTGGCGCATGGCGGCGTGGCGGGCGGGATCCAAAAGAATCTCTCGAATGGCCGGGGCGAATTCGGCGTCGGGCACGATGCAGCCGGTTTCGCCATTACGCACGATGCTGCGCGGGCCGCCGTCGGGCGTCACGATGGCCGGGACGCCCGAGGCCAGCGCCTCAAGCACCACGTTGCCAAAGGTGTCGGTGTGCGAGGGGAAGACGAAGAGGTCCATGTTGGCGTAGGCGCGGGAGAGTTCTTCTCCTCGCAAAACGCCGGTAAACTCCGCTCGATGCAATCGCTCGCGCAGCCAGGCTTCGTCGCCGCCGTGGCCCACAATGAAAAACTTCTCTTGGTTTTGGATCTTTTCCTGCTTTTGGGCGAGATTCTTCTCGATCTCGACCAGTAGCCCGATGTTTTTCTCGACGGAAAGACGGCCGACGAAGCCGAGAATGCGAACGGGATCGTCGAGCGAGCGTGTGCGTTTGGCGGGATGGAAGAGCTCGGCATCGACGCCGCGCGGCATCAGGAAACAGGGCCGCCCGGTCGAGCGCTCGAGGAGGGCGCACAGTTCCGGGTTGGGGGCGAAGAGCACCTTGGCCTTGCGGTAAAACCAAGCCGCAGTCGCCAACGCCAGATTTTCAATCTTGCAGCCGGCCGTTGCGGAGTGGCGCTTGGGCAGAAGCCGCAGGAACCAATCCGCGCGGCGGGCCGCGTACTCGTGGACGTTGGTGTGCCAGCTTGCAGCCAGCGGCAGATGCCGGCGGTGCGCGAGGAACGCGCCCATCAGTCCCACGTCGCTGGGGCCGGTGATGTGAATCAAATCGGGCTGGAAGCGATCGAGGACATCGGCGATCTGCTTAAGGTGGCGCAGATACGCGGGATCGAAGCGGAGATCCTTTTCAAGAGGGATGGAAAGAATGCCGCGAGGCAGTTCGAGGCTCCAGACGTTGCCGTCTTCGATCAGGGGCTGGGGACGATGGCCGGCGCGGACCGTGAGAAAGGGCAGATTGCGCCGCCGCGCAAAGGCCTCAAAGTGGCGGCTGGTGTGGGCCACGCCGTTCACCTCGTGGAACGAGTCGGGGAAGTAGGCGACGCGGGGTGCGGTCATGTTTTTAGCGGAGCTAGCGGTGTTGGCGGAGTTAGCGGTGTTGGCAGAGTTAGCGGTGTTGGCAGAGTTAGCGGAGTTAGTTCAGAAATGGAATGTGCAGCTGCGGAACTGTAGCGCCGGTCTCCTGACCGGCTGTCGTGCGGGCGTCCACGCCCGCACAGGTTCCTGAGTGATCGCGAAATCTGACAATCCGGATTGCGATCTGATGGCAATAGCCGTCGTCCTAACTCCGCTAACACCGCTAGCTCCGCTAGCACCGCTAACTCCGCTTTTCTACTTCTGCTCGCCGAGGGCGAGGCGGAGCTGGTGGGACTCGCTCCAGGCCATTCTGAGCCCGCCGGAGACCAGGCCGCGGCCCATGAGCTGCACCATAGCGATGCCCCAGCGCATGGCGCGCGGCGCCGCGCCGTTGGGCCACAGCTCGCTCAAGGGGCGGACCACGCCATTAGCGTCGGGATGGTAGACGCGCTCGTCCCAGTTGCGCGAGCCCTGCGGGAATTCCGGATAGTGGCGCACGGCGTCGACGGTCGACTGCAGGATGCGATGCTTCCACGGCTCGGCGTACTGCGGCATGAAGAGCACGTGACTCTTTTTCTCGCGCCGCACCTCGTGCACAAATTCGGTAAACGTGGCCGCGTTGGTCAGATTGATATTCGCGTTCGGTTCCACGCCGTGGCGGTCGCCGCCGGCGATCAGCAGCATGTTCCACTTCTCCGCCAGGCGCCGCACTTCGCGGTTCTCGTCCCAGTGGCGCAGGCCGTTCAGCTCCAGCGCGTGGAAGTATGCGCCGTTTTTCTGCAGAAACTCGTTGACCACGAACTGATGCTTTTCCTTGCCGATCAGGTAGAGATCCCACATGGGGTGGTTGAAGACCACGAGCACATTGGGTTCCCGATTGAGTGCAACCAGAATCTCGGTGAGGCGCGCATCGCTGGGGTTGGCGGTGAACTCGGCAAAAGTCGCCATCCACTCCGTGGCGCGGGCGCTGGGCAGGTTG
>PLSB01000013.1 GCA_003165005.1 Acidobacteriaceae bacterium | reverse complement strand
AGTGCGAGGTGTGCAACGGCCGCCGCTACAACCAGGAGACGCTGGCCGTCAAATTCCACGGCCACTCCATCGCCGACGTGCTCGACCTCACCATCGAAGACGCTTTGCCGCTTCTCAAAGACGTGCCCCAGGTGCGCCAGAAGCTCGAAACTCTCGATGACGTCGGCCTTGGCTACATTCACCTTGGCCAGAGCGCGACCACGCTCTCCGGCGGCGAAGCACAGCGCATGAAGCTGGCCCGCGAGCTCTCCAAGCGCCAGACCGGCAAGACTCTTTACCTGCTCGACGAGCCCACCACCGGCCTGCACTTCGACGACGTCCGCAAACTTCTCGAAGTCCTGCACCGGCTCACCGATCTCGGCAACTCGGTGATCATCATCGAGCACAATCTCGACGTCATCCGCAACGCCGACTGGGTCGTCGATCTCGGCCCCGAGGGCGGCGAAGACGGCGGACGCGTGGTGGGCGAAGGCCGCCCCGCAAAGATTGCCGCCACGCCCGGCTCCTACACCGGCCAGTTCCTCAAGCGGTATTACAAGTCAATAAATGGCCAGCTCACGGCTGCCAACGGCCGCCTCGCACCTGCGGATTCAGAAGAAGAGATTGCCGGTGGGCTCGAGATTGCGACGAACGATTCCGGCGGCTCTTCATCGGACGGCGCTGGTCCCGATTCGGCCGCCGTCGCGCGCTTCAATGGCAAGCGCACGCGACAAAAGGCCGCGGATATGCCAAGCTCTCCTAGAAAGACCGGGAAGAAACCTCTATGACCCTCTTGAACGACGGCGAAGTGCGCGAGCCGACGATCCCACCAGGCGGCGACTCCGCTGACCTGGACGCAACGCGAGCCTTCGACTCCGCGCAGCAACAAACCATCGGATCTTCGCCCTTCGGCGCAGATCCCGCCGCACCTGCGCCAGCGCCGCCGGTCTATGCATTCGCGCCCCCGCCGGCCCCCGCGCCGAATAGCCCCTCATCGAATTTCGACCAGCCGCTTTTCAGTTCCTATGCTCAACCGCCGGTTCGCCGCCCGGTGCGCATTCCGCACTTCGGTCATCTGCTGCTTTTGTCGCTGCTGATTTTTGTCGCCCTCGGCATCATGGCGCTGGTTCTGGGTCTTGCCTCGTACTTTCACCTCTTCGGCTTCCAGTCTTCGGCAATCTCCGCCACCAACATTGGCTTCGACCTCTCGAGCGAGGCCTTTCTCTACTTCGTCACCTTCGGTTTCGCTCTCTTCGTCTTCCCGATGATCTGGAACGAGGGCTACTTTAGCGGATTGCAATGGCGCGGCGAGGTGGCGCGCTCCAGGATCTGGCTTCTGGCCGGAATCGCCTCGGCCTGCTTCGGCCTGGCCCTCCTCGACCAGTTCCTGATGCCCGGCCCCTCCAATGCGCCCATTGACAAGATGATCAGCAGCCCCGGCGCCGCCTGGCTGATGTTCGCCTTCGGCGTCACCCTGGCGCCATTCTTTGAGGAGATGTTTTTTCGCGGGTTCCTTCTGCCGGCGCTCTCGACGGCTGCCGATTGGATCGCAGAAAAGGTCAGCGCCAGAACTCCAGTCGTCGTGGGAGCGAATGGCCGTGTGCAATGGCCGCAGGCAGCAGCCGTCTCCGCCGCGGTTTCACTCGGCAGCGTTCCTGCGGTGATATTCCTTGCGATTTACTTCAAGGGCGGCCGCCTCGCGTTGCAGATTCTTCTTCCCTATCTCGTAGTCATGCTCCTCTTCTTCACCGTCCTCGCCCTCCGCAAGAGCCCCTCGCGTGACCTCGCCCGTCCGATCGGCCTCGACCGCGAGCCTTTGTGGTCTCTTCCATCCATGGTCGTAGCATCGGGGGTCACCAGCATTGCTTTTGCCGCCTTGCATGTCGACCAACAGGGCCACTCGCTCGGGCCGTTCCTTCTTCTCATCGTCGTCAGCGCAATTCTGTGCGCGGTCCGCCTCAAAACCCGATCTCTCGCCGCCAGCACTCTGGTCCACGCCACTTACAACTTTCTCATCTTTGTCCTGACCCTGGCCGCAACCGGCGGCTTCCGCCACTTCGACAAGATGTGAAAGGCAGGGAACAGGGATCAGGGAACAGGGAACAGATCATCCGGGGCTAAGAAGAAAGGAATGAACGCGTGGCAAACTCGTTTAAGGACCTCGTGGTATGGCAAAGAGCCATTCAGTTGAGTTTAGCGATCTATAAACTTACCTCATCGTCTCCTGACTCCGAACGATTCGGACTAACCAATCAGCTACGCCGCGCATCCGTTTCTGTCGCCAGCAATATCGCCGAGGGATACGGCAAATCGAGCAGAGGAGAGTATCTTCTTTTTCTTGGTCATGCGCGAGGCTCAAACTTCGAGTTGCAAACGCAGCTCACGATCGCAGATGGACTCGGCTTCGGCAATGCTCAGACGCGCCGGGCAGCGGGAGAGCTTTCTGAAGAAGTGAGTCGAATGCTGGTTGCGATCATGAGCAAGCTGAAAAAACCGGCATAGAGGCCCCCTGTTCCTTGTTCCTTGTTCCCTGTTCCCTGTTCCCTGTTCCCTGTTCCCTGTTCCCTTACAATCGTACCGATGCCCAATGACCTTGCATATCGGCGATGGCTGCTGGCGCTGGCACTTTGCGCGATCTCTGTCCTGGTCTGCATCTGGTATGTCGACCGCCCGGCGGCGGAGTTCTTCAACTCAAATGTGCGGCCCTATCCCGCCTGGATCTGGCTGGATCGTCTGCTCGCACCCCTGGTAGCGGTTCCCGTAGCTGCGCTCCTCTTCCAGTTTGGCGCGGGCCTATGGCTGCTCATCGGCCGGCGGCTCGCTTCCTGGACCCTGACACCTCTGGTCTATTCCTCGGGAACCATCTGGGCAATCGCTGCGGAGTTTGTCTTTAAACAGATCCTCGGCCGCGGATCGCCCGACCCAACCTATCTCGCCAACCATCTCTATGGGTTCAGATTTCTCCACGCTACCGAGGGTTGGGGCTCCTTCCCTTCCGGAACTGCAACCATCGCATTGACCATCGCTACAATTACTTGCCTTCGTCTTCCACGCTGGCGCTTGATTGCCTCGATCCTGGCCGGGCTCGCGTGTATCGGAGTCACGGTCACTAACGGCCATTGGGTGTCAGACGTAATCGCGGGAATACTTCTCGGCGCCTGCATCGGCTGGATGACGGTGGCCATCTCTGGCTCCAGCCACTTCGACAAGATGTAAGAGCAGCCGGTAGCCTGTAGCTTGTAGCCAGCAGCGCCTGCGCATTTCAAGCTACAGGCTACTGGCTACAAGCTACCGGCTAAAATGGATTCGATGCCCAACCCACCCCACGCCCAGCAACTCCTCGCCCTTCTCGCCCGCACCAGCTTCAAGCTCGGCCAGTTCAAGCTCTCTTCCGGCGGCACAAGCGACTACTATATCGACTGCCGCACCACCACGCTCCACGCCGAGGGAGGACGGCTTTCTGGCCACGCCATTCTGGAGCTGCTCGAAGCCAACCAGATCGACGCCGAAGCCGTCGGCGGGCTCACCATGGGCGCCGATCCCATCGTCTCTAATGTCGCGACGGCCAGCGCCTGGCGCGCGCTCCAGCATCCCGGCGCCGAATCTCGCCCCGGGCTCCTCCACGGCTTTCTCGTCCGCAAGGCCGAAAAGGCGCACGGAACCGGCCGCCGCATCGAGGGCTTTTGCCGTGAAGGCGCGCGCGTGGTCATCGTCGACGACGTCTGCACCACCGGCGCCTCTACCATTGCCGCCATTGAAGCCGCAAAAGAGGCCGGCATGATCGTCGCCGCCGTGGTCTGCATTGTCGAGCGCGAAGAGGCCAACGGCCGCCCCGCTGTGGAAGCCGCTGCGCACGGCAGCCCCTTTCTCTGCCTTTTCACTGCCGAGCAGGTCCGCGCCGAGCACGTCAAGCAGCTCGCGGCCGCAAAATCCCGACCGTAAAAACACGAAGAGCAGACCCACTCGGACCTGCCCTTCGTTCCTTCCACAATCGTCAACCGTTTCTGTCTCTACTTCCGCGCTACTCCGGGACGGTCGCGGTCTCGCTCGGTGGCGTCGACTGGCCTGTTGAAGCCGTCGGTTGCCCACCGGCCGCGTTGTTGCTGTCCAGATTTGTCAGCAACCGCACCTGGACGCGCCGATTCTCCTTGCGCCCTGTCGGCGTATCGTTCGAGGCCGCATACTGATCCTTGCCAATGCCGATCAGGTAAAACCGGTGCGGCGCGATACCATACTTTGCCGCCAGGTACTGCACAACGGCATCGGCACGGCGCTGGCTCAGGTCGTAGTTGTACTGCGCAGACCCCGCTGAATCGGTCCCGCCGGTCACTTCAAGAATGTAACTCTTTGCCGATCCTAGTTGGCCGGCAAACTGATCCAATTGCGCCTTGTCGTCGCTGGTAAGCAACGCCTTGTCGAAGCCGAAGGTCACGGAGACCTTCGTCACTTCCCGGTAGTTGTCCAGGCCCTTCACCACGCTATCGAGAGTGTCGGCGCGGTGCGCCACGTCGCTGGCCGCCGTGTCGGCCTGGTTCGCCGCCTGGCTCGCGTTCTGCGCGTTCGCATTCGCCGCATCGGCCGTGCTCTGCGCCTTGCTGATGCCCGACTGCGCGCGATCGTCCACATCGTGAATCTTGCGGTTGTTCTCCGCAGTCCTCTGGTCCAGTTGGTCCGTGCGATCGATCAGCGGCCCGGTCTGTGTCTTCACGTAGTTCTTGGTGGCGCATCCCGTCACGCCCAACGCGATCAGCGCCGCGGCTGTCAACGCAAATCCGATTCGATGGCTCCTCATTGCTTCAACCTTTCCGACCTCCGCCCGGGTTCCTCTTCGATCTCCCGGCCGTGAGAGGTGTTTCCTTTACTCCTAGATGTGCACGCCGCCCGCCAATCGCGAGAATCTTCGCAAGTCCTTGAAAAGAAGCAGAATTCCATCCAACCTGAAGACTGCCTTCGCCTCAGGAATCATGTAATTTTTACCGAACCCGGTAAGGATTGCCCGATTCCGGCCCTTCGCACGCGATCCCACGCAGGCCCTCCCTCGGCTGTGAATTCGGGGTGCCCCACCCTCGCCGCGTCTTTGTTTTTGCGGCTAGGGTGGGTTAGCACGATCGCACGATTTCTGAGTCGGAGCGCCAATGCCGCTATCCTAAGAACTGGCCTCAAGCCATCCGCGCCCTCCATGGATCTCTACGAGAAAATCCGCGCCCTGCCCACGCAACCCGGCGTGTATCTCTACAAGAACGCCGAGGGCGAGGTCATTTACGTGGGCAAGGCCAACAACCTGCGCTCGCGCGTGCGCTCCTATCTCCTGGAAGCCTCGCAGGCCAACGCCAAGACCGGCTCGCTCATGCGCGAGGCCGTCGACCTCGAGTTCATTCTGGTCGCCAACGAGCACGAGGCCCTGGCTCTCGAAAACAATCTCATCAAGCAGCGCAAGCCGCGTTTCAACATTCTGCTGCGCGACGACAAGACCTACCCCTACGTCAAGCTCACCCTCGCCGACCGCTTCCCCAAGGTCTTCGTCACGCGCCGCCTGCGCAAAGACGGCGCCGCATACTACGGCCCGTACTTCCCCGGCAATCTCGCCTACCGCGTGGTCGAGCTCATCCACCGCAGCTTCCTGTTGCCCAGTTGCAAGGTCGACCTCTCGCGCTATCATCCCCGCGCCTGTCTGCAGTACTACATTCATCGCTGCCTTGGCCCCTGCGTCGAAGGCCTGACCACGCCCGAAGCCTACAAGGAAGCCGTGCGCGATGCCGAGCTCTTTCTCGAAGGCCGCCACGCCGAGCTCGAGCGCACGCTTACCACACGCATGATGGCCGCCGCCGAAGCCGAGCAGTTCGAAGCCGCCGCGCGCCTGCGCGACCAGCTCTCCACCGTGCACCAGCTCGAGGAGAAGCAGCGCATCGCGACGGCGGAGTTGGACGATGACGCCGATGTCTTCGGCTACCACTTCGAAGACGGCTCGCTCGCCGTCAACCTCTTCCACATGCGCAACGGCAAAATCGTCGACCGCCGCGAGTTCTTCTGGGAGGACCTGCCGAGCCTGATGGAAGCCGTGGAAGGCAGGGATCAGGGATCAGGGAACAGGGATCAGGAAACAACCCATTCCGAGGCTGTCATCCTGAGCGAGTCGCAGCGGCGACGAGTCGAAGCATCTGCGGTTGCCTCTCCAGTGCCTGAATCGTCGAAGGAAGTCTTGTATCAGGACACGACTTCAGTCGTGCCGAAAAGGTCCAAACAGAAGGCCGGGGCTTTAGCCCCTGCGGAGAATTCCAACGAGGCATTGCAATTGGGTGCCCCAGGTCCCTCGCGCTTGGGGACCTGGGATACTAAAGATGCTGGCTCACCCGTCTTCCACGCAGGCGCGGTCTTCAGCGCCCTCCTCAAACAGCTCTACATCGACCAGCACTACGTGCCGCGCGTGATTCTCGTCCCCGTCGAATTCGACGACCGCGAGTCCCTCGCCGCGCTGCTTAGCGAACGCACCGGCCACAAGATCGAGATCGCCGTGCCGCAACGCGGAGAAAAACGCTCCCTTGTCGATCTCGCCGGCCAAAACGCTCGTCAATCCTACACGCAGCGCTTCCGCGTCCTCGAGCCCTCGCGCAAGGCCATTCAGGAAGCGCTCGCCGACGTGCTGATGCTCCCCGAGCTGCCCCGCCGCATCGAGTGCTTCGACATCTCGCACATCCAGGGCGCGGAAACCGTCGCCTCGATGGTTGTTTGGGAAGACGGCAAGATGAACAAATCGGCCTATCGCAAGTTCAAGATGAAGACCGTCGCGGGCGTCGACGACTTTGCCTCCATGCGCGAGGTGGTCCAGCGCCGCTACCGCCGCATTCGCGACGGACATGAGGGAAAGCTGGGCAAAGAACCCGCAACCATGCCGTCCCTTGTTCTCATCGACGGCGGCCTGGGCCAGCTCCACGCCGCAGCCGATGCCCTCGAATCTCTCGGCTTCACTTCGCAGCCGCTTGCATCGATTGCGAAGAAAGAAGAGGTCATTTACCTCCACGGAAGCGAAGAGGAGCCCATCATTCTCGATCGCCGCTCGCCGGTGCTGCATCTTGTCCAGCTCATCCGCGACGAGAGCCATCGCTTTGCCGTGGGCTATCATCGCCAGCGCCGGGCGATGCGGGATCGAGACTCGGAGCTGCTCGAGATTCCCGGCGTCGGCCCGCAGACCCGCCAGCGCCTGCTCACCCACTTCGGCAGCCTGCGCGATGTGCAGCAGGCCACGGCGGAGTCACTCGCCGCTGTCGTCTCCCGCAAGACCGCCGAAACCATCCGGCGGCATTTCCATGCGGAGATCCCCCAGGCGCATCACCAGTGAGTCCAGATCGGCAACATAAATCGGAAACGCGTGATGCAAAATGGGATAAGCACAGAATTGACGCGCGTTCCACTTCAATGTGGATGCGGTTTCGGCTGTCCTGGGAGGAAACTCAATGCTGCTACCGAACCCTGTCCGGTTTGCCGCTCCACTGGTTCTCGCGCTCACTATCTGTGCTCACGCGCAGAACAGTGCATCTCCGTTGCCCGACGCACCGGAACCATCGACCGAGCCACAGGACCAGCCGGTTACTCTCCACAACACGCCGCGCCATTTCCTCCAAGACCAAAAGGCGATCTGGACCAGTCCGGTTCGCATTCGCGACTCGAATGCACTGGGCCCTGTTCTTCTTGTTCTTGCCACCACCGTGGTCATTAGCGCCGATCACCAGGTTATGTCTTCCTCAAAGCTGATTGACCCGTCCCTCAATAGCCATGCCTCTACAGCGTCGAGCGGCCTCCTGGGGGGCTTTGTCGCTGCACCCGTCCTTATCTATGGGCTTGGCGATCTCCATCATGACGAGCACGCCACGGAGACGGGTATACTTGGCGGAGAAGCCATGCTTGACAGCCTGGTGGTCGACGAAGTCATAAAGCTTGTCTCGCTGCGAGAGCGGCCCACTGTCGATAATGCCCACGGAAAGTTTTTTCAGTCCAGCGTTGGCACGGATTCCTCGTTTCCTTCCACCCACTCCATGATCGTTTGGGCCTCGGCAGCCGCCATCGCGTCGGAGTACAGCGGATGGGGGACCGAGATCACCGCCTACGGCCTCGCCACGGGTTTAAGCACAGCTCGCGTTTTATCTCGCCAGCATTTCCCGTCCGACGTTCTCGTGGGAAGCGCCGTAGGATGGATGATCGGCCGTTATGTCGTCCGCCGCCACCGTAACGCAGACTGACCCCTGCCTGGCTCCGATTACAGCACCAGCACGACCACACCATCCTTTCGCCGCTCTTCAGGCGAGAGGCTCATTCGGCCCTGGTTAACCCTCGTTTCTGCACCACAATCCGCTTGCTGCAGGCAGGGCACGAAAAGCGGTCGAAGAGGCCAACGCCGCTCACATCGGCGCTACACCATGGGCATTTTCCCCTCAACGCGTTTAATCCCACCAGGGATCCAATCAGCGGTGCACACACACCGGCCACTATCATCGGAATGCCAAAAAATATCCCAAGACCGGTTAGACAAATCATTCCGCCGCAGATGACAAGCACCGGCGCCGCGAGGAATCCCAGGACCAAGCCGCTCAACCCGCTCTTCACCGGCGCTTTCTCGTGGTCAGGGTGCAGCTGCGCGGTCAACGGCGCTTCCCGCGCGCTTGCGGCGCCGCAATGCGGGCAGAACTTCCAGGGAGGTTCCAGATGTCCTGCGCATTTGCCACATGTCCCGTTCATAGGCCAACCCTCCTCGACGATTACGCCAAAAAGTGTGTGCCCGATGAAACGGCCCTGACCGTGACTCTCATCACGCTACGCGCCACGTCCTCGTCGCTCAGATCGTGCTGGTACTGTCAGATAGTGCAACGCCATCATCAGCCGCTTGGAAATGCCCCGCGTCACCTGCGTGCGATGATAGGTCGCTCCCATCCCTTCCTCGAACGACGCCCAATCCATGCACATGCCTAACCGCACCCGCGGATGATGCATGTCGATGATCTGCTCCAACTCCGGCTGGAATAACTCACGCGGCGGGTGCTTCGGCTCGCCCTTCGGTCGCATCGTTTTTCCCCAGTTTCTCCTCAAGTGGCTGCGTCTTCTGGGGAAATCCTAAATCCGTTTCGTCGCGTTTCACCTGATTCTATGCGCCTTTTACCTGTCTTTCAGGATCGACTATTGAAAGAGCCGCGGTGCGAATTCGTGCAAATCATTCCGCCAGTTATTCCAAGCGTGGAACCCTCCGCTGGGATGAAATTCGGTTACATAGCCATACTTCTTCACCAGCTCGATCGCGGGGCCCGTGTTGGGCATGGCAATGTCATAATCCGTTCCGGTCGACCACCAAAAAAGCTTGACAGCCTTCTTGCCAGGGCTCTCCAGAGCGGCCCGATTGATCTGCTCAAACGGGCCTCGAGTATTGGCAAACCAGCCGGAGCTGAATATGCCGATGTAAGAGAAGAAGCCTGGATGGGTCAGGGATATATCAAGGGTCTGGATGCCGCCCATCGACAAGCCGGCGATCGCGCGGTGCTGCGGATCCGCTGTCACACGATAGTGCTGTTCCACGTACGGGATCACATCTTTCATGAAATCGTTGCAGAAAGCATCCGAGGCAACGTCGGGTTCCATGGCGTGGATTATGTTCGAGTCTGCGTTACCGTCCGTCATGACGATAATCATCGGCTTGGCCTGCCCCTCGGCGATCAGGTTATCCAGAATGAAATTCGCCCTGCCCACCGAGGTCCACTCATCGTCGCTGCCGTAGCCGCCGTGGAAAAGATAGAGCACGGGGTAAGAAGCGTTTCCAGATTCATATCCGGGAGGAAGATAGATATGCATCCTCCGCGTCTTGCCCACCGTCTTTGACTGGTAATACACGATCTCCACGGAGCCGTGCGGGACATCCCTCATATCCGCAAAGTTGCCCGGAATCAGAAATAAACTGCGAACTTGGTATAGCGATTCGACCGTCGCAGGGTTCTTGGGGTCGGTCGTGCTCACGCTGTCGACCAGGAAGGCATATTGATAAGCGCCGGCCGGGTAGGGACCTACAGTCACTGACCAGACGCCATTCTCGGCCCTCGTCATCGCCACGCCCCTCTTGGCGGCTTCGACTTGTTCCGGGGTGGCGCCCGGAACCGCCTCTGCACCCTCGTTGAGCACTTTTACGTCTTTTGCATCCGGAGCCCATACGCGAAATGTTACCGTTCCGTCGCGATGCACTTCCGGCGACACAAGGTGCGTGTTGGGCGTAACCGGGGGGGGCGGCATTGCCGCTGGCGTAGGAGAGGGTTGGGTCTGCTGCGCGCCGGCAGCGTTCGACGCAAATGCCAATAGAGCGCCGCACATTAGCAGAAGCATCGATACTGATTGAAACTTGCCCATGAAATAAGTCCTTTCCAACTTAGTTAGAGGCAATTGCTTTAGCGTGCCTAACCTCATGAAATCAATCACCTGCTAGGATTGGGCGCGAATTACTATCATTTGCTGCATCACCGTGATGAACAAAGTGCCCGAAAAATAACACTTTCTGCTGTAGAAACACGCTAAACAATTAGGCGGAAAAGCAGCGGAGCAAAAGCGTGCAGGTAATCGCGCCAGTTGTTCCAGGCGTGGAAGCCTTCGCTCTCATGCACTTCCGGCGTGATGCCGTACGTGCGCATCAACTCGACCGACGCATTGCTGATGTCTAAGGCAACATCCAGCTTCCCGGCATCCACCCAGACCAGCTTGAACGGCTTTCCGTAAGCCTTATATGAGTTTAGCTCCTTCAGAGCCACACCCTTGTCAGTGCGCCATTCCGGAAACCAGCCCATGCTGAAAATGCCGACGTAGTCGAACAGTTCAGGGTGCT
>PLSB01000327.1 GCA_003165005.1 Acidobacteriaceae bacterium | reverse complement strand
TCAACTACGCGCGGGACATGCTCACTTTCTTAGAGAGACCGTATTTCTTTCGGATTCGCTCGAAAACGTCTTCCTTCGCAATTCCGCTGTCGAGTCCTTTTTGAATCGCAGCCCGCAGGCGCTCCATCTTCAACTCGTCCCTTTCCTCGCGCTCCAAAACGCGCAGCGCCGATCGCATCACCTCGCTGGCGTTGGCGTAGCGTCCGCGCTTCACGCTTCGGGCCACAAAGCGGTCGAGTTCTTTGGTCAAATTCACATTTCTGGTCGGCACAGCAGGCACCTCAGAGGCAGTATAGGACGGTTGGCAGAGCTTGCCAACCGCGCGGCGCGCCCTTTCGAAGATGCGGAGACGGGGAACCTTGAATGACGCCGGCGCCGCCACCCGCGGGCCCGACGCGCCGCCCTCCCTCAATCACCGTCCAGGCGCAGCCCTTCTTGAAGCCCCCTCACAAGACGCAGAACCGGTGCATTCCCGGTGGGTGCCTGTGCGAACTGTGGAGAAAGAAGATGAATTACGCGAACGAACTCCGCCGGATCGAGTCACTTTCTTTCGTCACCCTGAAAAGCCGTGCCCCTCCAAGCGCAATGGCGGGCTCCGGGCTTCAAGATAAAAATGCACGCCCCCATACCCTGTGCGGTATGGGGGCGTCGCGTTCAATGCCGGAGAACCGGAGTTGCGTTCCAGGTAATGGAAGGAACCTGATTGTCGTTCTAAAGCCCCGGCGCCAGCCTGCGCCGCCCGGCAAGCAGCAAAGCGAACAAACCGGAGCCGAGAAGCATCCAGGTTCCGGGCTCGGGAACGGTAGTAGAACCGGTCGTCGTCACGTCGGTCGAGGTGATCGAGAAATCAAGTGCTGCCCCGACTGTATTGAGATCGTCGTAAAAGATCTGAATCGTGTTGTTGCCCTCCGGGACCGTCGGCGTTGTGCATGGTACCGAGGAGTTTCCATGGACACCGCCATCGTCGCAGGCGATGGTTCCGTTGATATAGACGAAGGCATTGTCGTCCGAACCGATACTGAAGCTCAGGGTCTCGGTGGTGGGCGCAGACAGGGTGCCGTAGAAGTAGGCGGTTTGAAAGCCGGCTGTGCCTCCGTCACCCCCCCCGGTTCCGTTGGGCGGATAGAACGCGTTGTTCGCGATCGGCAAAGGGACTGTGCCCGTTCCCGTTTCGGTCAGAGAGGAATTTAACGTGGGATCCCAATAGGTGAGTTCATCGGTCGAAGTGTCGTATACGGTTGGTATCGGTGACCCAGTCATGCCCGACACGTTCAGGATCGGCATCCCGTTCGGACCGAGGCCGGACTCCACCTCATTGTCGCTGGTGCCGCAGCACAATTGGTTCGCATCCGGAAAACTGCTGGACATCGTGTAGTAAATGACATTGAGAGTGCTGGTGGCATGCGCCGCGGGTGGCGCTGCAATCAGCAAAGCCGTAGCGGCGACGGCAGCAACAAGCAAAAAACCTGAAACGGAGATACGCGGGAATCGCATGTCTTTCGACCTCCTGGGTCAATTGGTTCGTCCAGCACGCGAGGAACGGGCCAGGGTGGAGTTTTCCGGAGCCTGCGATTGACTTTTCACAAGTTGATGACCTGGATGCACTTGCAGGTGAAATCAGGGAGCCCGAGATCGCCGCAACTTGTTGATTTTGAGAGAAGCTCGACAAAGCCAATGGCAAGCCTGGAGGCTTGCAAGTACTTGCTGTTCGTATACTATTTTCGAGCCGTGCTCGTCAAATATTTTTTTCGTTAGGATTTGTTAGTTTTTCGGCCTTTGCGGCGGATTCCATAGCACTTTCGAAATGGTGTAGACCGAAGCCGCATCTGCTGAATGGACTCTTCCCCTCCGGGGTCCCCAACGACAGGTCTTCGTCGTTGGGGTGGAAGTAAAATCCGCATCCACGGCTCTCAAGAGTTCACAGTATTTCCGAAGATGCCGTAGGATGGGAAGCCGAACTGAACCGGTGAGCGAAGGAAACTGCCGGAAACCCTTCGGCCTCCCTCCGCTGCGCTTGGGCCGTTCAGGACGTCAGTGCGTGGAGCGGGGACGGCGGTGGAGAATCCCTCTCATTGAGCTCTTCGCCGCCTAACTCCCGCACGGGCCTCCCAGAAACACCCCCCCAATGTTCTTGCAAGTGACCGGGTCAGTGAAGATGCAGGTCGGCTCGCCGCTCATAGGATCGCTGCGCAGACAGGCGCCGGCAGCCTCGGGAGCTGAGGCGGCCGCTAGCGCCGCCGCTTTGGCAACTCCTTCCAAATGTTCATTCAAGGCCACTTGTTTCGGTTTGATTTCCATGGCTCAATCTCCTTCACTTTATTTACTTGCTGGGGGTCGGAGTGTACTTGATGCTCAATCCAACGTTGACGTAGTTTTTGTTGAATCCCTTCGGTGGGATTTCATAATGGTTGTCAACCGCCTGCAGCCCGACGCTCCAGGTGGGTGTTACCGGGTGAAATGCGTCAAAAGTCCCATATGCCTGCCAGGAGTTGGATCGATTGAACACGGGAACCGCGCCGACCTTGAAATCGATGCTTGAGGGCCCCACCACCCGGCCGGGAGCTGGCGATGCCGCGCACAACGCACCCATGCCAGGCCCTGGAAAGCACTTGCTATAACTGACGCTGAGGTTGCTGCCGGCGAGCAGTACGGTCGGCCCGGGTGCGTTCATCGCTTAATGGATCGCTCGAATATCGAAATCGGTCTCCACGTAGGAGTTCTTTCCTTGAGGAACCGCAAAAGTCTTGGCGCCGCCCAGGCCGTATTCCTGGTCGACAATAATGCCTTGGGAGTTGTTCCTATACGCGTTGCCCCTCATATAAATCCCGCCTGAGCCGCCGATGGTGAACATCTGCTGCAAAAAGCCGCTGTAAACCTGCGTCACGTTCGAGGAGTTCGCCGCCGCCTTCCACTTGTCGTCGTATGAGGCTTGAAGAAAGAGCAAGGTCCTTCCGTTGATCTTTGGTTCATATGCGAAGAAGTTGGGTTTGGCCGAGTAACTCTCGTCTCTCGAGGCGGAGCCCGAGAATCCCATGGATACGGTGAGAGACTCGAGCCCGCGAAGCTGAACGCTTGGTTGCGTAAGCGGTTTAGCAGACGGAGAGGCAATCGATCCCGCGGCCGGCGGTGACGGGCGGCTGGCTTCTTCAATGTTGCGCACGTTGCACACCGAGATCACAATCTGGCCGAAGCTGGAAGAATTGAGTGTAAGCGAACTGGAGTTGCTGGAAATGACTGATCCTTGCGCAACCTCGCCGTTCGTCATTGTGATGGTGATATTGGTGCCGGGCGGAATCGGTTTTACGGGCGGGCATGGCGAACTCGTCTGCGAGCGCGCGAGGATACACACCAGGTTGAGCAGAAGGCTGGCTGCCGCCATTCCTGATGATCTGGGAACACGGTGATCCATCTGAAGCCTCCGAAGCGCGTCAAGAGCCTCAATGCATACCTGACGATGAAGTCGTTTGCTCCTGGTCTCAATAGCGAGCCCAGATCTCATGGTCTGGTAGGATACCTCAAAATGTATCCAGCTTGCCGCAGCATCGGACCCAACAGCCTCCGCCGCGAGTCCCCTATTCCACACGCACGCGTGCCGCGAACGCCAGGTTGCCCCATTCCATGGGCGTCAATGCGCGGCGGCCGCCGTTGCCCGGCCACGGGTCGCGGACGATCACCTCGGCGATTTGCCACGCGCCCGTGGTCATATTGATGTCGCCCGTTATCGCGGTCAACACCGTGGCGTGACTGAGCGCGCCGATAATCAGCGGATCGTCGTTTTTGAGGTCATCGACGGCGGTGTAGATATTCACCGACCGCATGTCGCCAAGGGCACGGAATGACTTGCCGTTGCCGTCCTTCCAGGTGCGGTTCAGGTCGCTCAGGATCTGCATCGGCTGGCCGGGCATGTTGGTGATGGCGCCCCATGTCTCCGCGACGATTCTTTGCTGGCTTACCATGTGCCCATGGAACTCGAACAACATGCTGATGGCGGCGGCCCAGCACCATTCGCTCTGCTGCTGGTAGGCCTGCTGCAAGTTGATGCTCTGAATCCCCGCCGTACAGCGCTCCACATACCCATACGGAGTTTGAGTCGGCTGCGTGCATTGCTGCGCGGCAAAGCCCTTGCGCGCCAAGACGAGACCGGGAAGCGCCGCGGATGCAGCGCTCAAAAAGATGCGACGATTCATGATCCTGCCCTCTTGTTGCGGAACGATTCCATGATCAATGTACTCCACCCCAGCCCACATTTCTGATAGATTTCTCGGCGGCAGAGGAAGTGCCGTTTTCGACCGCCGTCCGCACTGCGGGGGTCTGGAGACCCCCGCTACAGCCGGTCAGGAGACCGGCGGTACAGGTTCTCACCGCGTTTGAGAAATGCAGTCAGAGACCTGGCTGCAAAAAAGGCAACGGCCCCGCGTGCTATTGCACGCGGGGCCGCTTGGGTGAACAAGACTGAAATCAGTTGCCCGACTTGGTATCGATCCTCATGCCGTAGAACGATTTGTGCACGAAGAACACCGACACCAGGAAGAAGGCGACGGCCAGACCCACCGCGAGCTGCGCGTGGTCTTTGCTGAGCGTCACGGCCAGCTCGACGGCCAGCAATCCGAACAAGGTCGTGAACTTGATCACCGGATTCATGGCCACCGACGAGGTGTCCTTGAACGGGTCGCCCACGGTGTCGCCGATCACCGTGGCGTCGTGCAATGGCGTACCCTTTTGCTTCAGGTCGACTTCGACGACCTTCTTCGCGTTGTCCCATGCGCCGCCGGCGTTGGCCATAAAGATCGCCTGGTACAAGCCGAAGATCGCAATCGAGATCAGATAGCCGATAAAGAAGAACGGCTCAATGAACGCGAAGGCGAGCGTAGCGAAGAAGACAGCGAGGAAGATGTTGAACATGCCCTTCTGCGCGTACTTGGTGCAGATTTCGACCACCCGCTTCGAGTCGGTGACCGAGGCCTTTTCTACACCTTCCAATTTGATGTTGGCCTTGATGAACTCGACTGCGCGGTAGGCGCCGGTGGTAACGGCCTGCGTGGATGCGCCGGTGAACCAGTAGATCATGGCGCCGCCGGTGATCAACCCGAGCAGGAAGGGCGCGTGCAGCAGAGAGAGGTTCTCTTTGCCAACGGTCAGTCCGTGCGTCAGGGCCATGATGATGGAGAAGATCATGGTGGTTGCGCCCACCACGGCGGTACCGATCAGCACCGGCTTGGCCGAAGCCTTGAAGGTGTTGCCGGCTCCGTCATTGGCTTCCAGCAGGTACTTGGCGCGTTCGAACTTGACGTCGAATTTGAAGTCCTTTTTCAACTCCGCTTCGATGCCGGGAATGGTTTCGATCAGCGACAATTCGTAGACGGATTGCGCATTGTCGGTAACCGGCCCGTAGGAGTCGACCGCGATCGTCACCGGGCCCATGCCCAGGAAGCCGA
>PLSB01000277.1 GCA_003165005.1 Acidobacteriaceae bacterium | reverse complement strand
AAGGTCGCTGCGTAGTAACATCAACCTAACCGCCGCCTGCCACATTCAACTACGCGCGGGACATGCTCGGAGCAGGTTCCGAAACCGCATTCTCGACAAGTGCAAATTGCATTTTGGTCTCACCTCGTTGTCTTGGAAGCAAGGAATCGTGTTCTGATATTCTTCGCCACCTCACCTGCAAGATTAACACAGATTCGCCTTCTCTTCCCCTTTCCTAAAGAGAATACTGCCATCCGTCAGCCAGCAGGCCGCAGGGTTCCAGGTCCGGATTCATGGATATGGGATGTCGCCATCATGCCCCCACCGCCGGCCAAACATTGCTACGCCACCTTGATCTCGTCGAGCAGATCGGGATGACGATCCAGCACTTTGAGCAGCTTGACCAGCGCTAACGGCGGCTTGGTCTTGCCATTCTCGTAGCGGGAGAAGGCATTGGCGCCGCCGGAGGGAGCAGGGGCCTTCAGGCCCCTGAAGAGAGCGCTGCAATGCGTGGCCTTTAGGCCCGGGCCTTCATTTCCTCAGCAAAAAGCCCGTGGCTAAAGCCACTGTGATTAAATCCCGGCAGCCGGGAGCCTAAAAGGCTCCCGCTCCCTCCGTCAGGGCCGCGTGCTGCAGATTCGGATTCTCGAACCTGTGGCGCTGCCAGGCTCCCGCCACTCCTTCGCTGCTACGCCACCTTGATCTCATCGAGCAGATCGGGATGACGATCCAGCACTTTGAGCAGCTTGACCAGGGCTAACGGCGGCTTGGTCTTGCCATTCTCGTAGCGGGAGAAGGCATTGACACCGCCGCCGAAGATCTCGGCTGCCTGACGCTGGTCGAGGGCCAGTTTCTTACGCACCTTGACGATAAGTTCCGGGTCGACGATGGCGGCGTTGACCTCGTGTGAAAAAGCCCGCATCGGCGGGTGCCACCTCTCAAATCCCCCAACGATGAATGGGGAGCCCAAGTCACCCCTGTAAAAGCTCTGTAATGGCCGACAATGGGAACTCAATGCCCGCTCCCTCGAAGCGAGTTGACACGGTGAGCGAGCCGTCCGCATAACGCATGAAGGCGCCGGTTGCCGGATCGACGACCCAAATCTGTTGTATGCCCATGGCCGAGTAATCGGCGAGTTTCTGCATCATGCGGGAGATACGGTCCTCCGGGCTCAATACTTCAAATACCGCGATCGGCGGAAGAGTGACGATCTGCTCTTTCGGGTTGCTTCTACTCATCACCGTGACGTCGGGCACCCGGTAGTTGTCCTTTGATACCTGGACTCGCAGTTCCGTTTGGACACGGAGATTCCACTCTTCAGCGTGCCGCCGAAACCAGTAGAGAATAGCTCCCTGCCAGTCGGCGTGGTCATATTCACCCATGGGTCTTTCCTCAATCTGCCCGTCAACATACTCCGCATCGGGATCCCATTCAGAGGACTGCAAATAAAGTTCGACGGGAACGTGGGTTGTCGTGACCATGAATCCTCCGATGACAGGATTATATGCCAGGATTTTTGTCTTCGCTGATCTCATCAAGAAGCTCGGGGTGACTGTCCAATACTTTGAGCAGTTTCACCAAGGCCAGAGGCGGCTTGGTTTTGCCGTTCTCGTAGCGGGAGAAGGCATTGACACCGCCGCCGAAGATCTCGGCTGCCTGGCGCTGGTCGAGGGCCAGTTTCTTACGCACTTTGGCGATAAATGCCGGGTCGACGATGGCGGCGTTCACCTGCCGGGTAAAGGCCTGCATCTCGCGCATAACGCGCTCGGAATCCTCCATATCGTGAATGGATTCGCCACAAGCCGGACAGAAATCGCCTGTCGTCTTCAAAATGGTGGCCTCGCCCTTGTAGCTAAAAGGGATGTCACGGGTATCGTGGATCAACTCGGCCGCGCCGCAAACCGGGCATTTCATAGGTCAAATATTAACCTACTTGGTTAATTCTTGCAAGCAGCCTGCCGGCGCAAAGGCCGTCCCACAGCCCAGGCCACCATCCCCACGCTCAAGACCGCACACAGCCACGCAAACACGTCGCCGTGGACGGTGTAGAACGTCAGGTCGTTGCGGAAGCCGAATTCGGCTTCGAGTTCGCCGGTCTGGTGGCGGGGAATCGACTGGCGGACCCTCCCATATGGATCGATGACCGCGGTGACGCCGGAGTTGGTGTCGCGCAGCAGCCACCGGCGGTTCTCGATGGCTCTCATGCGCGCCATGTTCAGGTGCTGCCACGGGGCGCTGGTATCGCCATACCAGCCGTCGTCCGAAATGTTAACGAAAACCTCGGCGCCGTGCTTCGCGAACAGGCGCACCTCATCGGCAAAGACCGCTTCGTAGCAGATGAAGACCCCGTATCGATTTTTTCCCTGGTTTTGGACGGGTAACAAGTATGAATTGCGGTCGGTGCCGCGGGTGAACAGGCCCACGCGGCCGGTGAGCTTGTGGGCGAAAGTGAGCAGATTCTGGAAAGGGATGTACTCGCCAAAGGGGACGAGATGGATCTTGTCGTAGCGTCCCACTTGGTTGCCGTCCGCGTCGATGATGAAGGCCGAGTTGTATTCGCGCCAGCCCTGGTCCTGCTCCCGATCCAGATCCATGCCGACGCCCCCGACGATGAGCGGCGCGTGCGTAGCCGCAGCGATCGATCGCATGGCTTGCTTGAAGCGCGGATCTTCGCCGAAGAAGGGCGCGGGTGACTCCGGCCAGGCCACGAGATCGGGATACGTGGGGTAGGGCGGAGGAACAATCTCGGCCAGCGGCGCGCCGGTCTGCGGGATTCCATTGATGTAGGTGGTGTCCTTCGTGGCCGGCTCGGTGGCCAGACGGGTGAACTCGGCGATGTGGCGATCCCAGTCTGCGCCCTGCCAGTTGTTGGCTTCGCCCACGTCGAGGTTAGGCTGGATTAGGACGGCGGCGGCGGTGGGGGCGGCTTCAGGCGGATTCCACCAAACGCCACCAACCATCAGAAACCAGGCCAAACATCCGCCGAAGGCGACCCACGTTTGTCCGCCCAGTAGAGTTCTCAACCTCCATCGGCGAGTTCCGGGAATGGCTGGCCTCGAAAGGACGAGGTAGGACCATGCGGAAAGTGCATTTGCCGACACCAGCACAAAGCTGATCCCGTAGACACCGGTCCACGGCGCGAGCAACATAACCAATCCGTTGTCCACCTGCGAATACCCAAGCTGGTCCCAGGGAACGCTGGTGATGCGCGCGGCAGCGAGCTCCAGAGCGGTCCACAAAAACGGCGCGAAGATCAATGCCCAACGCACGGAACCCGTGGCGCGGCGCACCAGCACAAGGCCCAGGCCGAAGAGGCCAAAGTAAAGTCCGAGCACAAGGCTGTAACCGATGAGCAGCAACGTGGGCGCGAAGAGCGGCATGTCGCCGTAGTGCGACATGGTGTCGCGAATCCAGTAGCAGTTGCCCATGTACCAGAGGAATCCGCAGAGATAGGCGATCGAGAAGGCGCGGCGAAAGGAATGGCGCTCATCGGCTTCGGGATTCGACAGCAAGGCCCACAGCAGCGGCGCCAGGCCGAACCAGGCAAAGACACTGCGCCAGGGCGGCATCGGACCGGCGAGCGGGAACGGCAACTCAAGCAGGCCGGCGGAAAGCACCGCGGCTGCCCACACCTTCCATGATTTGCGCATACAAAGGCGAGTGTAAAACATCTACCGGGAGCCCGTTATTAACTTTGGCGCGTGGGGTGAAGGTAGGTCAGAGGTTCTACGGTAGAATCGAAAGCATGGTACTGGCCGTCTTCGCAATGCGCGTGCTGGAAGCGATGTTCTTTCTCGGCCTCGCCGGATCGGCGGTCGTAGTGCTGATCAGCTTTTTCGAGGACGGGAAGGAACTGTTCGGCAAAGACTAATCCGGTCAATCCGGGGTCGACGGAAAGACAACCGCAGATCCTTCGACTCGCGTTGGCGCATTTCTGCGCCAATGCTCGCTCAGGATGACAACTTCATTGTGACGCGAACTTCTGACTCACCACACTGGGACTTGTGCGGGTCAGGAAACCCGCACTATAGCCGGTCAGCCACCCCAACGAGCACAAATCGCTCGTTGGGGACCCCGGTCAGGAGACCGGCGGTACATCCGGCGATGCAAGATTGCTCGGTCGCGGCCTTACGCGTCCTTTTCCATGGCAGCCTTGCGGTCCTCCGCGGAGAAGGCCGGAGCCTGGCCGGCGCGCGCGGCGCCGACATAATGTGAAACTGCAGCCATCGTGGCGGCAATGCCCGCTTTGCTGGTGCTGTAGCTCATCGCCGAAGGCAGCGGGATACTCATGGCCGCCGCGGTCGCGATGGCGTCCTGATTCGCGCCCAGAAACACGAAGTCCCAGTTGTACTTATCCCGCTGTTCACGGATCATTTCACCGATCTTGTCGAGGGTGTATTCCTTGCTCGCGTTCTCCTGGCCGTCAGTGAGCGTGACCACGATGACTTTGGAGGGACGCTCCTGCTCCGGGAGCGCGGCAAGCTCCTGGCCCAGTTCGACGATGGTGCGCCCCTGCGCATCCAGCAGCGCGGTGGAACCGCGCGGCACAAACGTGCTCTGGTTCAGCTCCGGACAATCCTTGAGAGGCTTGTCGAAGACCGTTTCGTACTGATCGTCGAACTGCACCAGCTTGACCGTGGCTTCGCCGGGAATCTTCTTCTGGTTTCGGATGAACTCGTTGAAGCCGGTCACAGTTGATTCCTTGCAACTTTCCATGGAGCCCGAACGATCCAGAACGATCGCAATGCGCGTGAAATGGTCTATCATTTTTCCTCCCCCGCCTTCGTTACTGCTCTTGAAGGGCTGGTTTTGGAAGGCGTTGCCACGGTGTAGACCACCTCTTTTGCCACCTTGAGCGCGGAGGTGATGCTTTCTCCCGGAGGCCTCCTTCCGTTGTAGACGTCGCTCAGGTACTGCGGAGATACGCCGATCCGGGAAGCGAATTGCTGGGCAGTCTGGCCGCCCTGCTGCTTCTTCAGGAAATCGAGAAACTGCTCGAGATTCAGTTTTCTTACGGCCATGGGGACAGTATACGTCAAATGACGTATCCGTCAAGTGCCGTAGATTTGCGGCCGCGTCCTTGCCGATGCCAGCGCGCTTACCGAAACCGGAAACCCCTGCCCTAGAACGCGATGCAGGATAGGCGCCCGCGGTTCTTTATTTTTCATTGACATGCATTTGCGTGGGAAGTAAACTCATCGCAGAGCGGTGGTTTCGCTCAAACGATTTTTACCACCGGTTCCCCGGCCGGCTTTTAAGCGATGGCCTCTTCTCGAACGATCGTAGTTCCTCCCAACGACCGCGTGCGGTTGATCGTGGCGTCCTCCGTGATGCTCACGTTCATCTCTTTCTGGCGCGCGGCAGCCATCGTCCTCAACGACCTCGGATCTTCAGCATTCTACGCCGGCGGCATCGCCGAACAGGCGGTGGGCGCAGCCGCGCCGTGGTTCATCCTTGGCATCATGCTGTTCAGCTTTGCCGTGCGCGCGGTGTACGTCGAAAGCTGTTCGATGTTCACACGCGGCGGGGTCTACCGCGTAGTGAAAGAGGCGCTGGGAGGGGGCTTCGCCAAGCTCAGCGTTTCCGCGTTGATGTTCGACTACATTCTCACCGGGCCGATCTCCGGCGTTTCCGCCGGCCAATACATCACCGGGCTGCTGAACGAGCTGCTCGCCGTTGCCAACCAAAGCCACTGGCTGCCGCCCGCCCTGATCAATGTGCACGGCCAGCCCATCCAGTTCAATATGGACTACACGTCGGCGCTGGTCGCCGCGGCGGTGACGATCTACTACTGGTGGCAGAACATCAAAGGCATCGAGGAGTCGAGCGATAAGGCGCTGCGTGTCATGCAGATCACCTCGGTGATGGTGATCGTTCTGCTGTTGTGGGGCTGTTATTCGGTTGCCATCCGTGGTGCACAGCTGCCGCCTTCGCCCATCCCCTCCCATTTCCATTTCAGCAATGATGCACTCGGGTTCCTCAAAGGACACGGATTGCCGCTCTTCGGCCTGTTCGGCGTCCTGATGGCCTTTGGCCACTCCATCCTCGCCATGAGCGGCGAGGAAACCCTGGCCCAGGTCAATCGCGAGATCGAGCACCCAAAACTCAAGAACCTGAAGCGCGCGGCGATCGTCATTGCCATCTACAGTCTGATCTTCACGGGTGGGGCGACGCTGCTGGCTTCGATGCTCATTCCCAATTACGAACGTACCCACATTTATCCCGACAACCTGATCGCCGGGCTGGCGATGTTCATGGTGGGACCACTGGTGTGGCGCATTCTTTTCCGGGTCTTCGTGGTTCTGGTCGGATTCCTGATTCTTTCCGGCGCCATCAATACTTCCATGATCGGTTCCACTGGCGTGCTGATGCGGGTGGCTGAAGACGGCGTGCTGACCGACTGGTTCCGCAAGCCGCACTCCAGGTTTGGCACCAGCTATCGCATCGTGAACCTGGTCTTTATCCTGCAGATGTTCACGATCCTGGCGAGCCGCGGCAACGTCATCATGCTGGGCGAGGCGTACGCCTTCGGCGTGATCTGGTCGTTCACCTTCAATAGTCTCTCGATTCTGGTCCTGCGTTGGAAATACAAGGGTGAGCGCGGCTGGAAGGTACCACCCAACATCCGCATCGGAAACACCGAGATCCCCGTCGGCCTGGTTTCGGTGTTCATGGTTTTGCTGGCGACGGCAACCGTAAACCTGTTCACCAAATCGATTGCCACGGTGAGCGGAATCCTGTTTGCCATCGCGTTTTTCATTGTCTTTACGATATCGGAGCGCATCAACCTGCGGAGGCACGCTCTGACCGCCAAGAGTATGAAAGACCACTTCCAACTGGAGCACCAGGATACGGTGGACCGCGAGTCGGCGGCGATCCGCGCCGGCGGCGTGATGGTGACCATGCGCGATGCCGACACTCCACTGGCGCTCAAATGGACCCTATCGCGCACCAATACCGACGAGCAGGATGTGGTGGTCATCAGCGTTCGCCTGATGGGCGTGGGCGGACCCGAATACCTGAGCGCCGAGGAGCAAAGCTTCAGCGAGCACGAGCAGATGCTTTTTACCAAGGCAGTTTCAGTGGCCGAGAGCTTCGGCAAAAAGGTTTCGCTGCTGGTGGTTCCGGCGGGAGATATCTTTGGAGCACTGGCGCAGGCCGCCAATGCGATGGAAGTGGATTCCGTCGTATCCGGTTCGTCCAGTTCCCTGAGCACCGAGGAACAGGCATCCCGCTTGGGGCAGGCCTGGGAGGGGCTGCCCGAGCCCAAGCGCCAGTTTAATTTCTATGTCATCGGTCCCAGCGGCGAAACCAAGGTGTTTTACATTGGGCCGCACGCACCTACCCTCGGGCCCGAAGACGTGGAATTGGTGCACCGGTTGTGGCTGAATATGCGCCGCGACCCGTTGGCCGCGGACCTGCATCACAGCGACATCATCACCTACGCTCTGACGCGGCTGGCTGGCCAGTATGCCCGGGAAAAGCAGGAGATTCTGCGCGACCTGCGCAATTGCCACGGCGCCGCAACGCCCACATCCGTGCGTCTGAGCGGACCGGATGCGTACGGCACTGGCGGGATCACGCAGTCGCCGCGCGCAGTCAAGCAGACGCGCGACCAGTGAAACAGGGATCAGGTTTCAGGTGTCAGGGTTCAGGGGCCGGCAAGCAGGTTCTCTGAAACCTTAGACCTGACACCGGTCTTCAAGCGGAGTACTCGTCCCCCGGATTCCAGCGCTCGACCTTCACACCCGGCTCGACCAGAGCAGCTAACTGTTCCGGCGTGCCTTTGAGCGGCGGAAACGTGCCCCAGTGGATGGGCAGCACGACCTTTGGCGCGAGGAGGCGGCAGGCCAAAGCCGCTTCTTTGGGACCCATGGTGTAGTGGCCGCCGATGGGCAGCATGGCCACTTCCGGCTTGTACAGGTCGCGGATCAGTTGCATGTCGCCGAAGACCGAGGTGTCACCTGCGTGGTAGAGCACCGGACCGCCGTCAACCTCCAGCACAAACCCGCCGGCAATGCCCACGTAGTGGACGCCCTTCTCGTCCTGCGCACCGGATGAGTGCCTGGCGTCGACCATCGTGGCGGCCACGTCGTCGAGCTGTACGGTTCCGCCGAGATTCATGCCGATGGTTTCCTGAACGCCCTTGCCGGCGATGAATTCCGCCAACTCGTAGATTGCCACCACGGCGGACCCGTGCTTTTTGGCTGCTGGCGCGGCGTCGGAGATGTGGTCTCCGTGTCCGTGGGTCAGCAGGATGTATTGAATCGTTGCCGGAAGCGCGAAGTTCTGCGGGTACCTGGGGTTGTGCGCGATGAAGGGATCGATCAGGATGTTGGTTCCCCGTGGCGTCTGAACCAGCACCGTGGCGTGCCCGAGCCAGGTAATGCGCGTGGGCTGGGAGTTGCTCATGGTTTCTCCTTGTTGAGTTTGCTGTTTCTGACTTCGGCTTCAAACCCTACGGGTCGAGATTCAACGAAGCATCCGGCGAGCGGATCCAGTCCACCAGATCCCGTCCCGTTGATTTGATGCTACAGCCTTGGCCTTGATGGTTTCCCTGCGGACCGATTGGCAGTTAGCAGCCAGGAGTCAAGAACCAATAGCGCTTCCTTGAAATTGGTTGCTCACAAGAATGCGCCACGGTCCCAATATTGATGGGGGCTGCTGTGAATGCAACCGATTCTAGAGAGTTATGAAGACCTGGATCGCTACCGCTCCATGGTGACGGGCTACCTCATCCGGGCAGAGAATGAGGAGCGGCAGCGGTTTCAGGCAGGAGACTGTATCGCCGTCGTTCCAGGGCTTAAACGTGATGTGGTACGCTGCCCTACCCAAGACCGTGATCTCACTTCCAAGGTATTCTGGGAGCGACGCCGAATCGCACTCGAAACGAACGCAGCGAACCTCCTGCCCTCGGGCCGGAACCAGCCCGAAAGACCGAGTGCTGTACCGGACATGTCCAACTTTCCGGCAACACGAATTTGCTGAGACATTGATTCCATTGCACAAGACCTGCGCATTCTCTACCACAGCGATATCCTTAGCCTGGGAATCGCGGACAATTGAAAGAATGCGTTACCTCTGCGTTGGTTGCGGGTTGCGCGACCAAGCGAGTATCATGGTTCGTTTGGCAATGCCACTTGCTGTAAATGGACAGCGCCGTCGCAGTTGCTCACTTTGTCAGGTGCGAGTTGAGAGTGGAAGAGGCGTTGCGAAATCTTTCAGCCTTTGACTTCAAGTGTTCGACCGCGATAGCAAAAGGCGAACGGTTCCTGGGGAAAGTGACTTGTCTGAACTGCCTGAAATTCAATCAGCGAGCAAAATGAAGCAGCAAAACCGGGTCGCGGCTGTCGATCGAAAACCCACCATGAATGACGTTGCGCGGTTGGCGGGCGTCGGCGCAATGACCGTTTCGCGGGTACTGAGCGGAACGGTTCGGGTTACGGCAGAAACCAGGCAGCGCGTAGAGACTGCGATCAAACAACTGAAGTATCGTCCCAATGAGCTGGCGCGGGCCTTTCGCGGTCAACGAAGCCATTCCATCGGACTTATTCTTCCTTCCCTCTACGACCCATTCTTCGCGACTTGCGCACACGCGGTCGCCACCGTGGCCAAAGAACGCGGCTACTCCGTGATCTTGACGATGTCCAACGGTGATCCGGATACGGAGTACGTCGAGGCGGAACATATGCTGGAGCGGCACGTTGACGGGCTGGTCGTGATTCCCTCAATCTTCCGCCAGACACGCCTCACCCGATCCCTGTTTGGCAGAACTCCGGTAGTGGCCTTTGACCGCCCGCTTCCCGACCCGGCGTTCGATGTGGTGCTGGTGCAGAATACGGCCGGAGCGCGCCGCATGGTCGAACATCTGATCGAGCACGGGCACGAGCGCATCGCCTATATGGGGCTGGCCCGCAGCCTGTTTACCATCAACGCGCGCTTTCTCGGCTATCGCCGCGCGATGCGGGATGCGGGGCTCAAGGAAGATTCGTTCTTCGGCTGCGAATCGGAGGAAAATACGCTGCGTCTATTGGCCGAGAAGCTGAAAGGAAAGAACGCGCCAACTGCGATCCTGACCTCGAACACCCTGGCGACGCGTTATGTACTCAGTTCGATTGCGCATCTGGGCGTACGGGTGCCGAACGATCTTGCCTTTGCCGGCTTTGATGACTTTGACCTGGCGGACGTCATTTCGCCGCCTTTGACGGTGGTTCGCCAGCCGACGCAAGAGATGGGCCGGGTGGCGACGAATCTTCTCTTCGATCGCATCACGCGCGGCGAAACGCCGCATCTGGGGAGCCGGATCGTGCTGCCAGTGGAGATCGTGCTGCGGCGTTCCTGCGGCTGCAAGCACCGTACACCGGTTGTCATTCACTAACCGACTGCATGGAACCGGCTGTGGCCGGGCGGGTCTAAGGCGCAGATTTCTTCCCGGTTGCAACTCCAGAAAACGTCTGCTAATGTTTTGTGGGATCGATACCATGGGGAGCTTGAGGCGGGTAGTCAGCGCCCGGCCTGCCCTCTAAGAATCTCAAATCGTCGCTTCACCATGCCCGGCACTCCAGCCGGGCTCCTCACCGTGTTGAAAGCATGGAGCCGCTTGATGAATATCCATCGTTTCACTGAAGAAACTCAGACAAAGCCCCGCTTGGGCCGGTTGGTTGTCTTCGCTCTTGCGGCTGGCTTGCTGCCTGCATCCTTGCTCGCAAGAACGGTTGTCTTTTGGCAGCCGGGTTTTCCGACCGTGGCCAGCCAGCCCATCGAGCGATCCTCGTTGCTCCAGGCCCTCGATGGCATGGACTCACAATTCGCGGATGTGGAAGCCCTGAATGCGCCCGCGACCCTGTCGGGAGCGGACCTGCTGATCCTTCCCTATGGATCGGCGGTTCCGGCGAACGCGTGGAAGGCGATTGAGGACTATCTTCACGAAGGCGGCAATCTGCTCGTCGTCGGAGGGCAGCCGCTGCGCGTGCCGGTGACGGTGGCGGACGGAAAATTCGTCGAATCTGCTCCCCAGGACACGTACTCCCGCGCAATCGATTTCCTTCATACGTATGAAGTTCCGGTTCCCGGCGATGCCCATTTCGCGTGGAGGCCCGGATACGATTTGCCCCCGACTCCGCAGATCCGCGCACGCAGATTCTTCGCGGTCGAAGGCCGGCTGGACGGGCTCGGGTACATGGTCGATGGCACGGGGATGCTGGTTGCCGCTCCTGTGATTGTGGCCGATCACAGTTCGGGTCCAATGCGCGGCAGCCGCGTAGTGGCGCTCGATTTCGATCCCGATTCCGGTTATTGGCAGAGCCAGGACGGAATTGCGCTCGTCCGCCAGTCCGCCATCTACGCAAGCCAGGGCGCTACCGAATTCACCGTCGATACTCTGTTCTCCACACTGCGGCCCGGCGAACCTCCGTTCATCACGGTTCACCTTCGCAACCTGCGTCAAGAACGGCTCGGCCTTTCAAGCAGCGGCGAGGTTGCGCTCACGCTCAACTCCGATAAAGAAGTGATTGATTCGGCCACGCTGCCGATCACGGACCGCGGCATGGTCGACATCGAGGCTCCATTCCATCGGGCGCTTCCGCCGGGCTTTTACAAGGTCACCGCGGCTTATAGCTCGGGCGGCAGGCTGCGCGAGTTTTATCAGAACGGCTTCTGGGTAGATGACACGAAAGCATTGGATGCCGGACCGGTGTTGAGTGTCCAGGGCGACTTTCTCACTCGCGATGGCGCTCCGTTCTTCCCCGTCGGCACGAACTACTTCACGACGGAAGAGAATGAGTGGGATTTCTCGGGTCCCAGAAACGCGTGGGTGTGGGACAAAGATTTCGACGAAATGTCGCGACATGGCGTGAGCTTTGTCCGTACCGGTGTGTGGATGCCGAACGCCAAATTCATCGAAGCCAACACCGGTGGGGTCGATGAGCGCTTTCTGCGCAACTTGGAAGCCTTCCTGCTGTGTGCGCAGCGGCATGGGATTGCCGTGAACTTCACCTTCTTCGCGTTCTCGCCTCGATCGGGTTATGCGGGCCGCGAGGATCCCGATGCCATTCCACCGAATCCTTATACCGACCCTGGCGCTCTACAAGCGCAACAGGCATACGTGCGCTCGGTAGTCGAGCGCTTCAAAGATGTGCCTTGGCTCTCGTGGGACCTGATCAACGAGCCGAGCTTTTCAAATCCGCGGCATATCTTCAGAGGCAATTATCCCAATGGCGATCCGTCCGAGATTGGGGCGTGGCGCAAATGGCTGCGCCGCAAGTACGACAGCAACCTCGCCGCTCTGGCGAGCGCGTGGAGAGCCACTCCTGAACAGCTTGGCAGCTTCGATACCGTGCCGCTTCCAACTTCCGCCGACCTGGCGTACGCACGTTATGGAAATCCCAACGAGGTGCGCGCTGTGGATTACAACCTCTTCGCGCAGGATGCGTTTATAAGCTGGGTACACTCGATGGACTCGCTGATCCGCGCGACAGGCAGCAAGCAGCTTATCGATGTGGGGCAGGACGAGGGCGGTGTGACCGACCGCGTGCTCAACCAGTTTTACGGCGGCGCGGACGTTTCCTTCACAACCAACCACACGTACTGGCAGGATGATGCGTTGCTTTGGGACTCGGTGGCGGCCAAACGCGTGGGCGTTCCTAACATTACGGGAGAAACCGGCTATCAACCGGCATGGACGCCGGACGGTACATGGCGCTACGACGAATTCACAGGCCTCGGACTGATCGAGCGCAAATGGGCCCTCGGATTTGCCGCCGGCAGCAGCGGCGCAATGCAATGGGACTGGGATCGCGAGATTGACTTCGGCATGAAACGCAGCGACGGCTCCTCGAAGGCTTGGGAGAACCTCATGCGCGACCTGGGCGCATTCGCACAGAAAGCCGCGCCCCTGGCCACGGGACTCGTGCTGCCCCAGGTTGCCCTCGTCCTGCCCCAGTCGTATCAAATGTCGGTCCACAATTCGCTGGCGCTTGATGCCCAGCAGAACGCTGTACGCGCGCTTTACGGCTACGCCCGCAGTGAAGCCTATGCAGTGGGCGAGTATCAGACGGATTTGCTGGGGTCACCCAAGCTCATTCTTCTTCCGTCGCCCTTCGGGCTCACCGAAAGCGCGTGGCAGGCAATCCAGGACCGGGTGAAGGCGGGTTCGGTCCTGCTCGTCACCGGGCCCTTCAATGGGGATGCGCATCTTCACGACACGGGAAGGCAGGACGCCATAGGAATCCCCTATCGGACCGAAGCGTTGACCAGCCGCGACGATTTGATTCACTTTCCTTATGGCGATGAAATGTTGAGCTTCACAAGCAGCAAAACCGCTGTATTGAGCCGCGCTTTTCTGCCCGGCGGTGAAGACTGGATCGAGAAACCGTTGGGAAAGGGAAGGATTCTTTTCGCGGCGTTCCCATTGGAATTGAACGATAATCTGGAGGCGATCGGCGATGTCTACAAGTACGCATTGAAAATCGCTGGCGTATCGCCCGTTTACACGGCAACACTCAAGGATCCTGGAATTCTTATCTGTCCAACTCAGTATCCCGATGCCACGCTCTACGTCATTACCTCCGAGTCAAATCGGGAGCAGGTGGATTTCAAGGACGTGCGCAGCGGAAGGGAGTTCGCGGGAACTCTGGCGAGCGGCCGGGCAGCCATCCTGCTGGTAGGCGCCGACGGCAAGCTGCTGGCCGCATTGAACTGGGCCACTCAGTGAACGTTGCCGCCCCAGAGCGCGTTCTTGGTAGTACCGTTGTCCATTGAGTTCAAAACGATCGGCGCACCGGACGACCAGTTCTCGATACCAGTGATCTGCCATCCGTTGACAAGTTTGTCGCCGACTGCGCCACCGTGGTTCAAGAACGGTTGTCCATGACCGAACGGCAGTTGGTACAGGAAGCTCGACTCGACGTCGTAGGAGATGTTCTGCGCGCCGATGCCCCACTCCGCCTTCGGATTGTACTGGTCGGCGTAGGTCTGGCTGCCAGTGCCCAGATAGTTGACTGGCGATGCCGCGTTGTCGTACTCGCGTCCGTCGGTAAACGAGAAGGTGAAGGTCAAACCGTGGGTAAAGTTCTTATCTGCACGGAGGGTAAAGGCGTTGTACATGGAAGCCGCACCCGGCTTACGGAAGCTGGATACGTTTTGGTACTGCGGCCATTGTTTGAGTAACTGCCCCATCTCGACGGTTGAACTGCTGGTCAGGCCCGAGGAAGCCACTGAGTAAATGGTTCCTGGCCCAATCACTCCGTTAAACGGGTTGGTCACCTGATTCAGCAGTTGGCAATTGCCCGTAGGCGCGCCCGGCGTGCAGCCGTACTGCGCCAGCGTGGTCGTAGACAGCTGATCGTACGGCTTGCCCGGATCGCCGTTGATCAGGAAAACGCCCTTGTTGGCCAGGTATCCAAGTTCGAGTTTGATGTCAAACGGCATCGCGAATTGCACGTTCCCGTTCCATTCAGCCGCGACACGGCAGCACAGTAAACTTCGGCGGCGCTCAGGATGAGAGCATTCTTTTGGACTTTGTAGTAGGACTTTTCTGCTTTTTCCAACACAGGAGCGCATCTGGCGCACCGCGCGCGCAAATGACTGGAGCTGGTCGAGGAGCGCTGGCACATCGAGATCGCGAAACACAGCCTGACGGTAATGAATCGCATCGATCGTTGCCAATGGTGCGTGGAAGATTGGCCTCAGATCGTATTCGTCGCGGCCGACGGTTATCGACTCAACAATCTGGTCAAGGTTCAGATCCCGGAAGTATTCAGGCGCGCTTTGGTTCACTGCACTTGCATCATCCGCATCGCCACCAAACAGGATGCTCCGGAACGTCGCAGCTCCGTCAGATTCACTCGATGAGTCGAATCCAGCGGAACGAATCCCTTGCGTCTCCTGCTGAGGGATCGGCCGATTTGTGGTTTCTGCGGGCAATGTGCTCCTCCGAGCTCCAATCTCGTAGGAGTCATCTTCCCCTCACAAGGAGGGGCAATTTAGAGTGGACTCCAACACTCGTTCCTTCGCCTTTTCCATCCTGCGGCTGAACGGAATTAGACGAGCGCCAAAACCTCCTGTTCTATTCGATTGAGCCGTTCAACTGCCGACTGCACAGCGGGCGCCCCATCTTCTTTGACCTTCCGTGCCCGGTCAAGTGCCTGTTCTGCAATACGGCTGATTTCGTGCAGCAACTTGCGGATCTCGACCTCCAGTCGGTCCCGGCTTTCCTGAATGCGATTGAGAACATCGTTTTGCACGCGTGAGCTGTTCACTTCCAAAAGATGCCGCAGAAACTCGCGAGCCTCGTAGGTGATCATCTTGCGTGCACCCACCAACGGCAAAACGACGTCGGCGAGCCAGCGCAGCGGCGATGG
>PLSB01000039.1 GCA_003165005.1 Acidobacteriaceae bacterium | reverse complement strand
TTATTTATGCAGGAGTCAATAAGACACCCGCGACACCGTCCCTGGATTACTCCTTCGGCTTCGCTCAGGGTCCATCTGGAGCCATTATCGTGACTTCCCTACAGGACGTCGGCAGCCTCTCTTCCGATTCGTGATGGATGCGGCCGAATCATGAAAAGCATCCCGCAGGGGCTAAAGCCCTCAGACATTTTGCGGCATCTACGGCACCACTGAAGTCGTGCCCTTTCGCGGCGATTGCAAACCGGCTCGCTACCCGCTTTCCACAACCCTGTTCCCACCCCGGTCCCATCTGCGAGAATGGGATTCTGAATATGAGCACGGACAATCTGCTTTCGCTTAAAGACGACATGGTGGCCTTCATCGAGGGGCACGGCATGAAGCGCCTCCCCGGCTACGTCACCGAAGACATTCCCTCGGTGCTCTGGGAGGACCGCGGTAACACCGACGCGTGGAAGGACTTTGTGGAGATGGCCAAGCACGTGGGCTCTCCCTTTGTCACTTTCAGCGAAATGACGCTGGACCGCGAGGAACTCGACACCCTCATCGAAGAGGCCGGCGAGATGAACTTCCCCGACGAAGAGGCCGCGGAGCTGGTCGAGGCCAAGTGGCTGCGCAAGTATGCGGACAAGCTCGGCTACATCCAGCTCGGCTTCGTCTACCAGGGCATCGTGTTTATGCACGAGACCACCACCGAGTGGTACGAGCGCTACCAGGCGCTGCTGGAAAATCTCGAGGCCTTTCAAGACATCGTGATCGACGACGCGCACTCGCACGGCGACGAGGACGAGTAGAGAGCGTGGACACGTCCGGCGCCGGCAATCCGGCACAGCGCACGTTGCCGCGCCAGCACTGGATCGTCGCCGAGCCGCATCCTGAAGCCGCGGCCGCTCTGGCCCGCGAAGCCCGGCTGCCTCTGGTGCTGGCGGAGCTGCTGGTGGCGCGCGGCATTACACAAGCCGCCGAGGCCTTCGCCTTCCTCAATCCCGAACCCGCGCATCTGCACGATCCATTTTTGATGTTGGGCATGGCCGCGGCCGTGGAACGGCTGGAGCGCGCCATCGCGGCCGGCGAGCCCATTCTGCTTTACGGCGACTACGACGTGGACGGCACGGTCGCCGTGGTTCTGCTCAAGACGGCCATCGAAATGCTCGGCGGTCTCGTTCGATTTCACGTGCCGCATCGGCTGCGCGAGGGCTACGGAATGCAGTCGAGCGTGCTCGAAGCGGCGCACGCCGAGGGTGTGCGCGTCGTGGTCACGGTAGACACCGGAATGCGCGCCTTTGCCGAAGCGGAGACCGCGCGGCGGCTGGGACTGGATCTGATCGTCACCGACCATCATCTCGCGGACGCGAATGACAAACTGCCCGCCGCCCTCGCCATTCTGAATCCCAACCAGTCAGGATGCACGTACCCGGAAAAATCGCTGTGCGGCGCGGCTATCGCGCTCAAGCTGGCGCAGGCGCTGCTGGAACGGCGTGAATTGGAGCGGCGCGAGCCGGCGCGGATGCGTGAGAAGACACTGCCCAGCTTCCTCAAAATGGCAGCCATCGCCACCATTGCCGATGCGGTCCCACTCAGCGGCGAAAACCGCACCATCGCGGCTATTGGTCTGAGGGAGCTGCGCCGGCCCATGGGCGCGGGGCTGCGCGCGCTCTTTGCCGCGGCCGCGCTCGATCCCTCAGCCAGGCAGCTCACCGGATTCGATGTCGCCTTTCGTCTGGCGCCGCGCATCAATGCCGCCGGCCGCATGGACGTGGCCGGGGACGTGGTGGAGCTTTTCTCCACACGGGACTCGCACCGCGCCGCAGAGCTGGCGAGCAAATTGGAACGGCTGAATCGCGAGCGCCGCGACGTGGAAGCCGTCGCGCTCACCGCGATCGAAGCCCGGCTCGCCAGCGATGCGGAGATTTCCGCCGATCGTCTGCTTGTGATCGACGGCGACGGCTGGCATCGCGGCGTCATCGGAATTCTGGCCTCGCGCGTGGTGGAGCGCACCGCGAAACCGGCGATTGTGATTAGCGTTGAAGGCGGAGTGGCCCATGGCTCCGGCCGCTCCGTCGACGAATTTGCGCTGCTCGCCGCTATTGAGAGCTGCGCCGATCTGTTCACGCGATTCGGCGGCCACGCCTTTGCCGTGGGCTTTGCCATGCCGGCAGAAAAACTGCCGGAACTAAAGCGCCGCCTGCGCGACTACGCCGAGCAGCACCTGGCCGCGCGCGAGCCGGAGCGCCTGCTGCGCATTCACGCCGAGTTGCCGCTCGACCGCATCACGCCGGTGCTCGTGGGATGGCTCAAGAAACTCGAGCCGCTGGGCCACGGCAATCCCGAGCCGCTTTTTCTCGCTCGCAATGCGCGCCTGGTTGCGCCGCCGCGCATCATGAAGGCGCGCCATCTGGCGCTCGACTTCGCGCAGGACGCGGCCTCCGCTCCCAGTGAACCCTCCACGGGCCTGCCGGTAAGCGCCGCGCCGCAAAGCTCCATTCGCGCCGTCGGCTGGAACCTGGCCGAGCGCGCCATTGAACTCGGCCTCAAGCAGGGCAGCCGCGTCGATGTTGCGTATCGTATTCGCGAAAACGACCACCCCGACTTCGGCGGGCTGGAAATTGAAATCGTGGGCCTACACTAGTTACAGTTCAAGTTGAAAACTGCGTGCTGCGGACGACCGCTTCTGCCGGACCTTCGCGCGTGGCCGACAGCATCTTTAGCGCGTGCATCCGGCCCATCAAAGCCGGGCGAGCGTCTTCAGGAGCATTCGTCAAAGTCCTCAACAACGGGGCAAAACACCGGAGGATCGAATTTGGAGAGATTCGTCTACCGCTTTATCGCACCGACGCTTCGCAGGAGCGGCTGGAAATCGGTCTGCGAAATAGGCGCCAGCCACGGCGAGACCACCGACGAACTCCTCAAGCTGCCCCTTGCCGCGTACACCATTATCGATCCCTGTTTCGACGAAGACCTTGCGGAAAAATATCGTGCGGATCGCCGCGTGACGGTCCTGCGCATGAACAGCCTCGACGCGCTCACACCCCCCGAGCTTTTGCGCCCTGCTGCGCCCTTTGACTGCTTGCTCATCGACGGCGATCACAATTGGTACACCGTCTTCAACGAATTGCGCCTGATCCACGAGCACGGGTTGCTTCGTCCGGGCGGCTTCATCTTCCTGCACGATGTCAGTTGGCCCTACGGACGCCGCGACATGTACTACCAGCCCGACACCGTCCCCGCGGAGTTTCGTCACCCCCATGCGCGCCGGGCAATTGTCGAAGGCCAGAGTCAGCTTGGAGAAGCGAATGGCAACAATTCGCATCTCGCCAATGCTGTGGAGGAAGGAGGACCTCGCAACGGCGTGTTGACCGCCGTCGAGGATTTCCTGGCCCTGCACGCCAAAGACTATCGTTTCTTCCCGGTGAAGATGGAATTTGGATTGGGCGTCCTGCAACTTCGCGCTCCCGGCGCGCGCGCGCTTTGGCCTTTCCTCTCGCTCCGCATCGAGGCCCGGACGCCGGAGTGGGTCCGCAAGCTGGGCAGCCTGGTCAAGCAGGGCTTGAAGAAACTCGCAGCCAGGTAGGCTAAGCCAGCAGGCTCAGACCGGACGAGGAGCTGCTGGAACTGTTCGCGTTCATGCTTGCGAGCAATTGGCTCATCGAGCTCGAGGACGACGAGCTGCCTGTGCTTCCACCGTAGCTTTCGCTATCCTGGCTCAGAAAGCTGGCGCCCTGGGAACTGGGCGAGACGGAGGCCAGCTCCGACATGGCGGTGCCAACGACGGAGTTGTCGCCGAGTTCCATACCCTGCTCGATGGTCTGGATGAGTTCCGCGCTGTCGGCCGAATTCTTGACGGTTGCGGCCGGGGTTGCGCTGGAAGCCGAAGACGCCGCGTTCAGAGCCGTCGAATCCAGACCCAGCAGGTCCTGCTGCGAGGAGGTCAAATCGCCATTTCCCAGGTCCGTACCAAGCTGGTTGAGCTCGCTGACGAAGGAACTGGAACCGCTGGACGAAGAGGCGATGCCGCTGAGCAGGCTGGTGGTGATGCCGCTCGAGCTGGTGGTCGCGGTCGACGACGTAACGCCGTTCAGCGCGTCTTTTGAAAGCGTGACGTAATCGTCCTCCGCGGCGGAGACGTTGCCGCCTTGGAGATCCTTGGCCAGCCGGTTCAGATCGGTGACGAACTGGTTGGCCTTCGACGGCGAGCCGGCAATCTGCGAGAGAAGGCTGCTGGTAATTCCGCTGGTGGACAAGAGGTTGATCCTCCCATTAGACCGTTTGCACTCAATCAGGGGGTTTATCGGCGTCCGCGGAAAAAACTTTAGCTCCTTCGAGACGATGGTCCGTGAATTCTGTGCGACCGCCTTACCTTATTGACTCCTGCATAAATA
>PLSB01000104.1 GCA_003165005.1 Acidobacteriaceae bacterium | reverse complement strand
CAACTATGGGTGGGACATCCTCAGAATAGATAGGCCACCTTTCCGATTTTCAGCTCAAGAAGCCGCCCGGCCATCATCGCAAGAAGGCCGAACGCCAGCACCCACAAAAACCAAAGACCTGCATCGGGGCGCGCAAAGAACCTTGCAAGATAGTTAGATAGACTCTCGATCTTATAGAACCCCCCCAGGATATAGGCCAGCATATACCAACTCGCAACAGGCGGTAACAGCCTAAGCATGGTCTTTTTTATCCGGCCATGAGAATTTGGGTTGAAAACCCACCCGCTCAGAAAGAAGAACAGCGCCATGTGGAACGAGCAGATAAAGCGAAAGAGAAGACTCCGGTCGAAATCCTGCGTATGCGCCTGAACCGCGTGACCTAGCACAACTAAGAGGATAGCGAGTCCCTTGCTCGCATCGATGATCGGGTTTCGATTCTGTGCTGATGCAGTCATCGCAGCGACTTTAGGCTCGATACTTCAGGCTCTTCATGAGACTTTTGGAGTGTGCCGTGCCGGCGCCGGCGAATGCTCTCCGGCCGGCCTCACGAATGGCTCAGCACGGCGGTTTGCGGCTCCTGTGCGCGCTCGCGCGTGACCAGATAGAGTCCCAGGCTGATCAGCGAATAGGTAATCAGATACGCAATTACGTACCCCATTGCTCCTCTGGCCGGAATCAGGAGCAGGCCCAGGGACAAGAGGATCGCGCTCAAGGCAATATCAAACATGCAGCGCGTCCACATCCGCCCGGTGGCGATCAGGGGATAACCGAAAATCGTGTTAAGCGCCTCGGGAACCGTGGCCATGCAGCAAACCGCCAGAACCGGCCAGCCCGAGCGAAAGCCTGGCCCGTACATCCCCATGATGAACGGCGCAAAAGCGCAGATCGCGGCCACCGGCAAAAGAATGACCATCAGGTTCAACACGAGGTGCGCGCGCGCCACCTGGCGATATCCGGCGCGGTTTTTCTCGTGCAAATTGGCCATAAGCGGCAGGGCCGAGCGAAACAGCGCGACCGGGATGAATAGAATGGCCAGCCGCCAGCGGTCCGATGCCGAAAAGATCGCCATCTGCGCGAAACCGTGCGGCGAACGGACGATCAGCACCGTGCACCACCAGAGAACCACCGCTGTGACCACCGCTCCCAGGAGAGCCGGCAAGCTGAACATCCAGAACACGGTGGTCTCGCGGAAGCCTTCCCGGATACGGATGCGAATTCCCTCGCGCCGGCACTCGCCGTGCAGCAGCCGTTCATTCAACCACCAATTGATCGCCAAAGCGGCCGCCGTGCCGGCCACGGCGCCATCCAGACCCCAGCGCCACACCCCCACGAGCACAATCGGCAGCATCGCGACGCCGGCAATGCAATTGATCGCGGCCAGCTTTCGAAACGCTTCGAAGCCGAACAGTGCGCCGTTCTGATACGCGAGCAGCGCATTGAGGAATACCAGCGCGGAGGCGATGCGCACCGCGCCAGTCAGTTCCGGAGCATGGATGATCGCCGTAGCCATCTGCCGCGCGGTCAGCAGGGAGATAAGGGTGGCCAAAGCCGCAGAGACTACGGTGACCGTCCACGTCAGGCCGATGATTCTGCCCGCTCGTTCGCGGTCGTGTTCCCGCAAATCCGCGATGTAGCGAGTTGCCGTCATGCCCAGCCCCAGCGACGCCAGGCTGGCAACCATGTTGGCCGTTGTCTGCACGATGCCGAAGCGCCCGTAGCCGTCTTTGCCGAGGTACCGCGCGCAGGCGATGGCGGCGAGCAGTACCATGGCTCGCGAAACCACCGAGGCCAGAATATTCCACGCGATGGCGCTCGAAAAGCGCCTGCGCACCGTGCCGGGATCGCCGAGCCGCGCTTGCGCACGCCGGCGGATTTCAACCAGGACATTGGGCAAAACCAGCCGCTTCCCGGATGGCATCGTGGTGCGGAGCATCCAGCGCACTCAGCGCACCCGAGCGCGGGCTTCGGCGATCGAACGGGTGTAGAGATTCTCGTAGGCCGTGACGATTGCCTCCCAATCGTGGCGCTCGGCAATGCGGGCTCTTCCCTGCTCGCCCAGATGGCGCCGCAGCTCCGGGTTGGAGAGCAATTCCCGCGTCGCCTCGACCATCTCCGGCAGAGATGCGACCACTCGCCCCCCCGCATGCTCACGCACGCAGCCGGTGTCAAAACTCACAAACGGCGTACCCGCCGCCATGGCCTCCAGAATCACGAGCGGCGAAGCCTCCCACGACGATGTCAGGATGAACAAGTCCGCTTCTTTGACGGCCGAAACGGTCTCCGCTCTGGATATCCCCGCCTTCACCGTAAGGTTGCTCACAAACGGCGCCGTCGCGGCGCAGCGGTAATAACAGCCGCCGCGCACTCCCAGCCGCCCCAGATTCCACTTGCTGGCGCGATGCGCCGTGCCGATCTGGGTTACGTGCGCGGATCGGTCGATGCCGCCGAGCGCGCGCGCCAGGCCGAACAGGGCGCCATGGTTCTTGGCCGGGCTGTGCGTCGAAACATTCACCAGCCATGGACCGTTTGTCCTGCCCCACGCCTGGCGAACACGGAGCGAGGGCGAGCTCCACTCCGCAGTATCTACACCGTTGGGCATGACAACCGCATCTGGCAGCTCGTAGTCGCGGCGAAACTGCTCGTCGGCAATTCCCGTGCGCGCCAGCGATACCATGACCTTTTCTCTTCGCAGCCACTCCGCCAGCCGCGAAAAATACGTCCCATAAGCCGGATCGCCGTACGCCGAGAGCCCGTGCGCCACAAAAACCACCGGCCCGTCCAGTTCGACACCGAAAAGCAGGTCGGTGGACCAGGTCTGCGCGCAGTGTACGGCGATTGCATCCCACGGCGCCGCCCGCACGAAGTCGCGGAAGGCGCCCGTCTCTCCCGCGATCCCGAGCACGGAATTACCCTGCACGTCGAAACGATGCACAAAAACGTCATTCCTCATTTCTTCTCTCGGGCAGCCCGTCACCGCGCCGGTCGCAACGTGCACCTCGTGACCACGATTGGCGAGCCGTTCCGATATTTCCCGCACCACAAACGGAACCCCCGACACGAGGGGGGGATAGTGCTGGGCAATGTGCAGAATTTTCATGAATAAAATGGCGGACGATTCACTTCTTATGCGTCTCGATGACTCGTTCATCGCTTAAGCAGGGTGTTTGATTCGTGATAAAACAACCTTCCAGGCAGGCCGTTCGCCGCATAGGTTCCCTGGCCTAGAAAACGCCAGCTCAACTCGAACAAAAAGCGCCGTGCCGCCCTGGGAGCGCGCTTCTTGCCTACAAAGGGTCTGGCCGCACCGGTCAGCGAAGTCCGCAGCATCTGCAGGAGTGGGCTCACGGTATGCCGCGATAGAGCTTCCCTGAAGCTGGCCCAGTCGATCTGTCCTGTCCCCGCAGGCATCTGCGCGTGCTGGGCCACAGTAAACTCCAGCAGCTCGCGCATGCGCGCGTCGTAGGTATGCTCCTGGGCGGTTCGTTCCGAGGCGCGCCGAGCACAGGCATCCCGAACTTCAGGATTCCGGAGGTAGTACTGCACTTTCGAAACCAGTTCCTCCTCGGTCCGGAAGACATCGATCTCCTCGCCTATGCGGTAATAGCGGTCGATGGCCGGAGCCCACTCGCTGAGAAGAAAACCGCCGGCGCCCGGAACTTCGAATACCCGGGCTTTGACCTGACGGCGTTGGGGAAGAAACCGCGAGGCATAGCCCTGGCCGGAAAAGTTCAGCGAAATCCTGGACTGCCGCATCAGCGGAGCGATGTTCTCTCCCGCTACGGATCCGCGCGGCCAGCCATGGCCGAAGCATTCAACCCGAATCCCTGCGCGCTCCAGCGCCCGGATGAACACAGGCCGTTGCCCGTAGCGCTGGCCGATGAAGGAGACATCGTACTGACATTCCGCCGAGGGCAGAGGAGCCTGGAGCCGCGCCGCATCCGCAGCCCACTGCGAGACCAGAACCCGGTCGTAGCCGTCGCGCGCGTAATCGGAGGCGCGCTCCCGAGCGGTGGTGACAAAAGCGTCAAGATGCGGGGCCAGGAAGCGAGACGCCTGCGGATACTTCCATGAATCGTCGGTAGCCCAATTGGCTGTGGCGGCTATCCCGCTGCTCCTCAGGATGTCCCAGGTTTCGGTCCATATCTCGTAGAGGTACTGCACAAAAAGAATCGCCTGGGGCCGCCACGTTTCCACTTTCTCCAGCAAGGCCCGGTTCAGCGCGATGAAATCGGTATATTGCGACCGCAACGCGTGGTCGAAGACCTGGACATCGTGACCCAGACGAAGCAAGGCGGGCAGAAAATTCTGATGCTCGTATGCCTCGCCCCGGGCCGGATCTCCATACTGATAGCGAGAAGTGACGAGCAATATTTTCATGAAGCCCTCAACTCCGGAACGGAACACGAAGGAACACGCCCGGAAAAGCGGCAATTGCCCCAATGGGATTTGACTGCAAAAACCTTGCGCGCACCTGGGAGTTAGGCAAAACTACCTCATTCAATTCGCCCCGCGACGGAGCTTTCCCAAGCGACGGATCAGTGCATACTTCGACCTGACCAGTGAACATCGGATCTTGCCTATACCGAGCCGGTCCCCGGAAAGCATATGATTGTGATAACAAAAGAACGGATCGACAAGACCAAGATTGACCGCATAAAGCCACTCGCGCTCTTTGGGGGCCAGAGAATCCAGAAACTGCTGATAGGCAATGGCCGCCGGTATCGGAGCAATATCGAAGCGCTCGCAAATGTCTTTTCGGACAAAGAAGGCGTTTGCCGTATAACATACCAGTTCATAGCCCAGCTTGTGGCCTGCCGTGACAAAGGAGCCGAGCGGCTGCCCCACGTTATTCTTGGCTATTTCTCTGTCAAGCAAGCGCGTGCCGGAAGGGTCATGGCCGGCATTCACTTCGATGCAGATGATCTTGGGTTTTAGATCGAGCGCTTCGAATAAGTAATAATCCAGCCCGTCAACATCAATCGACAAGAGGTCCAGAGCGCCCGAATATCTTCCGAGGTCGTAACGGAGAAAGAGCTCGCTTAGACTGTTCCGCCCGTCGTCTACATACTCATTGAGCGGGAAGACATGCGGCGAATTTGTGCTGTTCACCTGCAATTTCTCAAAGCGGCTCTCGTCGCCCTCAATCAAAATCGTCGTCCAACCGCGCAAGCACAACTGTCTTGTATTGCTTAAATGGAGCCCGTCCCACGCGCCAAACTCGCAGCAGACACCCTGGGCCCGTAAACCCATCCGCTCCAGCAAGTAATCTACGATGCCGTCCTCCCCGTTCTGCGAAAAGGCATTCCTCTTATGAGCGAGCAGATTCGTGCCTGTCATTTTCTGCATTCCCTCCCGCGGATCACCGTTTGCGTCCGGCATCTGGTATCGATTCATTTGATTCGGCACCCGCCCTCCGAGTCCTCGTCAGGCCGTTCCCGATGCTTCCAATCCCGCCGCTGGCGCTGCTGGTTTTCGAGGGACAGCGGCCGCCCTTTGCCGCGTGCGGCCAGCGTTTCTGGATTTCGTCAGCTTGCGACAGATCAGGAAGCCATAGATCGGCCAGCACAGGAAGACGGCGAATTGAGCAACTTCCTCGATACCCACCATGACGGTGTAACTGAGGCAAATGCCGGCAAATTGAATCAAGAACAGTTCGAACGGTTCCACCGCAGCATTGAAGCGATCCTGCAGCCGAGCGACGAACCGCCCCACCAGGAAGAAGCCGGCAACCACGCCGAACACGGAGAAATCAAGAAACAACTCGGCGATAAAGAGAGCCGGATGATCGGTACGTTCGATGACCGTTCCGTAAAGATAGGTGCCGGTCTGAAGCCGGTGGGACTTCCCGGCGATGGGTACGAGCGCAAGGACGGAATGATACAGAATACTGCCCATCGAAGGTTGCGCGCCGTAGTGCGTGTTTTCAAGAAAGTACCCGAGGTACTGGGGCGCCTGTCCGTAGTCCTGAATGAAACTGTTGAACGTGAACGGACTCTTAGCCAGCAATTCGCCGCTGTTCCCGTAGGTTGCCCGGAACGATGTGACCTCGAAGGTCAGAAACCCAGCCACCGCGACCAACGCCAGCAGGCCGGGAAGGCCAATGGACAGGCGGCGCTTGAGCATGACGGCAAAGAGCGCGACCAGCGGGATGACGAACGAGGCCCGGTTGTAGTTGTTGATGGAGGCCGTGAAGCCAATGAGAAAGACGTAAAGGAGCCGGCGGAACTGCGTCGGGAAGGTCCTCTTCCGAGGAGCCAAGGCAACATCCCGGCACCACAAAAGGATCGCGCTGAAGGGAGCAAAGTACATCAGGAAATCGGGAGCGGCTTGCCATGCGGCCTTCGACGGAACATCATTGACGGCTCCGAGCAGATACGACTGCGGATTGGTGAAGTAATAGATCAGATTTTGCAGGCTGCCGAAACGAAGTCCGATTCCGATGGCGCCCAGTACGGCGAAAAGGACGATGAGCCCGACCGGAGGCAGCCAGCGATTGGGTTGGGGAGGCCGGCTTGCCCGGACCGGCGCCCGGCGCTTTTTCCGGAAATAATGAACGGAGCCGCAGAATGTCCAGAATCCCGCCAGTTGCAGAATCATGGCCACGTTCATGGAGAAGCTGGTGGGAAGCTCCGGAAGAATCGCGTCGCTTGGCCCCTCCACCACCACCACGCATGGGACGAGAACCAGCAGCACGAAATAGAGCACGAGAAACCAGTTGAGCGGGCTGAGCAGCGGCCGCAAAGAGAACCGGCAGCGGGGCAGCAGCCACTGGGCCAGAAAGTAACTGGCGACGCTGAATAACGTGACGGTTAGCAGATTGGTTCCGGCCATAGCTCCCTAACCTGCGCAAGCACCGCGAGAGGACTCGACAGGCGCAAGGGCAATCGTCCTTACGCGCTTACGCTTGAGCAGCATCCTGTTCAATGCCTGATGGACCGGCCGCTCGAGGTAGACATACACCAGCACCGCGCACCCCGCAGCTGCCAGGACCGCGATTGAGGAGCCCAGCGGACGATTGAGCTCGAGGACCGCGACTCTTGTTGAAACCACGTGGTGGATCACCGACAGTACAAAGACATGGGACAGGTAAAGCGTATAACTGGCGTCGCCAATCAGGATCATGGCGCGATTGCGCACCTCCCAGCCGGAGCGGGACAAAAGCGCCGCGCTCTGCACCAGCACATACGCACCAGCAAGAAAATACAGGCGCGTTCCGGACGGGCTTCCGGGCGGACCATAGTAGCGCGTACCTTCATACCAAAACATGAAGTAGAGGGCTCCCACGGACAAACCAAGAAAAACCAGACGCAGCTTTTTAGAGATTGCGGAACTGGAAACAGCGTAAATATGAAAGGCGAGAATGCCCATGACAAACTCAAGCATGATCTCGTTGCCATAAAAACTCGAGAAGACGCCGCCTTTGAAGAGATGCGCGGTCAGCATAAGAACGAAAACCAGGAAAGCGGCCACCCACCCCGGCCGCTTTCTTGAGATCAGCAGGCCCAACGCGACGAGGACGTAGAAGCACATTTCATAATTCAGGGTCCAGCCCACGCCGAGCATAGGATGGGGGATGCCATCCAGTTCCGGGTAAGGGATGAACAAGAGGCTCTTCAGGAGAGGCGCGGCCCCGCGATCGCAGGCCGGATCGAAAGCGGGAAAGAAAACCAGAGCCGTAAATGCGAGCAGCGTGAAGGTCCAGTAGGGGGGAACGATGCGGGTGAGCCTTTTTACCAAGAAGGCATTGCCCTCCGGCACGCTGATCATGGCCATGATGAAACCGCTCAGGACGAAGAATATGTCGACCCCAAACGTACCGGCCGTGTGCCACGAGCCCAGCCGCAGACCGGTGTGAGCCTGGACAACGCCCAGCGCAGCGATCGCGCGAAGGACCTGGAGGTTTGCAAGCCGGCGTTGCGGCGGTGCAATTGTGGATGGTTTGCGTTTCAAGCGTGTTTCCATTCAGCCTGCCGCCACCGCCGGCTTCCGGTTCATCTCCCATACCGACTGCCAGCGCTCTGCCACCGCCGGCGCCAGCGGACCTGCCCGATGCTTCAGAATGCGTTCGTTCAGGCCGCTCCCGATGGCCACCAACTCGACCGCCGCCGCAATCCACTGCAGCGCGCAGCTGCGCAGGGCTTGTGCGTAGCTCACTTCCTGCCCCGCGCCGCCGAGCAGCATCTTGACGCTGTGACGGCGCGCATTCAGGCAGGTTTTGAGCTTGGGCCCCTCTTCGCGGTATCCCAGAACGATATCCGGCAGGTTGGCAAAACGGCTCTCCCGGAAGGTGCGGAACAGCAGGTCGCGATCTTCCGGAAACAGATGGTCCGCTTCCGGATAAGGATGAGCGCGAAACCACTCCGCTTTTCCCATCCAGGTGGGGTGCGAAACCGGCACGCGCAGCCACGGCTTGCGGCAGATTTCGTCGTGCCCGGCGGGAAAAATCCGCGTGCCGTATGCCTCCCCGCCGTTCCGGAAGACCACCATCCCGCCGCCCACCAGATCGATCTCCGGGTGAGATTCCAGGAAGGCTAGTTGCTTCGCCAGGCGATCCGGATACATCACATCGTCGCCATCCATGCGCGCAATGTATTGGCCGCGCGCCAGTTGGATGGCTTGATTCAGACGGCCGGGCAGCCTCCGCCGCTGCCCATCGCGGAACAGCCGGACGCGTGGATCGCCGAACGACTTTACGACCTCGGCCGTTCCATCGGTCGAGCCATCGTCCATCACCACGAGTTCCCAGTTTCCGTAGGTCTGATTCAGGATCGAAACCATCGTGACGCCAACTGTCCGCCTGCAGTTCAAAACAGACATGGCGATCGAGATCAACGGTAAAGGCGATTTTGCTTCTTCGTCCATGCCATCCACTTCCAATGCGGCGGCCTTCATCTGGCCGTGCGATCCATTGCGCCAAACAACCGGACGCGCCTCAACAACCATGGGAATCCTCCCCATATCGTCACGGCGCTTGTCCAAGGTTCCGGCCGGCGCGCTGCCGTCTAAGCCGAAATGCCGCCGCCGTTCCATGGTTCTATGCGGCGGCGGCCCTCTTCAGATCGGCAACCGCCCGGAGCAACTCTGGATCCTCCCTGGCTCGCGCCAGTACCAAAACATAAACACATGCGCCCAGAAACCCCGCCGCAAAAAAGCCCAGAACGATCGGCGACCGCTGCGGGGAGGACTTCGAGTCAGGCGGCGTGGCTACTTCCACTACCTGGATCACGGCGGCATTCTTGGCTTCGTCGAGCCGGGCGGCGTCGTACTGCTTGAGCAGCAGATCGAATAGGATTTGACGGTACTGCAGCTCATGCTCGGCAAGCAGATAGTCCAGTCCCGCACCCGCCACGTCCTGGATCGCGATGTCTGCCGGATCTCCGGGATGGCCGCCTTGCTCCATGCGCGCCTCTTCCGCTTGAAGAGCGGAAAGCTGGCTTTCCGCCAGCTGCAGGCTCGGGTTTCGCTCCGTGGAATACGACCGAAGCGCCTGCACTTCCACTTCCGTGGCGGCGGTCTTGGCGCGGAGGGACGCCATGCCCTCAATCAGGGCCCTGGTTTGAGCATCGAGCTGGACCACGCCCTGCTTCTGCTGAATCTGCCGGAACGCGAACTCCGCGGCCACCAGATCGTCCTTGGCGCGCTTTAACTGTTCTTCGTAGAACAGCCGCCGCTGCGAAGCTTCGGTGACGGCAAGAGATTTTGTCAACTCGTGCAGCCCTTCCGTATACGCGTTGGCGATCGCCGCCGCGCGGTTTTTGTCACGATCTTCCGCCGAAATCGCGATCAAGCCGCTCTTTTCCGATTGCATATTCGTGTTTGCCGCCAGCATCCTTCGCGCCATGGCGAGGTTCCTGGCGCGATAGACCCCGGCAAGATCGAGCTTTTGGATGATTCCGTCTGCGACGGGCCGTGAGTTCAAAAGACCGATGTAGAGGTCGTTCGGATTCCGCAGACTCAAGCCGCCGCTTGCCGCAGCGGCCAGCGAACCGGAGCCGGAATTCGCCATCTGGTTCATCAACAGGAGCGATGCCAGCGACTGATTCTGTTGCGGCGTCATGATTTTTGCGGTGGCCGTGTAGCGCACCGGCAGCAGCAAGCTGACGGCCAGGCCGATGAGCAGCCCCATTCCCGTCACCGCGGCGATCAGCCACTTGCGCTGAATCAGGACGGCAAGCGTCTCGATAAAAGCCACGCCGGGCGACACTCCCGGCTCTTCCTCGGTCTCCGCGGCGAGCAAGGAGGTTTCGTCTGTAAAGGCAGGAGGGTTCAGATCGTCCACCATACGTGTTTCTCTAAAAAGTTGTTCCGAGTATCGCGCCTGTCATCGCCGTTTGTGAAAGCATCTGAGCATAGAATGGAAGCTGTTGCATGAAGCTGCTTGGCGACTTCAGCTTGGTGGGGACAATGATTGCGTCCCCTGGCAGCAGGGCCGTGCTTTCAAAGTCGGCATGCCAGAACTGGCCGTAACCTTGCCTGCTAATCACGGTTCCATCCGCCCTGACAACGAAGATCCGCTTCGCGTCGGCCTGCCTGGTGGGTCCGCCGGCGTCTTTGAGGTATGCGGATAGGTGTTTCCTGGGCTGATACCGGAAGGCGTTTTCGTTGTAGACCGCTCCCGCCACCTGAACCGTGCTGAGCCGGGGCGGAATGTAGAAACTGTCTCCATCTTCCAGCGGAAAACTCGGGATATCCGCGACCGTGCTGGCCGCTGGCTTCATGTCGAGAACGATCCGGCCGGTCGGCTTCACGGCCGCGATCTGGGCGATGGCGGCTTGCTGGGTGCTGAGCATCGTCTGCTGGTCGGCCGCGTTTGCGGAGTTTGCCGGCGCGGCAGAGGCATAGCGCGAAGTGAGTTCTCTCTGCATCTGCGCGATGGAGGTCCGGAGTTGCTCTTCCTCGGCCTGGCGGGTGGATACGCGCGTCAGCTGCGCCGCGTAAAGGTAGGAGTGCGGAGTGAGACCGCCGGCGCGCTCGACCGCGCTCGGCAGAGTATCGCCCGGTTCCACGCGATAAACGCCCGGCGCATTCACCTCTCCGCTTACCTGGACAAAGGTCGCGTGCTTGTCCATCGCCAGGGGCAGGTCGTTGCGTGAAAAAATGGTGACCACATCGCCTGGCTTCAGGAGCTGATTGTCTTGAGATGCGGGGTTGGCAATGGCATGGCCCAGATTGAACGGGATCAGGCGCGTGCTCAGATCCTGCTCGTCGAGGCGCTCGATCGAGGCATGGTCCCAGTTGATCTCCGCGCTGTTCTCGGCCAGGTCGGTCATCATATCGACATGTGCATTCCCGGCCAAGTGGTTTTGCTGGTTCCAATAACTGCGGGTAATCAGAAAACTGCGCGAAGGAATCAGATCCGAGATGCGCATCCCTTCGTGCCAGGGAAAACGGCCCGGCTGTGCGACGTTGCCGCGCAGCATCACGGCGTTTTCAAATTGCGGTGAGATTGGGAATATGCGCAGGAGATCCCCATCTTTGAGTTCGCGCTCTAATCCCGGCGCGTCCAGGGGAAAGTCATCGACGCGCCTTCTTCTGTGGGCCTCGATCTGCTCGAGGAGTGCGCGATCGGCCTGGGCCAGGTTGGTCAGGCCGCCCGCGTCCTTCAGGGCTTCGGCGATCGTGGTTGCGCCCTTCAGTTCGTAGATCCCGGGCTCGTTGACACTACCCATAAGCGCAACCTCGGGGCCGGCGGGCGGAATATAGATCACATCTCCGGGAAGCAACTGGAGATCGTGCGATTTGTCGCCCCTGCGCAGCAGATCGTAGAGGTCAAAGTCGACGAGGATGCCATTGCCGCGGCGCAACTGAATGTGGCGCATCGAGCCTGTCGCTGAGGGTCCGCCGGAGGCAAAGAGCGCGTTGACCAGCGTGCTTAGAGAGCTTACGGTGTACGCCCCCGGTTGCCTTGCGCTTCCCAGAACGAAGATCTGAATGGAGCGTAGCTGGCCCATGGTCACATTCAGTTCGAAATCTTTATAGAGATTCGCAATGGCCGAGTGGAGATAGCTTTCCAGTTGCTCGTAACGCAACCCGGCTACGCTCAAGGTCCCCACCTTGGAGAGAAATATCTGGCCATTCCGGTCCACAGTCACTCTGGCATCGAGGTCGACTTTTCCCCACACGCGTATCAGCAGTTGATCTCCCGGACCCAGCACGTAGTCGGCGGGGACCGGAACACGATCCATGGGAGCAAAGGTTGTGGGAACTTCATCGAATGACTGCCGGCCATAGACGCGGAGCGGAAGCCCGGCGGCATCTTCGGCGAATAACTCGAATTCGGATCGCGAGGTGATGGGACCCATCGCCCGAACAGACGGCGCCGGCGTGGCGCCGCGCGCGGAAAGACCCTGCGTTGGAGCTTGTGTTGACTCGGGGGTGAGGTTCGTCCCCGTTTGATCACGATATGCGCCCGGTCCATTGGCGGGAGCTATGCTGGTCCCGGGCGGGCATGGATCGGCTTCGGCTGCGGAGACCGGGCCGGAGCCGGTAAGGCACGCGGCGGTTTCGGCCGGAGGCGCGTTCAAGTCCGACTGTCCGGCGCAAAGGGAGCCAGACACTAAGAAGAAGATCAAGAGTTTATGCGTCATGGTGTGGTAGGCGTTTAAGAGATGAGATTTCACTTCGTGTGCGGGGTCAAATCTGCGCCCGGATTTCAAAAGCCGGCCTTGCGTTCCGGGAACCAAGTCAGTTGGATGGTTGTAGCCGTTACCGTCTGTGAACCGGGGAGGTAGATCGGGGCTTTCCAATGCTCCAGCGTAAAACTCCCGCCGATCTCAAAATCTTTGCGAATGCGCTTGACGGCCTGCACGCTGAAGTCGTCGAGCGTGGTTCCGTATTCGACGGCGGGGATTCCCGGTGTGCTTGAGGTAACCGGGACGGCTGGGATCTCGATAAAGTCCTTGGCGGCCTTCTGGCTTCGCATGCTCACTTGCAGCCACTCATTGCCGCTCAGGTGGTACGTAATCCATGCTTGCCCGCCTTTATCCTCGCGCCCGATCCAGTCGCCGAAGAGCTGGCCCTGGTTGGTGTAGCCCTGTCTCTCGATGGTCTCCCAGTACATAAAACGGCCGCCGTTGCTGCTCGAAACCGGCGGATCCGTGGAAGCGGCTTCGACGCGCATATCGAGCTCGGGGATGCCGGGCACGTGGGAGAGATAGAGCCCCGGCCGCCAGCTCGAGCGGCGCGGAGCGTCAATCGGAGACACGTCGTCATGGACCTCCGAGTCGCAGTAGAGCGTAAGCCAATTGCGCACCAACGGCAGCCGGTACGAGAAGTCGAAGGCGCCAAACCGCGCGCCGGGATCGCCGCGGCTGTCCTTGGCGCTGGAATCGGGAGCAGATAAGCTGAAAAAGCTCTTCAGAAAGGTATGGATGGTAACCGGCGAGTGGCCTTCGCCTCCGAAGATTGCGGTGCGTTCAAAGCCGAATTCGAGGTTGCCGGTGGGACGAAAGCTGACCTTCTCGACATGCACCCAGGGATCGCCGGGACTGATCACATTCGGCTGGCTGGATGGGTTGTTGGCCCAGAGCGAATTGGGCATCAGCGTATGCCCGCGCAGTGGGCCGGCCAGGAACTCATAGCGAAAAGGCCCGGTAAGCCGGGATAGCAGCGGAATGTACAGCGGCTCAATGCGATTGATGTGGAAGGCGTAGATGTTCTCGGCGTTATTGGAGTAAGCCATGCTGGCGCCTTCGGCCGGCCCCAGCCACTCGTCCTGCTTGCCGAACGAAATGACGTGGTTGAGCACTTGGGTCGAAAGATACGCCTCGAGAAAACGCCCCTGGGTAGCTGTGCCGATGGGCCCCGCGGGTATCGTAGCCTGGTTGGCAAAGGCCAACTTAGTTACGGGATCTTGAGTTGCATCCACGCCGGCCAGCGCCTGCGTAAGCGCGGATGAGTAGCCCGCAACTGACGGTGCGCCCTGGAATTCGCCGCGCAGATAGAGCGTGAACCGGCCCGCGGTCGCGTACCCGCTGGCGCCCGAGTCGTTGTTGAACCCATTTTCGTAAGGCCGGCCGTAGTCGTTCACAATGGTTGAGCCGAGATGAAAGCTGTCGCGCAGGGGCGTTCCGCTCATGCCTCGCGCAGCCGTATAAGTTGACTCGACGCGCACCTCGCCCCCATGTCCCACACAGGCCGCTTCGGAATCGCGGTCGAGTTCGCGTGTCAGCGCAGCGTAGAGTTTTCGCGCCTGGTCCGTAAGTGGCCCTTCCGCGGCGTCTTCGATCTTCGCTTCCGTGTCTTCCAGCATGTGGCTCAAACTGGCGCGCGTCCAAGGGCGCATGCCGAGATAAACATGGTCGAGAAAGCCCAGCGAATACAACCGCCATACCGCCGGATAAATCCAGCTATCGACCGGGATATAAGGCGACCCCGATACGGAATCGCCGCAGTTCGCTGTGGCGCGGGCAGAATCGTCACTTTGCGCTGCGGCGATTCCATCTCCCGCTGAAGTTGCGCCCGCAACCGAGCCCGCACCGACCAGCAGGAAGGCGATCGACGCCCCTGCGAGCGCGCCACGGCCGGCAGACGTCGGGGTCAAATGCAGAGTCAACTTATTGCTCTCCTCGTCATCCGCGCATGCCCTGCCGGGTCTCGGCGCTTGTCTTGCCATTGGCCGGCACAAAGTCGAATGGAACCGTCTCTCGGCTGCCTCGTCGACCGGGATTACAGCTCGGGATCGGGTATCGCCTTACGCAACTGCGAATCGGGCTCGGGCGAGCCGGCATCGCCGATCGCTTCCCCGCTCTTGTTGCCTTTTCTCTCCGCAGAATTCGCCTTGAATAGCGCAATTTCAGCGCGGAGCATTTCTATCTCTTGTTGCAGTTCCTTGACGCGTGCCACATTCTGGTTCACGGCTGAGGCCAGTGCATTCTCCTGATCCCCGCGGCTCAGGAGGCTGCAGATCGCGGTGCGAGCCAGATCCGAGATGCTGCGGGCGCCGCTCTCCAGACAGAACTTCTCCAAAGACGAGTATTCGTCCTCGCTAAGGCGGACACCGAGCGTGCGTATGCGCGGGATTAGAACGGCCACAAAAGGCTCACGTACAGGCGGAGATAACTTGGAATGGATTTCTTACAATTTGAGGGCTGACTTCCGGAAAGATTCGGAGCGAGCAAGATTTCGGGTATAGCTTCGCCCTCTTAGTCCCAGGTGACCAGGACCGCTATGCGGATGCAATATCACGCTCTCTGCTCTGCCGCCTTTGCGTGAGCAGAATCAGACGAGGTGACATTTCCGGCTAGATACTCTTCACCGGAAGCCGCTTAATTTGCGAGAACGATTTCACCTTAGCGCGACGATACTCACTTCGCAACAACAAATGTTGTGCTATCGTGAAACGTTTGTCATTTTGATATTTTTCGGCGGGTCGACCTCTGACTTAGTTCACTTTTGGAACGCCTAACCTGATCTCCAAGCATTCACTATCTATTAAAAGGACTTACAAAAGGCCGCGCGGGGCGCACCACTACTCCTGCCTTCACTGTTACTCGCCGTTTACACTTGTCACTTTCGTTCACGAGGCATGCTGCTCCACAACCTCCAACGCCGCACACTCGCATGCCACGGAGAAGAATTGCTGACCACAGGATAGATCTACTGCAACCCTGAAGGGGGCATCTCCGGCTCTTGCGGCGCTTCCTCCAGTCCGGAAACCGCGATCCGAGCGTCAAGCACTGCCACGCCAAGAGCCTGTCAATAACTTCGACGGGCGATACGCGCGGAAGTTATGAACACGCTCCAGTCGACGACCCCCGGCATCGCTAAGCCCTGCTCAGCGCCAGTTGCCGCACGCGCCCGAGAGTCTCTCTGGCGGCTGGTTTGCGCAGGATCTCGATATCTTCAAGCTCCACTTCAAGCGAAAAACACTGCCCGGTTGCGGAGAGCGCCATGACGATCTTGCATTGCTGGCGGAATTCGGTCACGACGCCCTCTGCGCCTGCAAAAACTCCCCTGAGCACTCGCACCGGGCTCCCCAGCGCGACGCCGGGATGGGGACGCAGAAGACAGCCGCTTGCCAGGCCCTCGCGAATCCGGGCAATCTCCATCGCGCTCACCGTATCGCGCTCGCTCTCGCCGAGCACACGCAGTACCCCGGGAGTACAGAGCACGGAAAGCCTCGCTTGCGGCGCAAAACGCACGAACAGATATCCGGCAAAAAGCGGCCGCTCCAGGCTGACGACGCGATCGGTCCATTGCGAGCGCTCCGTGTAAAGGGGGAGATAGTGTTCCAGCGAACGCACAGACAAGTGCAGTGCAACTCGTTTCTCGTGGTTCGCAACGACGTGCAGAACCTGCCACCGGTCTTCGTGCATGATTCGCTCCCAATCTCTTGTACTAGAGATATATCCCCAATGCTGGCTCGAACGGCGCGAGGAATCCTGCCAGATGGCCGCATTCAGAGAAGTGGATTGTCAATACGAGACAACGAAGATCGATCAGAGGAGAATCCGCTTCCGGAGAAAAGTAAGACGCGCTGAATTTTTGACAGGTTTATTTGCTGATGATCGAGCCCTCTAAAACTCCGCGCCGAGTGATGGAACTGTGCCCTGCATCACACATACAATCTACCGGCGCAAGAGGGTCACGCAAGGCTATCTTCCAGAAATGTGTTTGGCCGTTTCCCAAAAATGCACTGGATTTGAGTTGAAGGTGAGAGATTCCCTTTCCTGTCCTCAGCACGCCATTCGAGGTCGATATTTGACAGGGATCTGCTTAGGCGCCCGGCGGCTCTGCTGCATTGGATTTCGGTTGAAGGCGCCGCTTGATTGCCGCCATGCCGCTTCAGACTTAACCAGCGGCTCCTAAGCCGGCAACTGAATCCGCCGCGGCCATCAGCTCATACTGTCCTTCGGCTTCGTTCTCGGGCGGCGCATCGCTCCTCCCAAGGGCGCGCAAGTGCTGGTCTTTGCCTTAGGATAGAGCCTACGGCTCGGTGCGCGGCCGCGCATGAGGAAGAGCGGAGAATGCTTTCGGCTGAGGAGATTGTCGCGCTGCAGGATCGGCTGACGCGGCTGTGGCACGAGACGGCGGAGTTGGCCCCGGCCGCTGCCGGCGAGTGGCTCGACCTCGTCGCCCGGCAGCATCGCGCCAACTTCGATCTGTGGCACATCGAGGACGCGGCGCGCGCGCCGCGCGTCACAGACGGCGAACTCGCCCGCGTGAAGCGCCGCATCGACCAGACCAACCAACTGCGCAACGATCTTGCCGAAGAGATCGATCGCGCGCTGCTCGAATGGCTTGAGGCGCGCGGCTTGCCGAACCCCGCGGCGCCGTTGCACTCGGAGTCTCCGGGGCTGATCGTCGACCGGCTGTCGATTCTCGCGCTCAAGATTTATCACACGCGCGAAGAGACCGAGCGCAAGGACGCGCCGGAGGGCCATCGGGAGCGCAATCAAGCGCGGCTCGAGGTTCTCGAGGAGCAACGCGCCGATCTCGCCGCTTGCCTGGACGCGCTGTGGCGCGACACGGTTGGCGGCGCGCGTGGCTTCAAGCTCTACCGGCAGATGAAGATGTATAACGATCCGGCGCTGAATCCCGCGGTCTACGGCGATTCTGCCGCGGGAAAGGCCCGCTGATTGATCCGGCCCGAATGCATGAGACCGTGCTTTCCCACCCTTTCCGCAAAGAACGCGGAAAGGATGGGACACCCAATTTTTCTTCCTAAGAGCCGCATCCATCACCGCGCTTCAGGAGCCCCCATTGACGGAAGGCGGGGTTCTGCGTATAAAGATGGCCTAAGTCATGTTTTGTTTTAGCGAAGGTTCCCCGCCGGCGTGAAGTCGGGCTACGGGGGAAAGGAATGCGCGATTCCACGAAAGCCATGACGCAAGATGCTCGAACCGCGGCAACCAGCCGCAAGAAGAATTCGGCCGCGACCGCGAAATCCGATGGCCACGGCCGCGGCGGGGCGGAGCTAGTCTTCCAGCACTACGAAGCCGCCGTGCTGTTGCTGCAACAAGGGAAGTACGAGAAGGCGCTCAGCGCTCTGGAAAAGCTGCTGTCCGACTCTCCCGCCGAGATTCGGGACCGCTGCCGCATCTACATCAGCACCTGCCAGCGCCAGTTGCAGGTCCGCGGGCGGTCCTTCCCGACTCCCGAGGAGCACTACGATTACGCCATCTCGCTGCTGAATACTGGCTACTACGAGGAAGCGCGGGAGCAGTTGAACCAGATTCTCCACGATCACCCTGGCACCGACTACGCTTTTTACGGGCTGGCGGTGCTGGAATCGATCACCGGCCACGCTCAGGACTGCCTTTCCAATCTGGCGCGGGCCATTGAACTGAACCCCAAGTGCCGGGTGCAGGCACATGCCGACAACGACTTCCAGAACATGGCCGACGATCCGCGCTTTACCGAGTTGCTGTATCCTGAGGTTCCGTAGGGTCTGCTTTGAACTCAGCGATTTCTGCAAACGTCGAAGCGGCGCAGGCGCCCGAGCACGCTCACGCAACGGAAGCAGTGTGTCTTCCCTTGCGCGTGGTCGCCATCGGCGGCGGTACGGGTTTGTCCACGCTTTTGCGCGGGTTGCGCCGGCACGTCTCCGCGCCCGGCGAGCGCCCCGCGGCCACCAGCGCCATCGCCGACCTGGCGGCCGTAGTAACGGTGACTGACGACGGCGGTTCCTCGGGACGGCTGCGCCAGGACTTCAACATGCTGCCCCCCGGCGATCTGCGCAATTGCATGGTGGCCCTCAGCGAAGAAGAAGATCTGCTGACCAAACTCTTCGCGCATCGTTTTCGCGCCGGCTTTGGATTGAAGGGGCACAGCTTCGGCAACCTGTTTGTGGCCGCGCTGACAGAGATCACGGGCGATTTCGCCCAGGCGGTGCAACTGGCGTCGAAGATCCTGGCCACGCGGGGACGCATCTATCCCGCCACCACCGCCAACACCACGCTGGTGGCGAATATGGACGACGGCTCTGTCGTTCGCGGCGAGACCCAAATCACCGCCAGCAAGCGGCGCATCGTGGAGCTGACGCTTGATCCTCCCCATCCCGCTCCGCTGCCGGAGACTTTGGAGGCCATCGAGCGCGCCGACCTGATCACCGTGGGCCCCGGCTCTCTCTATACCTCACTGATCACGAATCTGCTCGTCGATGGCGTGCCCGAGGCCCTCGCCCGCGCGCGCGGTGTGCGCGTCTACATCTGCAACCTGATGACCCAGGCCAACGAGAGCCTGGGCTTGACCGCATCGGAGCACATCCAGCGCATCTACGACCACACGCGCCGGCCCATCTTCGATTTCGCCGTGGTCAACACCGGGAAACTCTCGCCCGATACCCTGACCCGCTACGCCGCCCAGGACGCGTCGCCGATCGTTCCCGACCTCGAGCGCATCGAAGCGCTGGGCGTGCGCTCGATCGCCGGAGACTTCGCCAGCGAAGACAGCGTAGTGCGCCACACCGCCAGCCGCCTGGCCGACGTGGTCCTGGAGCTGGCGCAGGATCGTGCCGGACAGCGGCAGAATACCTGAAAAATCGCCTTCCCCGCCCAGCGCCAATTGCGATAGAGTCGAAGGACGCGCTTTCCTCACCTGCGCGACGAGGAGGTTTCATGCGGAAATTCGAAGTTGGGGCCATGCTTTGTTGTTGCTTCTTCGCCCTTGCCGTCTATGCGCAAGGCCAAACCAGGCAGAAACCGGGATTGTGGGAGGTGACCACCCAGATGAACTTCAGCGGGGCCGGCGCGCCCCAGATGCCGCAACTGCCGCCGGGCGTGCAGTTGCCGCCAGGAGTGCAAATGCCTGCCTCTCCGTTTGCGCCGCACACCACGCAGATTTGCGTCACCCAGGCCATGGTCGACAAATACGGAGGCCCGTACTCGAATCCGCAGCACGGAAACTGCCAGGTAACAGATATCTCCATTACGCCGGGAGGGATGACCGCAACGATGATTTGCACCGGGCAAATGAATGCCACGGGAACCGTGCATTCAACCTTCTCCGATGGCGCCACCACAACCATCGTGCACCTGACCGGGACCATGCAAATGGGATCGACCTCCCGGCCTATCGACATGACCATGCAATCCACCGCGGTCTACAAGGGCGCCGGCTGCGGCAGCGTAAAGCCACCGCCCATGCCGCCGAGCCAGTAGAGCGCAGTGCCGCAGCCGCATGGTTTCGTAATGCTTCGGATGTAGCGCCGGTCTCCAGACCGGCTGTCGTGCGGGCGTCCACGCCCGCACGAATGGTTGAGTAATTACGAAGTCATGAGGCCACTGGAATGGCGCCCATTGAGGCTGACGAGAAATGATGCCACTCACAAAGGACTTTAACGAAACGATCAGAGAACATCTTCAAGAGAGCGCCGGATTCCGCCGCGCGCTTCTCAAGGAAGCCGTCGGCTGCATGATTGCGGGCGATGTGGAAACGGGCAAATCCGTGCTGCGCAAGTACATCAACGGGACTATCGGGTTTGTGAAGCTGGGCGAGAAGCTGAACCGTTCGCCCAAGGTGCTGATGCGCATGTTCAGCGCCAAGGGCAATCCGCAGGCGAAGAACCTGTTCGAAATCGTCGCGTATCTGCAAAAGGCCGAAGGCACGGTTCTGGAAGTGGTGGAACGGGCGGCGTGATGGCCAAGAAAACGCTCCGAATCGACTACACAGTTTACGTGCCCAACTATCAACCGGGCGCTGGCTGCTGGGATTTTCGCACGCTGAATAAAGCGAAGTCCGCGGCACGTGGATTGGGTTCCGGTTCGCGCATCTATCGAAATCTCAATCTGGAATCCAAGCGAGGCGGGACGCCTCACGATTATTGGAGCAGCAAGTTTTATTGGACGTGGAATGGGCACTCATTTGTTCGAAAGATTGATCTCTCGGTTGAGGCATCCGGATGGCACTTTCGGTCTGGATCGGTCACCCTTCCACCGTCCGCTTGAGTTGCCCGCAGGCCGCGAAGATGTCGCGCCCACGCGGCTGGCGGATGTGGGCTGAGATTCCCTCGCATCTCAACAGCTCATAGAAGGCGGCGACGGCCTCGGGAGTGGGCATTTCGTAAGCGATTCCGGGGCCGGGATTCCAGGCGATCAGGTTCACCTTCGCCGCCAAACCCGTGCGCCGCACCAGCCTTGCCACCTCGCGGGCGTGCTCGGGACGGTCGGTGACTCCGCCCAGCAGCACGTACTCGAAGGTGATGCGCTCGCGCGGGCGCAGGGGGACGCGGCGCACCGCGGCGATAATCTCATTGATCGGCCACTTGCGGTTGATGGGCATGATTTCGGCGCGGATTTGGTCGTTGGGAGCGTTCAGGCTGATGGCGAGCTTCGGCCGCAAATCCGCTGGCTCCTCGGCAAAACGCTCGATGCCGGGAACGATGCCCGAGGTCGAGACCGTCATGCGCCGCGGGCTCAAGCCCACCTCGCGCACCAGCAGGCGCACCGCAGCCATGAAACTGTCGTAGTTCAGGAACGGCTCGCCCATCCCCATGAAGACCAGATTCACACGCTCGCGGCCCACGCGAACCCCCTGGCGATCGAGAATCGCGACCACCTGCCCGGCGATCTCGCCTGCCGTGAGATTGCGCTGCAAGCCCAGTTTCGCGGTGAGGCAGAACTGGCAGTTGACGGCGCAGCCCATCTGCGAGGATACGCAGATGGTGGCGCGGGACCAGTCTTTCGCGTCGTCGGGTTCGGTTTCGTCGCCGGCCTCGCCGCCGTCGCCCTCCGGCATCCACACCGCTTCCGCCGTTGCACCTTTTAGCGCCCCACCTTCACTCCCGGCCTCAATGCTCGAAGCGTCATCGCTTTTCGGAGCCGTTCTAGCTCCGCTAACTCCGCCAACACCGCTAGCTCCGCTGTTTCCTGCCGGAGCAGCGCCTGCAAATTCAATCAGGTAGCGCTCCGTCCCGTCGACGGACCGGAAGACGCGGGAAACGGCCGGGCGGCAGATCTTCCAGCCTTCCGCGGCCAGTTTGGCGCGTAAAGCAACAGGCAAAGTGCTGATTTCAGAGATTTCGCTAAGCCATTGACGATACATGGCTTCTGCTAGCTGTTTCCCGCGGAACGCCGGCTCGCCGGCCGCAACCAGCAGCCGGGAGAGAGATTCCGCATCTAATCCAAAGAGGGGTCCAAACAGTGGCCCCTTCAGGCCACTGCCGGAGTTTTTCGCGTCCAAAGAAACGAGTTGGCTTGGTTTTTCACGCATTGCTGAACTTGGCTTGCAGTTATCTTAGCCCGCATTTCTCACAGACGGCACGACCACACGGGATTCAAGGCCTGACGAAGCCTCTGAGGGCCGGGAGGC
>PLSB01000205.1 GCA_003165005.1 Acidobacteriaceae bacterium | reverse complement strand
TTTTGTATCTCACCCATTGGGTAATAACCTCCAGAACGTTTTCAGCGGGAAGGCTGCGGTCGCCAGGGGGCTCGCAATTAGATGGGATTCTTGCTGAGTGGAGATGGCCGCAACTGGGCGGTACTACAGCACTCGCGTGGCAGACCCATCCCTATGGATGAGTTCCGCCACGCAGCACTGCCTCGCGACCGAAAGAAGCCCTACTCTCGCGACGATCGAGTGTCAACCGCCAGCGTGCTAGCGATGCCGTTGGGGCAGCGGCTTGCGCTCCTGCGGCTTCACTGNNTCCGTCACCAGATAGTCCTTGGCGTTCACGGCGCGTTGCGCTGCGAACAGGTCCACCGTGGTGTGCTTGTGCTTGAGCGCTTTCTGCTGTTCCTTGGTGGTTGTAGCCGCCTCGTCCGTGGTCTGCTCGCCGACCAGCACTGCCTTGGCGTCAGCTTGCTGTTTCAGGTCCATAGCCACCTGATCCAGGCAGGCCTTGGCCTCGTTGTCGACGCGCATGGGCCGCTTCTTGTCGGACGCGTAGCTGATGGTGCAAAGCGCCTGCGTCTTTGGCGGAGGCGGAATGATCGGAGCCACAATGGTCAGGCTCGTGTTCGAACTCGCCGAGTGTCCCTTATTATCCGACACATTGCAGGTGATTCCTACGGCTCCGGTTGGCGCACCTGCCGACGAGTATTCCGCCGTGGTTCCGCTTCCCGTTACCGTGCCAGCCGTGGCCGTGTAGCTGTAGGTCAGCGGCAGGTTCTGCGGGCTGACGCCGACTGAGGTCACCGTTGCCGTGCCGCCCGGAGCCATCGAGCTGGGGCTGACCGAGCAGCTGATCGTCGGCGGCTCGAAAGCCTTCACGGTAAAGCCCGCGGTGGCGGTCGCCATATCCCAGGGATGCAGGCCTTCCTTGCCAGGCTTGCCCTGCTTCACCGTCGCCGTCACAGTGTATTGGCCCGGCACCAGCGTGCTGGTGTCCACCTTGGCGATGGTGTCGATGCCGGTCACTGCCAAGCCCGACCAGGTGTAGACGACGTGATCCTTCGGATTCAGGCCGCCCGGGGTCGCCGTCACTGTAACCGGGTCTCCGGGGTAGACCGTTTCGGGATTGGCCAAGGCGGCCAGCGTGATGGGCGGCGGTGGAGCGAACGAGCCCATGTTCCACACCAGGCCGGCGCTCAATCGTCCTTGGGGGTTGAAAGTGGTAGACCCCCCTTGATTGCTCGCGAAGTTTGCGTGGAGATACTGATAATCCGCCTGGAAGAGGCGTATTGACAGATGGTGATCGAAAACCGGCGTTCGAACGTCCAGGCTGCCGCCAGCTGTGAACGCAAAGCCAAAAACGTCGCTCTGGTAGATGCTGCCAACTTGCTCGGCGCCGGCCAGAGCGTGAAAGGAGGGCGTAAACCTCCCGTCCGCCATGGGAAACCTGAAAACCACGCCCGCATATCCGCCGCTGAAATCATCTCCCGGCTGGCTTGTCGTTATATTGGACTCGGGAAGCAGGATGTGCTCATCTCCCTCGATTCTCAAGCCTATGTTCTTGTTGAAATAGCGGGTTATGCTCAAGATCGCGCCGTAATCGATGGAGTTGTAGCCGAACCCGCTTATCCTTGCGTTGGGGATCAGGGCGCTGTACCCGGCAAAGATGTCGTACTTCGATGGGGAATCGCTTGCCGCGGTCTTTGCGGTGGGTGCGGCAGTAACCTGGGCTGACAAGGCAACAGGCATCAATGCCACAAACACTAGGGCAAGAACCCGGCCCACAGACTTTGAAACATGAACGTACATGCGTTTTTCCTCCGCAATCAAACTCATTGAACAGATAGTTGAGATGCCTTCGAGCAAGGATACTTGCTCGGACTGATTGGGCGTAGCCCCTCAGGGAAATGTTGCGGCACTGGGAAGGAGCATTTCTGTTCAAAAAGGAACACTTTTAGATTTAGCGGGAATCCCCATCTTGGCGGCCCAATAGCGACCAGTGCACGTCCGGCCGCTTCCCGGCAGAGCAATGCAGCTCCTGAAGGCAGCCAGAAACCGGCCCGGCGCTCAGCCATCCGGACAAAAAGGTGCGGTTTTCAAGCGTTTTCGTTGACACCTCTCCGTGCCTCCTTATTATTCCCTTGATTTCCTTTGCCACATCCTCAGCCCGCTATCCGGCTGGCAGCGGCAAAGCCTCCATCCGCCGCCTCATGCTTCCGAACAAGCACCGCGTAGCTTTATTGCGCCGGTAAACTTGTGCATACGACGCAGGGCGCAGTTCCATCTCGTGACGCAGGGGTATAATGGGGCGGACAGTCAAATAGACAAGCGGGTCAAGCTTGCAGTGCATGCTGCTTTTCCGGAAACGGATTCTCTCCTGATCGATTTTTGCTTTCCCGTATTGACAGGCCGTTTGCGGCCATCGGGCGGATCCGTCACGCCGTTGCGGCCAGCATTGGGGATTGAATGCTGCATATCTCCAGTCTAAAGTGTTGGGGGCGAATCATGCTCGAAGGCCGGTGGCAGGTTCTGCACGTCATCACGAACCACGAGAAACGGGTGGCACAGCGGTTGACTGTGTATTCGCTGGAACACTATCTCCCCCTTTACACAGAGCGCTCGCAATGGACCGATCGCGTCGTCAGCCTGGAGCGGCCGCTTTTTGCCGGATATGTTTTCGTACGATTTGCGCCGGAAGCGAGGCTTTCCGTTATCAGCACTCCCGGGGTACTCCGTATGCTGGGCGAAACGGAGCGCGATACGGTGAGCGAGGTTGAGATTGCCCGGATTCGCGAGGGCCTGGCTAGCGGCTGTCTTCTGCGTCCTCATCCCGGCATAGCGATGGGAAGCCCGGTGCGAGTGCTCAGGGGAGTTTTTGAGGGCGCAGAGGGCTGCGTGACCGATTTCCGCCAACAATGCAAAATCGTCATGGCGCTCTCCGCAACCGGACAGTGTTTTTCGCTTGAAGTGGGCCTTGAAGATATCGAGGTCCTGCGCAGGCCGATGGCCAACGAGATTCCCGGCCGTGAGCGGCAACTGGCGCTGAGCAGGGTTTAGACCTACCGGCGTTCATCGACCAGAACCTGTACACCGCTTTCGCGTGCCGTTGTGCGGGAAAGACAAGAACAGGGCGCGGGAAAGATAAGAACAGGCCTTGGGCCGGACTAGGCATGAGGCCCGGCTCGTGGCCAGTTCATGGCCCGAGGTTCGTCTTTCTCTTGCCGAGGTGGTAGCTCAATCCGGCGCCGTAAGACATGGAATCGAATCCCGGATTGCTGGGCACGATAAAGGCGTTGGAAAAGTGGAAGTAGAGCGCCCCTGCGCGAAAATCCCACCTATCATTGAGCCTGCATTGAAGGCCAAGACTGAATTGGAGAGTGAAGTTTTCGTAGGTAGCAGTTGGCGATAGCGTCTTTTTCGCAAACCCGATCATTCCGCCTTTCGCGAAAGCGTACGGCTTGACACGCTTGCCGTCTTTCCACAGCATGCGCAGGCCGATCGGCGTAATCGCCAGGCCCGCAACATTCTCCATCTTTGTGGAGAGCGGGTTGCCCCAATAGTCAGACGCGGCCGGCTCGGTCAAGACCGCAACCGGCAGAACCTCGGCAACATAATCCATGCGTGCGCCAAGGAACTGGCCCCAGGAATTGCGGTCATACTCCAGGCCACCGGCGTGGAGGCCTGCCTTCACCGCGGAACTGGTAAAGAGATGAAAATGGCCGATGGTCCCAAGATCCTCGAACACCAATTCGCTTTTGACCGGCTGGCGTTCGACGCGGTTGCCCCCATTCTCCCCGGTGGAGTGTGTCCCCGGATGCGGAGTCCAGACCAGCCCGGCGGAGATGCGAGCGAAATTTTTCGGATAACCCGGTGAATCGAGCGGCTGCTGATTGGCCACGCTTTTGTACAAGGTGAAATTCGTGTATTGATAACCGCCTTCGAATCGCATCGCCAGGTGCCTGGACACCGGAGTATCGACGCCTCCACCGAGCAATGAGGCAAAAGAAGCCGAACTTCCCGGCGATTTGTTGGGACCCCAGTTTTGATTGAGGGCGCAATCGCCGAAGAGTGCTTCGGCAAACAGCTTTTCCTTGCCGAGATGATAGTCATACTGCCCTCCGGCGAGGATGAAGTATGGGTGCTGTGGCGAGCCCAGATTATGGCCCAGAAAACCCGAGTAATCGATCTTGAAACGCAGATTCCGCCAGGCGGGTGTAGCCAGAGAAGCTTCCCAGCCGAGCAGCGGCTGTCGCGCCCCAGGAATGCCGTTGATCGTATTGGAAAGCCAGGAGAAGCCGCCTGAGATCTGATAGGAAGAGGCGTCACTCGATTGCGCGGATGAAATGAGCGAAGTGGACAAGAGAACGAGCAGCGCGATCCACTGGCCTCGCAGCGGTTTGGCATCGTCAAAGCGGCCTGATTTTGAATGCAAAGGGCACCTCCGATCTTCGGTCTCTATGAATCAGAATTTGTGGTGCTTCAGAGAAAACTGCCAAGGGCACGAAAGAATGACGGAGAATTCATTATCCATGACAGAGCCTGCTATTCACCTTGCGGGAATGTTCGGGTCAGGCTTGCGAGCATGAAACAGGCGAACGTGAGGTAATGCAGGGAGAGCCTCTTATCGGGACCATACACCACGGAGCGGTTTACGGCATGTTGGCCCTGGCTCGAACGTCATGGTTGTTTCGCTCCTTTCAGTTTCAAGGTAACCAGTATCGAATCAGCAGGATACATGCCTTCGCACGGGTGACATAGCTTGCCATAGGGATGGATCAAGATATGTTTACGGCTGCTTTACAAAAGTCATACTTTTTCTCTTGTTGCTCCTTCCCCCCTCGTGCTATGGTTCTTGCGTACCCGCCGTCGTACATCGAAGTCAGGTGAAAAATATCTCGCCGGAACGCAAGGCATCGAAGTGCGCCTTTGCCCAATGCGAAGGTGGCAGGGTCCGTGTTTTGTAATCTCGTTCCCAAGGTATGGGACCGAGGGGCGCGAAGCGTACCTCAAATACACGTCTAGTAAATCCCTTTTCCAGTTACAACTGAGATCCAAACCAGCAGCGGCTACTGCCCAAAAACTCCCGTCGAGAACTCAGTCTCCTATGGCTGTTCTGATGCCTCGAATCCGCATGATTAATGTTCGGCTCTCAGAAGAGGAGTACGTGGAGCTGGAGCGTTTTTGTATTGCCAGCGGGGCGCGCAGCATCTCGGATCTTGTGCGCAGCACCATGCACCGCGTAGTCAGGGGCGGGAATCAAGACAACGGGACGGCATCAAGCGTCAACGAGTATTCCACGCAAGTGAGGGATGTGGAGCGGAGGGTCAAGGAAATCGCCGCCGAACTCGCATCGATCAAGGCCGGTAGAGATCGGCGCCGCACGGCCGCGGCGGATGAGAAAGATGAGACCGCGGAAGTGCAGCTCTAGGGTGACTTTGAGGGTTCGTCACGCGCCGCCATTGCGGAGAAGCCGCCGGACGAGGTGGGCTCATAGCGGCAGGACGAAGAGCGAGAGAGTGAGCCAGCGGCGGGCCGCTATTTATGCGTTCTAATGTACTGATCCTGGGAGAAGTTCTGCTCTTCGCTGCCCTTTCGCTGTCCGCCGCGTCTTCAAGCGGACAGCGGAGTGCCAACCCGCAAGCCAAACCGTTCGACGCTCCGGTGGCGGATTGCGATCGATCCGTGTCCGGTTCTCCCTACATTCCGGTGGATAGTTGGATGTATCCCGCCGTGCTGCGGTTATACTCGCTGGGCTTTCTGGACCATGTTTATCTCGGCATGCGCCCCTGGACGCGCGCCAGTTTGAGACCCATGCTGGAAGGCGCGGCAGCGAACATGGAAGACGCCGGGGAAGGGCCGCTTACAGACGAGGCGAGAAAAATCTTGGCTTCGCTGACACGCGAACTCGACCGCGATTCCGAAGCTTCCTGTCTGGGACATGGGGGCGAGGTGCGCGTCGAGTCAACCTACACGGCAGCGCGAGGCATTAGCGGAACGCCCCTTCATGACAGCTTTCATCTCGGTTCGACGATCGTGAACGACTACGGCCGGCCTTACGAAAACGGCTTCAACAACTACTCCGGCGCCAGCGGGTACGCGATCGCCGGCCGGTTCACGCTCTATGTGCGCGGCGAATTTCAGGGAGCACCATCGGCTACGGGCTATTCCCCGGCTCTGTATCAAGCGTTGGCAACCGTAGACCAGACGATCAACCCCATCACCGGTCTGGCCTACGGCAATCAAGCCACCATTCCTTTGGGGCCCGTCGCCACAGCTACCCAGGGGCGATTTCTCGAAGCGTATCTTTCGGCCCAGGTGCTCAACCACGTAATTTCGTTCGGCAAACAGGACGAGTGGCTGGGCCCGGCGCAGGGCGCCAGCATGGCCTACTCGAATAATGCCGAGAATATCTACGCTTTCCACATCAACCGCATCGAGCCGCTGTACGTGCCCGGGCTCTCGCGTCTCACGGGGCCGTTCCGCTACGAATTCCTGGTCGGCCCGCTGCGCGGCCACACGTTGATGCTGAATCCGCTCTATCCCGGCAGCCCCACCCAGCCGCAACCCAACGTCACCAACCCTGGCGACCCTTGGGTGCATGTGGAGAAAATCAGCTTTCGCCCCACAGAAAACCTCGAGTTCGGCTTCTCGCGCACCATAATCTGGGGCGGCGAGGGCCACTCGCCGGTGACTGTCGCCAACTTCGTGCGCGGCTTCTTCAGCATTGCCGCGCCTTCGCCCCAGACAAAGGACGGCCGCACCGATCCGGGCGCCCGCTTCAGCACTTTTGATTGCTCTTACAGGCTGCCGCATCTGCGCAACTGGCTTACTCTCTATACAGACGCCGAGGCTCATGATGAAGTCAATCCCATCGACGCGCCGCAGCACTCGCCCCTCGCGCCCGGTCTCTACCTTTCGCACTTTCCGGGCGCGTCTAAGCTCGATATGCGGGCCGAAGCGGACTATACCGATCCGCCAATCCGGCCGGTCGTCAACAACGGCCAGCCCGTTGCTGCCGGCCAGTTCGAATATTGGGAGCAGATCGAGAGGCAGGGCTACACCAATCAGGGGCAGATCTTCGGCAGTTGGATCGGACGTCAGGCCAAGGGCGGTCAGGCTTGGCTCACCTGGCACCTCAGCGGCAACGAGTGGTTCCAGGTGGGCTATCGCCGCCAGAAAACCGCTTCGGACTTTATCCCCGGCGGCACCACGCTGGACGATGTGAATTTCCAGTTGGTCAAGCGCCTGGGCTCCGACTTCGAATTGAACGCATTCTTCTCCGGCGAGCATTACAAGGCGCCTATCTACCTGCCCGGCGGGCAAACCGTGACGTCGACAACCATCCAGCTCACCTGGTTCCCGGAGCGGAAGGTCAGTTTTTGAAGTACTCAATTCCTCTCGGCAATTGGTCAAAGAGCCGAAGATTTTTATAGTAAGCAAGGATTTCAGAGATTGAAAAACATCACGCAGAATCGCATCCTCGGGCAAAGAGAAACTTTCACGCCCCATCGGCTTTGGCGTCTCCTGTTTTTCGCGCTGTTTTGCGCACTCTTTAGCGGCTTTGCCGCTTCGCGGGACACGAATGCGCAGAGCCAGGACATGAATGCGCAGAGCGGTGACCAGCAGTCACAGCCGGTTTCGCAAGACCCCGGCACTCAGAGCGCCGGCCAACAGCCAGGATCTGCAGGTCAGTCAACAACTGCACAGGCGTGCTATCTTGGCGGGACCGGTCCCGTACCAACCGCGGGAAGTGGCATTTCACCAATGCAGGGCATGACAGCCTCTTCCGCGCAGTTTCAAGGCTCCCCCAACGACTACGGCCAGCAACCGATGAACGGCTACGGCCAGCAATCCACCAACGACTATGGCCAGCAACCAACCGAATACTCGACAGGCCAGCCGGACGCGGGGCAAGCATCTTCACAGTCCGCCATGTCCGCCGGCGAAATCGTTACAATCCTTCAACAGGAACCGGATCTGGTCAACAGCCTCCGAAATGCCCTGGCGCAAGGATTCGGAATTGATCCCACGACGATCACAGATGACGGAGTCTACAACTGCATCCGGAGGGATCCAAACTTTCGAGACGAGGCGACTGCTCAACTTGAGATTCAGGGTTTTATTCCAAGTACGCCAAACCGTCAGCAAGCTCCCTCCCGTCGAATCCCAACTACGCGGCCGCGACCAGCAGAACAACCGAGCGACATCAGGACAGAGAAACCGATTCCTTATCGCAATCTCCCGTCGCTGATCGATCTCTATTCCCAGGATGTCGCGGCCACGCGCAATTTGCGGCGGTTCGGAAGCGATACATTCGAGTTCGGCACCGGGAACGCGAACCAATTGCCGATGGATCTTCCTGTAGGCCCCGACTATGTTCTTGGCCCGGGCGACAATCTGATCGTTAACATGTGGGGCGGTCAATCGAATCGATTCAACCGGACCGTCGATCGTCAGGGCCAGATTGACCTTCCCGACGCGGGTACGGTGAATTTAGCGGGGCTCACAATTGGCGATGCGGAAAGCGCGATTCAGAAATCGCTCAGCACGCAATTCCAGAATGAACACGTCGAGATCTCATTAGGCAGGGTGCGTACGGTTCGGATCTACGTGGTGGGCGATGTGCAGCGGCCCGGAGCCTATGACGTAAGTTCGTTGTCGACGGCTCTCAACGCGCTGTACGCTGCCGGCGGACCCACAAGCCGCGGGTCTCTGCGGACGTTGCGGCAATTCCGCGGCGATAAGCTGGTACGTGAAATCGATCTTTACGATTTTTTGCTGCACGGAGTGCGTACCGACCTCGAACATCTGCAGCCAGGCGATACGATCCTGGTTCCACCGGTCGGGCTGCAAGTTACTGTGGCTGGGATGGTGCGAAGGCCGGCGATCTATGAACTGAAAGGACAGGACGATCTAAAGGATGTCCTGAATCTTGCCGGCGGCGTGCTGGTTTCCGCAAGTCTCAAGCAGATCAGCGTCGAACGAGTGGTGGCTCATCAAAGCCGTACGATGCTGAACGTGGCACTTGCCGATGCTGCGAACGAAGACGTCGCCAGGCTCCCGGCGTTTCCCATGCAGGACGGGGACAAAGTAACAGTGTCGCCAATACTTCCGTACAACGAGAAGGTCGTTTATCTCGACGGACATGTTTTTAAGCCGGGGCCGTACCCTTGGCGGGAGGGAATGACCGTCAACGACCTCCTGCATTCCTATCAGGACATCATGCCAGAGCCGGCAAACCACGCCGAGGTCATCCGGCTGCTGCCACCCGACTTTCACCCGGGAACCATCGGTTTTGATCTTCAGGATGAATTGATCGGCAATAACCCCATTGCACTGCAGCCCTTCGACACGGTGCGGGTGTTCGGCCGGTACGACATCGATCCGCCAAGAGTTTCGATCCATGGCGAGGTGCTTCGGCCTGGCGACTATCCCATGGCACAGGGAATGACTGTCGCCGATTTAGTGCGCATGACCGGCGGGTTGCGCCGCAGCGCTTATCGCGATGAGGCGGACCTTGCGAGTTATGTGATTCAGAACGGGCAGAAGGTGTTGATCGGACACAGCGTGGTCGAATTACAAAAAGCTCTCGATGGGGACAAAGCCGCCGACGTGCTCCTCAAGCCGGGCGATGTGGTTGGAATTCGCCAACTGACCGGATGGAATGATATAGGCTCCTCCATCACGATAAGCGGCGAAGTTGCGTTCGCCGGGACATATGGCATCTCGGAGGGCGAGCGGTTAAGTTCGGTCATGAAGCGGGCGGGCGGATTTCGCGAGGGTGCCTATCCCGAGGGCGCGCTCCTGGATCGAGTGCAGGTGCGCCAACTGGAAGAAAACAACCGCCAGGAGATGATTCGCCGTGTGGAGACCAGCATCCCCAACGTGGCTCCCGGAGTTTCAACCACAGCGCAGGATCAGCAATCCATGCTGCAGACAATGCGGCAACAGCAGCAGGAAGTTCTGGCGGCATTGCGCAACCATCCGTCCACCGGGCGAATGGTGATCAAGATTTCTTCGGACATAAGTAAGTGGGAAAACACGCCTGCGGATATTATTGTGCGCGCAGGCGATATGCTTAGTCTTCCCAAACGTCCCGATTTCGTTCTCGTCAGCGGACAGGTGTACAACGCAACCGGTATCTCGCTCCGTCCCGGCAAAACGGCAGACTGGTACCTGCGCCAGGCCGGCGGCGTGACGCGCAGTGGCGATAAAAGGCGGATTTTCATTCTCCGCGCCGACGGATCGGTTATTGGCGATGAAAAGGCCACAGTATTTGGCCGGAGCGTCCTGGATGTCCGCATGCGCCCTGGCGATTCCATTATCGTTCCTGAAAAGGTGATCGGCGGATCGCAAGCGTGGCGCAATATCATCAGCACAGCCCAGATTATGTCGTCCGTGGCGTTGACGGGCGCCGTGGCCGGCGCCTTCTAGACTCCACTGGGTGCGCCTGAATCCGGTGGCGCGAGATTCGTCGCTGTTCGGTCAAGCAAACGAGAAACTACTCGCGAAATTACCCGTAGAGCCGGTAAATCGGAATTCATAGCCTTTTGCAGTTTTCCTGGCACAAACAGTCGGGGAGAGTTTAGAGAGTCTCATGGGCAACGTCTTGGACCAACCTGAAGTTACGACGACCGCTTTGCCGTCGCAGCAATACCAGCGCTATTTGTTGTGGGCTTCCCTTCTGTGGAAAAAACGTCTTCGGCTGGGCCTGTGCGGATTCGTCGGAGCGGTGCTCAGTGTTGCTATCGCTCTATCCCTGCCCAAGGAATTCCAATCCACTGCAAGGTTGATGCCCCCCGAGAACCCAGCCGGTACCGGCGCTTCAATCCTGGCTTCTCTGTCCGGCGGCTCGTTGTCGCCGGGCGCTGCCGCAATCGGCAGCAGCATGATGGGAGCGCGAGTTATCGGCGCTACCTTTGTCGGAGTCCTGCAAAGCCGCACCATCCAAGACAGGCTGATCGATCGCTTCGATCTGCGGAAGGTCTACCATTGCCGGACTTATATCGACGCTCGCAAGAACCTAGCCAGCAGGACGGTTTTGGATAACGATCGCATGTCGGGTATCATTTCCATTTCCGTAACCGACACTGATCCCAAACGCGCGCGCGACCTTGCCGCGGCATACGTCGAGGAGTTAAACAATCTTGTCAATCAGCTCAGCACGTCCTCGGCACGACGCGAGCGCGAGTTCCTCGAAGGACGATTGAAGGAAGTCAAGAAGAACCTGGACGACGCTACTCGCGAACTAAGCCAGTTTTCCAGCAGTAACGCTACTTTGGATGTGCAGGACCAGGGCAAGGTCATGCTCACCGCCGCCGCGGATGTTCAGGGGGAACTGATCGCGGCGGAAAGCGAACTGCGCGGTCTGCAATCGATTTATGGTGTAGACAACGTGCGCGTTCGCGCCGTTGAGGGGCGCATCGCGGAATTGCGCAGCCAGTTGGAGAAGATGAGCGGAAGCAAAGGAACGGCCGATTCGGATCTGAGTTCTGACCAGTTGTACCCTTCACTGCGCCAACTTCCCCGTTTAGGCGCCACCTACTACGACCTCTACAGGCAAACCAAGATTCAAGAAACCGTCTATGAGGTTCTCACTAATGAATATGAGCTGGCAAAAGTGCAGGAAGCCAAGGAGATCCCCGCAGTCAAAGTTCTCGATATTCCGGATGTGCCGGAAAGGAAATCATTCCCTCCGCGAACCCTTATCGTGATCGCCGGTACTTTTGTCGCGTTTCTCTTGGCTGCTGTGCAGATACTGGCTGCCGATGCGTGGACCAGACTCGCTGTGGATCATCCGCTCAAGGATTCGGTCAACCGCACGTGGCGGAACAGGAAGTTTTGGAAGCATGATCCGTCCGCTGGCTGAGCCAATCCGCATCGCCACATTTCAACAGGATGGATTCTGATCGATCCGCGCTGCGGCCCCATAACAAGGCAAAGTTCCAGTCGCCACATAAAAGCAAGAACAGGAGATCCCCCATTGTCTTCGGCCATCGCTTCTTTGCTAGGAGAGATCAAGCGGGAGCGTCTGTACGTTTGGGGTGTCCGGTCCGGCACTTCTATCATCGATCAAGGCCTCACGTCATTGGCAGGGCTCCTGATCAGCCTTCTTTTGGCTCGCTGGCTCAGCGCTGAGTCCTACGGAGCGTTTGCTGTTATCTACGCAACGGTTCTGTTCCTATTTGGGTTCCATAGTGTTCTGATTCTGGAACCGATGAGTGTGTTTGGCCCGGCTTCTCACGCTGCGCAAATCACCGATTACATGCTCGCACAGATGAAGGTGCATGCGATTGCTTCGGCTGTGTTGTCCGGAGCGATGCTGGTTGCCGGACTGGCCATGAAGCAATTCGGCATTCACCGCGAACTCGTTTCAGCGATATTGGGCGGGGCTTTAGCCATTCCATTTTTGTTTTTCGTGTGGCTGGTGCGGAGGATGTGCTACGTGATCCATCGGCCCGCGATCGCGGTTCGGGGCAGCGCGATCTACCTGCTCATGATCGTGATCGGGCTGGCAGCGATGCGGGCAGGTGGTTGGCTCAGCCCGTGTTCGGCCTTTCTGCTGATGGGGGTTGCAGGCCTGCTGTCGGTCCTATGGATGCTTCAGCCCTTGGGACTTTTACGCCCCCCGACCAAGGGCTGCAGTTGGTCTACAGTATGGCGCCAGAATTGGCGTTACGGAAAATGGCTTGTCGGCAGCACCGCCCTGTTCTCCGTTGCAAGCCAGGCGCAGACCTATGTTGCAGCAGCAATGGTCGGATTGAGCGCAGCCGGTATTCTCCGCGCCACGATGATCCCGTCGCTGGTCATGACACAAATCGTAACTGCAACTGCGCTTTTGGTTTTGCCGTCGATGGCGGGGGATTACGGAAATGGGAGAATAAGCCAGCTGCGAAAAAAGGCGGTTCTGTGTACGGTCTCCCTGACCGCGATCGCGGCAGTTTATGCAGGAATACTGGCAGCTTTCTCGCAACCGCTCGAGCGGCTCCTGTTCGGCAACAAATTCGCGGCCTATGCGGCGCTCATTTCCATCCTCGCCCTGGTTCCTGTGTGTAATGGCTTTGCATTGGGATTTGGGATGGCGGTTCGGGCGTGCCAAAAGCCGCATTTTGATTTGATTGCAAATGCCGTCTCGGCTCCGGTTGGACTTGTCACAGCTCTGGTGTTCATCCACTTCTGGGGACTTACCGGGGCAGCACTCAGCCTTGTCTCCGCATCCGCGTGCTATGGGATTGTGGTGTTCTGGATATTCCTGAAGCAGGGAGGGCATGTCCCGGCGCCCATGGTATCCGCATACGTCGGCATTGAGCGAATCGATGGATAACAAGATTGCATGGGTGGAGAAGGTTTTCGCCGTAGGCACTATACTGTTCTTCACAAATGCATTCTTTCGCAGCATTAACGGCCTGTACGACCAGAATTCCGGAGCGAGCACGGGGAGCCTGCTGGGAAATCTAATTTGGGCTTTTATCTATTTATCTTCCATGTGGTTGTTGCAGATGCGCTGCGGCGGCCTGTGGCAGTCGCTTTCAAATTTGTGGCCGTTGTTCTGGCTGTACGCGTTTGTTTTTCTCTCGATCACGTGGTCGGCCGCGCCAATGTTCAGTTTCCTGCGCTTTGGAGCCCTTGCGGGATCGACCTTATTTGGTCTCTACTTTGGACTTCGCTATCCGCTCAAAATGCAGTTAGTGCTCCTGGGTTGGGCCTTCGGGCTGGCCGCGGTTTTAAGTGCAATCTTTTCGCTCCTCTTTCCCGATTACTCGATCGGCACGGGTCCATTTGCAGGGCTGTGGCTGGGAATCTACGTGCACAAGAACGCTCTGGGCGGGAACATGTCGATGGCATTCATCGTGTTTTTGTCATTGGCGTATTGCTATCCGGCGAAACGATGGTACTTCAGGATTCTGGCCTGCGCAACCGTGGCGCTGATCGTCCTTGCCGATTCCGCGGCCTGTTTCGTCGAGTGCATTGCCATGTGCTGGATCTTTCCTTTTCTGGCCGGAATGCAACCCTCGGATAAACCCAGGCGGGCCAGCGGAGTTCTTCTTGCGATAACCGGCGTGCCGCTCATTCTCTCGCCCTTCATCTTTTACGAGCAGATCGTCACGGCTCTCGGGCGCGACGTGGAACTTACCGGTCGCCTTGTGCTATGGCCCCTTGTCGCGCAGTACATCGCGCTGCGTCCGTACCTGGGATACGGGTACTACGGATTCTGGCGCGGCGTTGACGGTCCCTTGGGTGACCTTTGGTTTTTGGGGGCCTCCAGTGCACATGATGGGCTTATGGCTATCTGGCTGGACCTGGGGCTGTTGGGGCTGATCGCTTCCCTGGCCGTATTCCTGATCTACTTCAGGCGCGCATTCCACCTGTTAAGGCGGAGCCGAAATCGCGAAGACATTTGGCCAATCCTCTTCTTTACGTGGACGTTCCTTGCAAATCTGACCGCTATTACATATCTTCTGCCTAACCAGGCCTCGTGGATGCTGTTTGTCGCTGCCGCTGCTGCGTTGTGTGTGCGAGAAGCAGCGCCTACGCGAGACGAATGCATTGCCACTTCAAACCTGGTGGCAAACGCCATTGGGTCGTAAAGGGGCGAGGATCGCGTGATCAAATCCTCCGTTGACAAGATCAACCTCCTGATTGCCTGGATGCAGCGGCATCGCAGGATTATGCCTTCTGGCGAAGTTGTGAAGGTCAACTTCGGGTCGGGGACAATCGTTGCGGATGGGTGGATCAACATCGATGGAGGAACCTTCGCCCTGTTTGCCGGCTGGCCCACGGCGGTGCTCAAGACAATCTACCGTTTCTCTGAATGCAGGCAATGGCAAGACGAAGAATCTTACATTCGCCCGCTGAGATCGAATTTCTTTATCCATCACAACCTCGAATACGGGTTCCCTTTGAGGGATGAGTCGGTTGACTACTTATACTCTTCTCACATCATGGAGCATTTTGATCCCGGCACAGCGGCATTTCTGTTTCGAGACGCTCATCGTGTTCTGAAAAAAGGCGGCAGGTTCCGCGTTTGCGTACCTGATCTGAAGCACGCATTTGACTTGTATTCGGCGGGGCGAAGGGAAGCAGCCCTCGAGTATTTTTTCGCGGCAAAGCGTAGCTCGCTCTCTCAACATCGATACATGTACGACTTCGAACTGCTTTCGAGGGTTCTGGCTGAGGCTGGCTTCTCAAACGTTGAGCGCTGCTCTTATCAGCAGGGCCGAGTTCCGGACGTCCAAATCCTGGATTGCCGGGCGGACGAGACCTTGTACGTGGAAGCTGTCAAGTAGTTCTGCCGTTGCTGTTTAATTAGAGAAAGGACGTTCGGGTGACGACAAGGCCTCTTGTGCCATGACTGCCGATCGCCGACTTGCAGCAACAGATACAAAAAGGACCGCGAGCGGAGGCAAATGGGAGTATATTGGTTCGCGGGCAAAAGGCAAAACGGAAATTCCAGTTGGAGACGAAAATGATTTTCAGAGTTGTTGCGTTACTTAGCTTCTTGTTCGCAGCAGGGGCGGCATTAAGGGCACAGGTCGTGACCGTCAGCTATCCCCAGAACGCCACCAGCATGGAGAACGCCGCCGGCGTGGTGGATGCAATCGCGGCCACCATCACGGCGGGTGGCGGCATCGTCGATGCGCGGGGTGTCTGCAATGCTACGTTCTCATCGGAGTTGGACATCGGTTCTTCGACCGTACCGGTCACGCTGCTTGTGCCATCTACGCCAACCTGTGCGTGGACAAGCACCTATTCAGGCGGAACTGGCTACGGATTTCGCGTGTTTGGTCAGAGCGACGTGATCGGCGAAGGAACGGGATACGGCGGTCGGTTTACATTTCAAGGATCATCCTCATTTAATGGCGTGGATGTGTTTCTGGCCAGCGGAGGTACGAACAATTACGGGCATTTTCGCGGATTCACCGTGGCTCTGGCGGCAGGAGGCGTGGTTTCAACGGCGGTTGGCGAGGTCAGCGGGTATGGGGATAACTCGCTCTTCGAATCGTTGGCCTTTGTGAATATTGGTGGTTACTCTTCGAACGTTCCTAAAGTGCTATGGGTGCATGGCACGCCTGGTGGTAGCACCAGTAGTTGTTGCAATATGACGCTTCGCAACGTTGAGGCGGACGGCCAGGATGGAGCGGGTGGCACTACTGGAACAATCCCGTGCGTGATCGGAGGCACTGCCTCTGGTGACATGACCGACTACGTGGTGTTTGACAACCTAAACTGCCTGCATCCGGGCAAAGCGATGAACAACCTGATCCTCCAGGGCTACACCGGAGATACAATCAACCTGCATTTCGTTGGGCAGCTTTACATGGAGACGGGGAACCAAACTGCGCCGCCAGACACGACGACGCCAGCAGTCTTAATCAAAAGCGGCGTGGACGGAGTGGACTTCGATTCGGTGATGCTGGGGATAGATACCACCGGCTCGACACGCCGCATTATCGACAATGAAAGCCAGACGCCGGTCAGGGCACATTCAATTTTCGGATTTACCACCCCGAATTGCCTCTATGACAGCTCGTTCGCGTTCACTGCCACAGCCTTTCAGGGCGTAGGCTCCTGTAATTTCGTCGCCTATGACGGCTTCTCCAGCTATCAAGCTAACGCGGTAGTGACGGCCTATCAGGCGATAGCTATTGCAACATCCGGCAGCGGCCCGGAGCCCTCGTATGGCCCCGACTTCTGGGGTTTTTGGTGGAATACATCAATTGGGCCCGCCCTTAACAAATTCGGCCACATCTATGGAGCGCCCACCGCAAGCAACGTGAGCAGCACCGTTCCCGTGGGCCGCGTAACAATTCAGGCGGCGGCGAGCGGAGGTACGCTCACTGATGTGCTTTCGGCGTGGGGCGATGGGACACTGCGCAACGGCACAAACGCTGTGCTTCCGTGGGCTCAGCTTACCGGCTACAACGGCAATTCGAGCGGCGTGAAGATTCCGTTAGCCCTCGGCTGGACAGACCCGACTATGGTCGAACCGCTTTGCCACGATGCCAACGGAAATGTGACTGACAATCCTGCGACCTGTCCAACCGTTGCTGACGTGACCTTCACGGTAGCGAACAGCACCACCATCAACGCCAACAGCTGCTCTCCGGCGGCCGGCAGCAGTGGCACATCTGTGACCATGAGCGGCCTGACCTCATCTATGACCGTCTCGGTCACGGCCACAACGGACACAAGCAATGTCACAGGATGGGGCAACCCTGCGGCGGGTGTGCTCTACATCCTCGTCGCACCGGGCTCGGGGGCGTTCACTTACCACGTCTGCAATAACACTTCATCCAACATCACTTCTGGCGCATCAGTGACTTTCAATACATCAGCGAAATAATAGAGGGCTACTAGCCCCATATTTCCGTTTCGAGATGTGATCCTGAACCCTCAGAGCGTCGCAACCGTCAATGTTTGCAGGGGTGCGAACGCTGTGAAGACGCCCAGGTGGTTAATACCCAATGGATGAAATGCAAGAACGGCCTTTTCGGGTTAAATAGCTACCTAAGTCCGTTTCAGTTGGCAGCGATTTTGGAGGAATAGGAATGTTTGGAACTGCAAAACAATGGGCAATCGCAGCTTACAAGGCAGCAATGTCCGGTATTGTGGGAGGCAATCTCGCGTCGCTTTCTTTCTTAAGGCATCCGCGGAGCATGGTTGCGTACTGGCAGCATTGCATGTTTACCTGGCAGCTAGCGTCGGGCAATGGATTGCCGCAGGTTCAGTTGCACGATCTCCTGCCGGTCGAGGAGATAACAGACGTTACAATCTTGCCGACATCCGGCAATTTCATACCGTGGGATTCAAGTTTTGCGAAAGACGCGATGTATCTTTCCTTGATCTGCCGGGCGATTCACGCAAAACAAGTTTTCGAAATCGGTACGCTTTACGGTTACACCGCGTTTTTACTGGCATTGAACACAAGCGAGAGCGCCAGGATCTTTACGTTGGATATTCCCGCGGACGCCGGGCTCGCGCTCAATGCCACGATTTCGGATGTGGCTACACGCATTGCTAATTATAAGGCAAACCAGCTTATTTTCCAGGGCAGTCCCGTTGAAGGTAAGATCACGGTCCTTAAAGGAGATAGCGCGAATTTCGACTTTTCCCGGTGGTATGGACAGATCGACGTGTTCTTTATCGACGGCTCTCATAGTTACGAATATGTTAAGTCGGATACGGAGCATGCGCTTAAGTGCTGCCATTCAGGTAGTGTTATTCTCTGGCACGACTACGGGAGATGGGGAGTAAATGGCGTTTCAAAATATCTACACAAACTGTCTCAGCAGTTTCCTACACTCTCAAGACTGCCTGGGTCAAGCATGGCAGTGTTGCGGGTTCCGTAAGTGGATTCGATTTTTGGTGTCGCTTGTTATACGCAACGGTGCGGAGACCGCGCCAAATCAGTCGACCTTCCAGAAGGAGATTCCAGTGCAGGAGATTGACGATTCGTCAACAACTTTCGAGTGTGCCGCGATCCAAAGAGCCGGGACTGAAATGCGTTGCAGGGCCAGGTTCCAGGCCTCGAAACCCTGGATTGCCGGGCGGATGAGACTTTGTACGTAGAAGCCGTCAAGTAGTTCTGCCGTTGCAGTCTAATTGGAGAAAGGACGTTGGGGTGAACACAAGACAGCTCGCGCGGGAACTACTGAGTCACGTTTCTCTCTATGGCTGCGCATTTCCGTACAATCTCAACTGGCTTGGAAGGGATTGGAGCCCGCTCGGTTGGTTTCTGAACGAACACCCATTGAACGTCGTTGACGTGGGGGCTCGTGGAGCTAGTCTGGGCGAGTTGCAGCCGCTGCAAAAGTTCATCAACTACTTTGCGTTTGATGCGGATTCTGCGGAGGCGTCCCGGCTGGAATCTGAGCACGATCAGGGCTTCAAGTCTTTTCGGATTTTTCCCTATTTCGTTGGCGGGCGCGAGGGCGCAGTAACGTTTCATCTTTTCGACACCCCGGCTTGCAGCTCCGCACTTAGCCCTAGCCCCCGTTCCATGCAATTTGCGATACCGGGTTTCTCGGTCAAGCGCAGCGTCGAGGTGGAATCGAAAACGCTCGATAGTATTCTTGAGACGCAGTTAGGTGAGAACATCGACATCATCAAACTCGACACCCAGGGCACGGAATTTGAAATATTGGAAGGCAGCCCCGAGTCGCTGTCGAAGGCTTTCCTTGTCGAGGTAGAGGTTGAGTTCTTTGAACTTTATGAGGGCCAGAAACTCTTCGCCGACATTTGTCAGCTTATGCGGGAGAGGGGCTTTGATCTTCTTTACCTGAACAGGGAATTCATCGGCCGGGCAATCTATAGGGGGAAAACGCGCGGGCAGCTCATATTTGGCGATGCGCTTTTCGGGCGTAGGGACGATTTAGCGTCCAGCCTTCCTGTTGAAAGAAAGATAAAGTACATCGTGGCGCTGATCCAATACGGACATCTGGATTTTGCGTATAAGCTGTACTCGGAAGATGAAGCCGTACTTGCTCTAGCACCTGGCATCAGCCAATTCTTTGAGCTATACGGCACCTCGAGCTGGGGGAAATTCAAACGCTTCGCATCCATGCAACTGGATAAGATTATCTTTCTTCTCCTGCATGCGCGCCGAACAAACCACCGTGGGTGCGATTCAGACAGGAATTGGCCAATTAGGTGACGTGGCGTGGTCGCCTGCTTCACTTGGAGCTTGCACGGACGGGACTTCCTTGTTGATTTAAAAGAGGGGCAACGGGCGCGAAATATGTGGAGCTACGATCGGCATAAGAATCACGAAATGCGCCTGGTGCAGGATGAGGAGTTTCCATCCTGTTATACCGGCCCGGACACAATCGACGCGTGGCGGCATTTGAGATTCCTCGAATGCACACTCCCGCTGCTCACAGAATGGCCTGTCTCGGAGTGGATTACCATCGGCGATGGCAACTTTGGTTCGGATGCCTTTTTCCTGCGAAGCCACGGCGTTGCGGTAACGGCAACGAGCATTTCGTCGAATACCTTGTCAATCGCGCATGCCAATGGCTGGATCGACGCCTACGCGGCCGAAAACGCAGAGTCCCTGAGCTATGAAGACAATGCGGTCGACTTTGTGCTCTGCAAGGATGCCCTCCACCATTTTCCCCGGCCTCCGATCGGGTTTTACGAGATGCTTCGGGTCGCCCGCAAAGCTATCGTGTTGGTCGAGCCCCTGGATCCAGGGTGGCGCGCCCTCTCAAGCCTAAAGACCTTCGCCAAGTTGGTGCTGCGTGGCAGTTCTGATGACCAATTCGAACCCTCCGGGAATTTTGTCTATCGTCTGACTATCCGTGAGGTGTTCAAGATGCTGACGGCGCTGGGTTATCCCTGTTTCGCTTGGAAGGGAATTAACGATTGCTACGTCGCTAAGCTAGGAACTGCCTCCGCAAGTCGGCGCTCCACCGGTTGGCTCTTCACACGCATTGGGATCGCATTTCAAGATGCACTGTGCCGAATCAAACTTCTGAGCTTTGGCCGGGCGAGCATCATTTGCTTTAAGCAGGAGCCCACCAAGCAATTTCTGACTTCTCTGGAGAGACGTGGCTTTACGGTGGTCAATCTTCCGCGTAACCCCTATTGCGAAAGAAGCGAACCGACTGTGTGATCTCGGCAGCAACCGATGGCCTGAAGATCCTTGGGTTGGTTGATTGAGGAGCGCCATGAATTGCCCTATTTGCTCTGCCGCACCTGCTGAGACATTCTCTGCGAGATTCGTCACCGCCCAGAAGTGTTCGGGGTGTGGGCATATTTATGCCCAGGACCCGGTGACCATGCAGGGTGTCCAAGTGCTTGTGGATCCCGATGAAATGATGAAGGAGTATGCAGCGCGTAACAAGAGGCTGATTAACTTTTGGCTACGGTCCGGCTTCATCCAAGCCAACTCTGCTGTATTGGACTTTGGCGCCGGATCGGGCCACATCCTCCGCTCCTTGAAGCAACTGGTTCCCTCGATCCAAATCAGTTGTGTCGAAGCAGACGACGCCGCTTTCAAGTTCCTTCATTCGCAACCCTTCACCGTCTTCGATTCACTCGAGCAGGCGCCTCGGGGCAGCTTCGACGCCATCATCCTTATTGAGCTGCTCGAGCACTTGAACGATCCGGTCCCTCTCCTTTTGGAGATCAAGTCACGCTTACGGCCAGGGGGCAGGATGTTCATCACCACTCCCTGCGGGGAGACGCGGACCGGCTACCGGAGAACGTCGGCCTATGACACGCCGGAACACGTACAGTTCTGGACTGAGAAGTCGTTTCAACTGCTCTGCGAAAAAACTGGTCTCAACTTCCGCCCTGTGCCACAGCGCGTCATGTCTCCTCGAAAGACCTTGAATCGATGGTCATACGAAACGTTGCGTGCGATGCGCGATTCCGTAATGGGGATTCGTTACCTTGTGGGATACCTTCAGTGCGCTCCGCAGGGTTCGAACTGAGCCACAGGCTGAAGAGAGCATCTCCCGGGAGAATTTTGGAATGAATGATCACGATGTAGGCCAATGCTTGCGCGATGCTGAGATCGTCGCCATGAATCAGGAGTACTTCCGCAAGCAGACCCGTGAGAGCTTTGTAAAAGTTTCGCCACATTTGAAACACAAGACGCTCGGAATTCTCTTTGAAGAGATGGTCGCGCAGTCGTTCGGACAACTTGTAAACGGGGGTGACAAGGTCGCGGTGCTTGATATGGGCGCCGGGGACGGCACACTTGCTCTACCATGCCTAGCCTTGGGGGCGGAAGTTCTGGCGGCCGATGCGAGCGCTGAACTATTAAATGGTCTCGAGGAGGCAGCAGCGGAGTATCGAGGCCAGCTTACGACTATGCATGGCGATATCTTCCACATTCTGGAGGAGCTGGAAAGGAGAGATTGCCAATTTGACGTGGTCGGGGCCAGCTCATTTCTTCACCACATTCCGGATTACCTGAAACTTTGCAGGTGCGCCGCTGGAATGCTGAGAAGGAATGCAGTGTTTTTCACTTTCCAGGATCCGCTGCGTTACGACACGCTGAGCCGATTTACTTACTTCTTCGATCGTATCTCTTACTTCGGGTGGAGGCTCTTTCAAGGAGGGTACCTTAAGGGCCTGAGAACGCGATTGCGTCGTATGAGAGGTCATTACCGGGGCGATCTCCCAGAAGATATGACTGAATACCACGTGGTCCGGAACGGGGTCGACCAGTCGGCGCTGGTCGCATGCCTGGAGAGTTTTGGCTTTGAATGTCGAGTGCGCTCCTACTGGAGTACTCAATCCAGGTTCTTTCAATGGGCAGGCGAAGTTTTGCATTTGGCAAACACGTTTGGAATCCTAGCGACAAGGAAGGAAGCCTTAAGAGCTGAATGAATGAGTGAAGATCGAGACGTTCTGGAGGTTGAATTTCGGGATATTTGCTTTCCGAGTCGCCAGACCGGAAGACCAGTGTCGGAATCAATGAAGCTATGTAGAGTTGCACTCATCGCGCACTGCTATCACGAGTCTTCGGCCCGACATAAGTTGGCATTTCTCGCGCAAAACACGGACTTTCGTCTCATCAGCCCGCAGTATTACCCATATCCGTACGGTAGGCGAGAGATCGATTATGAATTTAACCGAGAGGTCGCTGTCTGCGCTCTCCCAATCCACTTTCTCAGCCCCAGACCAACGTCAACACGTTGGATTCTCGAGAGTCGCGACCTCGGATTCCGGGAGTTCAAGCCCGATATCATTCACGTGGAGAACGAGCAGCATAGCTGGATTCTCTGCCAGGCCCTTTTGTATCGAAAGCTCTACGCCCCAAGCGCGAAGATGGTTGTCTTTGTCTGGGACAATATCTATCCGAGCGAGCAGGATTCCAAGGCCAGGCTTCTGGAACATCTTGCCCGGATCAATCGCCGCTTCGTGGATTTCTTTATTTGCGGTAATGCGGCAGGCAAAGAAATCCTCATCCAAAAGGGTGTGCCCGCGAGCAGAGTTGAAGTCATCCCCCAATTCGGCGTCGATACCGGCGTCTTTCATCCCTTCACGTCAGACCAGCGGTTGTCAGTGCGTAGTGAAATGGATATCTCCCCTGACGAATTCGCGGTCGGCTTCGTGGGCAGGTTCGTCGAGGAGAAAGGGCTGCTCGACCTCGTAGAGGCGATGACACAATTGCGCACGGCCACGAATCGGCAGGTCGTCCTGATCCTGGTTGGCACCGGACCTTTGGAGACCCCATTGCGCGAGACCTGCACGGCCCGTGGCATCAGGTTGTTGGTGTTGCCCCCATGCCGGAATGACGAGGTCGTTGCGGCGATGAATAGTCTTGACGTGCTGGTATTGCCCTCGCGCAGCCGCTCATTTTGGAAAGAGCAGTTTGGCCGCGTGCTCATCGAGGCCATGGCGTGCGGGGTTCCGGTCATCGGCTCCAGTTCGGGAGAGATTCCCAACGTGATCGGGGATGCAGGCCTAGTCTTCAAGGAAGGCGATTCTGCGCAGCTTTGCGAAAAGCTCAAATTATATTGCGACGATGAAGGGTTCAGGACTGCGTGCGCCCTAAAGGGCCTGCAGCGCGTCTTGAATTCCTTCACAAACGAAAGAATCGCGCAAAGAACTCTCGCCGTTTATGAACGGGTTGCTGCCTCCTAGTTCTCTGCTCGATGCCAAGGCGCGGGTGGGAGTCATTCCATCTGGATGCCGACGGGGACGGATCGCAATACAAGCCCGACTCGCTTTACCTGGAAGCGGAATCCTGATCGCGCCATGGAGAGTGGATTGCAACTGACGGCCCCGCAAACGGAATCCGATTCAAGCGCCGCGTGCCTGCCGCGCGGCAACATCCTCGGAGTGGGAATTCACGACATCGGCATGAACCAGGCGGTCGAAGCCATCGAAGAGGCGATTGCGAGCCGGCGCAAGGGTTATGTCTGCGTTGCTAACGTGCATGTGGTGATAGAGGCGCAGGACAGTGCGGACTACCGGCGCCTGCTGAACGAATCCTTCCTGACTGTGCCCGACGGCCGGCCGCTGGTCTGGGTGGGGCGGCTGCAGGGTTCGCGGACGATCGAGCAGGTGGGCGGCCCAGAGATCATGATCGAGCTTTGCGACCGCTCGCGCGACCGGGGTTACACGCATTTTTTCTACGGCGGTGCTCCCGGCGTTGCCGAGCAATTGAAAGACGTGCTGACGAAGCGCTACCCAGGACTTTGTGTCGCGGGGACATACAGCCCACCGTATCGGCCGCTGCACGCCGGCGAGGAACTGAAACTGAAACAACTCTTCGCCCGAGTGAAGCCGGATGTCACCTGGGTTGGACTCGGGGCGCCCAAGCAAGAGCGCTTTATGGCCAGCTACCTGCCCCATCTTGACACAACAATCATGATCGGTGTAGGCGCCGCCTTCGACATGCACACCGGGAGAATCAAGGACGCCCCGCACTGGGCGAAACGCTGCGGCGTAGCATGGCTTTTTCGCCTGGTCCAGGACCCAAAGCGTATGGCATCCCGTTACATGCGCACCAACCCCCGCTTCCTTTGGGAGATAATTCTCCAGTTTTCCGGACTCAAACCAAATGCTGCGAACGATGGAGCCGAATGAACGCAAGAGTTGTTGAATTCGAGCAGGTTGAGGTGACTGTCGTGCCTTCCCGGTACTGGAACAGCCCTGTTCAACTCGCGCTCAAGCGGATTGTGGAATTCGCTCTTTCGTTGACGGCATTGCTCGTTCTGTCGCCACTGTGTTTGTTGCTCGCCATTGCCATCAAGCTCACTTCGCGGGGTCCGATCTTCTTCAAGTGCAACTGGATCGGACAGCACGAAATCCCGTTCGCCGGTTACAAGTTCCGCTCCATGGTGATGAATGCCGACGAGATGAAGGCCGATCTTATGGCGCAGAACGAAATGAACGGCCCGGTGTTCAAAATCACCGACGATCCGCGCGTTACGCGGCTGGGCGTCTGGATGCGCCGCCACAGCCTCGACGAAATACCGCAGCTTTTCAGCGTGCTTAAAGGGGACTTGAGCCTGGTCGGTCCGCGTCCGCCGCTGCGCACCGAGTACGCGCAGTTCACAAAGTGGGAAAAGCAGAAGCTTTTGGTGAAGCCGGGCATCACCTGCCTCTGGCAGGTCAGCGGCCGTAACAGCATCCGCGATTTCGGTGAATGGATCCGGCTGGACTTCGAATACATCTCCAATTGGTGGATCGGCCTTGATGCCATCATTCTGTTGAAGACCGTACGCGAAGTACTCGCTGGCTCAGGAAAGTAACTTCCGACCGTGAGGTGTGGTCTTCGTAAACCAGACCCATCCGACAACTCTGGAGCGGCCCGTGAGAATTGCGATTGATACTTTATACGAGCGCGGTGACAGCCAATCAAGCAGCGCGGTGGACTATCTAGTTAACCTAGCGACTTATCTACCGCAAGTGGGTCCGCAGCATGACTACTATATGCTCGTGAGTTCGCGCTCCGCTCACCGTTATAGAGATCTTATCCGAGAAAACGTTCATTTGGTTGATTGCTTTTTTGCAAACGATCGAAGGCTACTAAGGATAGCCGCGCAACAGACTATCGTTCCACTGCGACTTCATTGGCTTGGGGTGGACGTCTTGTTCGCGCCGGGAAATGTAGTTCCCTTGGTAGGGGACTTTTGCCGCATTCTCAAAATCAACACGCTTCATCATTTCCGTACGCCAAAACAAATTGGTCGTACTCGGAGTGTATACCGAACTGTGGCTTTCGGTGCAGCAGCGAGAGCTGCGGACTGTATCTTGGCCAATTCGTCAGTAACAAGTGACGATATCTGTCGCTTTCTAAAGGTGGATGCGCGTAAGGTGAAAACGGTGTGGGAGGCCGTGGACGAATGCTTTGTGCCTGCAAGTCTCGACGCGACGCGTCAGGTGCGTGAACGTTTCAATTTGCGGCGATCCTTTGTATTGTTTTGTTCCACTTTATGGCCATATAAGAATGCCCATGTCCTCATTCGCGCATATAGCCTTGCCGTGCGCCGATACGATATTGACTCCGATTTGATCTTCGTAGGTCGTGAAGACAAGGCCTCATACAAGGCACAGCTGGATGCTCTCATTCAAGAGGAAGGTGTACAAGGACGAGTGCGTTTTCTGGGGTTAGTGCCCAACCGAGACATGCCGCCTCTGTACTCTGCGGCTTCGATGTTAGTCTTTCCTTCATTATCAGAAACATTTGGTAAGCCGTTAGTAGAAGCCATGCGCTGTGATCTCCCGGTCATCGCCTCGAATGTTTCCTGTATTCCCGAGATCCTGGGCGGAGCCGGGTTGTTGGTGGACCCCAATGACGTGGAAGGAATAGCGGACGCAATCTATAGCGTTCTAACGGACAGTGCGCTTCGTGCAAGTCTCATCGAGCGAGGGAGACGGCGCGGTAGCTGCTTTTCATGGGAAAAATCCGCACAGGAAACGCTTGAAGTCATCGAGAATACCTATGCCGGATGGCGACGCGCCCGGGAGACTGAATGAGAGTGCAGTCCGACATTCGTGGGAGATTTTGGTATCAGCGTATTCTCTGAAAGACCGCAAAGGCTGGGAAGATGATAATGGTGTCTGACAGGCTGTTTTTTAAATGCAGTCCAGGACCCCTTTGATTCCTTTGGCACATCATCGCGTACGCGTGCGGTCGCAGCGGTTCGCGACAGGCCCGATGCGGCACGCCGTGTCGGAGTTCGTGGGCGCCGCGAATAGGATACGCGCTACCGGGGAGCTTTGATCTACGATGCTCTGCTCAGCGTCTACCAATCGGTTTCAAGCGCTTGTTCCTGATAGGCGCCTTGCGATTTGCGGATCGCCGTCCTGCATTGTACAATTGTTTGATTTCGAGGTGAGGCTTTAACAGCTCGCTCAACTTGTGTGAGGTCCTTGTGCCCTGCGGAATGCACCCTTCGGTCCGATAGTTCGCGCTTCGTTTCGAGAATTTCGCGGGATAGCACAGCTTCCAAAGTGAACTTCTCATTTCATAAGAGAGTGAATGGAGATTTCCGGATGGAACTGAGCAAGCTCAAAGTCGCTATCTTCGCCGATGGCGCAGACATCAATAGCATTATTTCTCTTCGCCGAAACCCGCTGATTAAGGGCTTCACGACGAATCCCACCCTGATGAAAAGAGCAGGTGTGCAGGACTACGAGGGATTTGCCCGGATGGTGCTGCAAGCGGTTCCTGACATGCCTTTTTCCTTTGAGGTGTTTGCCGATGACTTCGATGCTATGGAAGAGCAGGCGCTGGTAATCTCCTCGTGGGGAAAGCAGGTGGTCGTAAAGATTCCCGTGACCAACACCAAGGGGCAGAGTTCCATCCGGATGGTTCGGCGGCTTGCCGAGGCGGGCATACGGCTGAACGTGACGGCGCTAACAACGCTTGAACAAGTGGCTCGCACCGTCGATGCTTTAGCGGATTCTCCATCCTCCTATGTGTCGGTATTCGCCGGCCGCATAGCGGATACCGGACGCGATCCAGTGCCGATGATGGCGGATGCCGTGCGCATTCTGGCTCCTCATCGGAACCTCAAGCTCATCTGGGCAAGCCCGCGGGAGCTGTTGAACATCTTTCAGGCGGACGCCATCGGTTGCCATGTCATCACGGTGACGAACGATCTCCTGAAGAAACTTTTCCTGGTGGGAAAGGATCTGGAAGAGTATTCTCTTGAAACGGTCCAGATGTTCTATGATGACGCGCGCGCGGCGGGATATGTGCTGACTAGCCGCAAGCCGGCACTGGTGTAATTAGGGGTTCTGGTGCGAGCTGGAGTGCGTTGAACGACGGGCTTTGTGGTGCGACTTTCCACTGCTCATGCGAGCAGTGGAC
>PLSB01000311.1 GCA_003165005.1 Acidobacteriaceae bacterium | reverse complement strand
CGCTCTGGAGCACCTCCTGGTCGAAATTCGCGTCGGTCACTTCCAGAACACCTTGCCCAGCCATGATCCTCCTCGCAGATCCCCGCATCGCTCATTGTATAGGAGAGCGCATGCTTATCGGATGCGCAAGGACCGCGCAAAGTCGCAAGCCGATCACCGCTCCGGCGCCGCGTGTCCCTGAACCGGCTCGATCACAATGCACAATCCGGGCTCTTGTTGGTGAGTTCAACGGCTTTGCGTGCAAAGAGAAGCGCCCGGATCCAGAAAGGATCGCGGGCGCTAGAGCAGCCCTCCCCCAGAACTGCTCACGCTGCGTAATCTAGTTGTTTAATCGATAAATATCAAGCAAACTTAGGTAATGGGAATGGTAATCACACGGAAAGGTGAGTATCTATCACGGAAAGGTGAGTATCCACATCATTAATCACCTTCACTTGTTAATAACGGCTGGCCTGGCCGCCGAGGCCGCGCGATTACACTATCGAAACTTTTTATTGTCAATTACTTGACCGGCGCCAATCCGCGAGAATCGGCAGAGTGTGAGTTCGGCCGCGGAGCGGTTTTCCGTCACTTTCTCAATGGCGGATGTGGCAGCCTTCAAACTCGCTTCGCCGTCAATGACCATCAAAACCGCCGGCCCCGCACCGCTCAAGGCAACACCCAGAATTCCGTTCTTGCCCGCCAGCGGCAGCAACAGCGGCAGCAGCGGGCAATATGGCGCACGATACGGCTGATGGATCCGGTCGTTCATGGCCAGCCGCAGCAGATCGCCGCGCGCCTGCGAAAACGCCAGCCCCAGAACCGCCACCGATTGCAGATTCGCGACCACATCCTCCATCGCGTAGGTCGCAGGCAGCACGGCACGCGCTTTGCTGGTCGCCAGCGGCTCAGCCGGCAGCGCGACAATGGCACGCCACGCCTCCGGCGGATCGGCACGCGCCACATGCACGCGCCTGCCTTCGCATACCGCGCTCACAAATCCGCCCAGCCAGCATGCCGCCACGTTGTCCGGATGCCCTTCGAGCGCATACGCTTCCTCGAGCACACGGTCCGTATCCCAGTCCAACTGCCCAAAGTGCACGGCGAGCGCAATGGCCGCCAGCCGCGCAGCCGCCGACGACCCGCATCCCATTCCCAGCGGAATCCCGTTCACGACCTTGAGCGCCAGCGGCACGATGAGCCGCCCATTAGACCCGAGCAGGTCCTTGTAGATTTCGAGAATCAGATTGTCCTGGAGCCGTCCGCAACGATCCGCGTCGCGCCCCGTGGCGGCAAGGGAAAACTCCTGCGCCGCTTCGGCCTCGATCTCCAAGGCAAAATCGAGGGCCACGGCCACGGCGTCAAATCCGGGGCCGAGATTCGCCGAGGTGGCGGGCAGGCGGAGCCGGATTCCGCGCATCGTTCCTTCGTCGCTCATCCCACTTGGCCCTCGAGCGCGGCCAGGACCGCGGCCGGCGTTGCATCAAGCGTGATCGCGTTCCGCCGCAAGGCCTCGATCTCCGTCTCCAATCCCCTTTTTTCGTCTTCCGTCAGTAGCGCTCCGCGATGGAAATCGATGGTGTAGTCGGCGTCCTTGAGGGTGTGCCCGGTCAGCACCAGAACCACCGTCTCGCCCGGCCGCACCACGCCCTGCGCGCGCAGCTTTTTCAGTCCGGCGAGCGTCACCGCCGAAGCCGGCTCGCAACCCAACCCCTCCGCGCCGATCTCGGCCTTGGCGATGGCAATCTCCGCCTCCGTCACATCCAGGCACCAGCCGCCGCTCTCCTCAATCACCTTTGCGGCCTTGCGCCACGAGGCGGGATTGCCGATGCGAATGGCCGTGGCGCGGGTGTGCGCTTCCACCGGTTCGAGTGTGGCGCCGTGGCTCTTGGCAATGCTCTGCACCAGCGGATTCGCTCCCGCCGCCTGGATCACCGAAATCTTCGGCATGCGCGCCACCAGTCCCAGCTCGCGCATCTCTCTGAAGCCTTTGCCCAGCGCCGAGCTGTTACCCAAATTGCCGCCGGGCACGATCAAGTGGTCGGGCACATTCCAGTCCATAGCCTCGGCAATCTCGAAGGCCGGCGTCTTCTGGCCCTCCAGCCGATAGGGATTCACGGAATTCAGCAGGTAGATCGGCGCCTGTTTCACAATCTCGGTGAGCACATTCAGGCAGCCGTCGAAATCCGCCTTCAATTGGTAGGTCACGGCGCCGTAGTCCATCGCCTGCGACAGCTTGCCCCACGCGATCTTGCCTTCGGGAATCAGCACCAGGCTGCGCAGGCCCGCCCGCGCCGCGTAGGCCGCCATTGCCGCCGACGTGTTCCCCGTCGACGCGCACGCCACCCACTCGAATCCCCGCTCCTTCGCCACGCTCAGCGCCGCCGTCATGCCCGTGTCTTTGAACGAGCTCGTGGGATTCATGCCCTGGTGCTTGGCAAAGATGCGATCGATGCCCAGTGCCTTGGCCGCACGCGGCAGGCGGTAGAGCGGCGTGTTGCCCTCGCGCAGCGACACGGCATTGCCAAAGTTCTCCAGAATCGGCAGCAGCTCGCGGAAGCGCCACACGCCCGACTCATCCAGCGGCTCGCCCGAGCAGCGCCGCTCCCTCCACAGCCATTTCAAGGCGCCGGGATTCGGCCGGTCGTGCCCGCCGCGCTGGCTCCAGCCGGGGTACTCCACCTCGAACAGCTCTCCACACTGGGCGCAACGGAAATCGGGCCGCGCCTCCGCGCCCGCAATCCGGCTCCCGCATCCGAAACAGCGCAACTGATGCAAGTTATCGTTCATAGTTCCCTGGTGTTAGCCTACCAGTGCAGGGCCATTTCTGCTGTGGATGGGGCACTTATGCCGATGCTGAAAGGACTTTTTTCTGCAATCTTCGCGTGCCTGCTGGCCGCGCCGCTCGCCGCGCAAACCCCGCTGCGCATCGCTGCCGCCGCCGACCTTCAGCCTGTTCTCCCTCCAATTCTCGTCCAATTCGAGAAAAATACCGGCATCCATGCCGAAGCCACCTACCAGGCCTCCGCCATGCTCACCACCGAGATCGAAAACGGCGCGCCCTTCGACCTGTTTCTTTCGGCCGACCTCGGCTATCCCAAGCGCCTCATCGACGCCGGCCTGGCCGACGCCGCCGGCTCGCCCGATTCCTCCACGCCCATCACATACGCCATAGGCGCGCTCGTCCTCTGGGAACGCAAGGACTCGCATCTGCCTCCGCCGTCGCTCGACCTGCTGCGCTCGCCCGCCCTCGAGCGCCTCGCCATCGCCAATCCCGATCGCGCTCCCTACGGCCGTGCCGCCGTTGCGGCGCTCAAGAATCTTGGCCTCTACGACACGCTCAAGCCGCGCCTCGTGACCGCGGAAAACATCGCGCAGGCCGCCCAGTTTGTCGACTCGGCCAACGCCGATGCCGGCCTGATCTCGCTCACCTCCGCGCTCACGCCACGGCTCAGCGCCGACGGTGAGTACTTCGTCGTCCCGCGCGATCTCTATCCGCCCATCGAGCAGGGCGCCGTCATCGTCAGCAGCACCAGGCAACGCGCCGCCGTGCACAAACTCCTCGACTTCCTGCTCTCGCCCGCGATCCAGTCCCAACTCGCCAAAAGCGGCCTTACGCCGGTCGAGAAAAAGTAGCGCCGGCCTCCAGGCCGGCTGTCGTGCGGGTCTCCTGACCCGCACACAATGACGGTCGCCCGATCCATTTCGCGTCTTTTGCGAAATGGGTGGGAATCCGCTAGCCCCAACGAATAGTCTGTTGATTGAACCTCATGGACTGGCAAGCCTTCGCACTTTCGCTCCGTCTGGCCACGGTCACCACGGCGATTCTTCTCGCTATCGCCGTACCTCTCGCGGCGCTTCTGGCGCTGGGCCGCAGCCGCTGGCTCGCCGCGCTGGAAGCCCTGGCCACGCTGCCCATGGTGTTGCCGCCTACCGTGCTCGGATTCTTCCTTCTCGTCCTGCTCGGCCCCCGTACTGCCTTCGGCCGCGGCATCGCGGCCCTGCTTGGCCATCCGCTGGCCTTCTCCTTCAACGGCCTGGTTGTCGGCTCGGTCATCTACAGCCTTCCCTTCGCCGTGCAACCGCTCGTCGCCGGTTTCTCGTCGGTCGACCCCGCTCTCGTCGACGCCGCGCGCCTGCTCGGCGCCGGCCCTGTGCGTCTGGTCACGAGTATTATGGTTCCTCTCGCGCGCCGCTCGCTTCTTGCCGCTATCGTGCTCAGCTTTCTGCACACCATCGGCGAGTTCGGCGTTGTCCTCATGCTCGGCGGCGACATTCCCGGCGCGACACGCACGCTCTCCATCGTGCTCTATAACCAGGTGGAAAACTTCGACTACGCCGCCGCCAACCGCACCGCCGCCATCCTGCTCGGCATGAGCGTTCTGGCCCTGGCACTGATCTACTCCAAGGCGCAAACGCGCGGAGTGCCGCGCCGTGCTTGAGTTCTCTCTCGACACACGCCGCGGCAGCTTCCACTTCCACGTGGAGTGCGTCTTCACCTCCGACTGGACCGTCGTCTTCGGACCCTCCGGCTCCGGCAAAAGCACCTTGCTCCGTCTGCTCGCCGGCCTCGACTCGCCCACGCGCGGCCGCATCGCCCTCGACACGCGCGCCCTCACTGAAACCGCCATCGGCTTGCACCTTCCGCCTGGCCGCCGCCACACTGCGCTGGTTGCGCAGCAGCCCGCGCTCTTCCCTCACCTCAGCGTTGCCGCCAATGTCGCCTACGGCCTGCGCAGTCTCGATCGCGCAACCCGCGCCGCCCGCGTCGCAGAGATGCTGGCCCTGGCCGGTGCAACCGACCTCGCTGTGCGCCGTCCGCAGGACCTCTCGGGCGGCGAGGCACAACGCGTGGCCCTGGCCCGCGCCCTCGCACCTGCGCCGAGACTCCTGCTCCTCGACGAGCCCTTCTCCGCGCTCGACGGCAGGGCGAGCGATGCGCTTCTCGAGCGCCTGCAATTGTGGTTGAAAGAAAATCGCGTCCAGGCCGTGATGGCCACGCACGACGCAACAGACGCTCTGGCCACGAACGCCGAGGTCCTGCTCCTGCGTGAAGGCCGCCTCATCGCCCTCGGCCCCGCCGCCGAAGTCCTGGCCGCCGAACGCGAACGCATCGCGCTCCGCCTGAAGACGCCCTAAAATCCTATCCGCTCCGGCTCCATCTCCAGCCGGATGCCGAATCGCGCTTCGACTGCCGCCTGAATCTTCTCGGCCAGCGCCAGGATCTCCGCGGCCGTCGCCCCTCCGCGGTTCACCAGCGCCAGCGTGTGTTTCGACGAGATCCCCGCCGCGCCCAGCGCGTATCCTTTGCTGAACCCCGCCTGCTCGATCAGCCACGCCGCGGGAATCTTCACGAGTCCAGTTTCGGCGGGAAATACGCGCACCGTTACGCCAGAATCCGCGGCGATCTGCCGCACGCGCTCGGCAACCTCCGGCGCAACCGGCGGATTCTTGAAGAAGCTCCCCGCGCTGCGGCAATCCGGATCGCCCGCGACCAGCAACATGCCTTTGCTCTTGCGGATTCCGCGCACCGCTTCGGCAACCTCACCGAGCAACGGCGGCTTTTCCCAGCCCGCAAAATGCGCTCGGAGATCGGCATAGGCCAATGCCGGCTCGCCGCCCCGCCGCAACCGGTAATCCACGCGCGTCACCACGTACCGGCCCCGGTCCACCGTGTTGAACCGGCTCTTGCGGTAGGAAAATCCGCACTCGGCGTTCGAAAACTCGATAAACTTCTCTGCCGCGCGGTCGAAGGCCCGCACGCGTTCGACGACTGAGGCCACCTCCTGTCCGTACGCGCCCACATTCTGCACCGGCGTTCCGCCCACGGTGCCGGGAATGCCGGCGAGACACTCCATCCCTGCACAATTTGCTCCAAGAGCCTGCTCGATGCAATCGTCCCAAGGGACGCCGGCGGCTGCGCGCAGCAGTTCGCCCTCCAACTCCACGCCTTGGATCGCGACATGCAGCACCAGGCCGTCGAACCCCGCGTCGGCAACCAGCACATTGCTGCCGCCGCCCAGCATAAAGAGCGGCACGCGGCGCTCGCGCGCCCACGCGCACGCCTCGGCGATCTCGGCTTCGCTCGCAGCCCGGACAAACCACCGCGCCGGGCCCCCGATGCCGAGGGTCGTGAGCCGTGCCAACGCAATGTTCTCCAGAATCTTCAAAGATCAAGAGTACCGCAACGCGGCTCGTCGCCCGCCGCGTAGCCTTGGGGCGTCTGCGGCGGAGTCTTTTTCAATCCAAGAACAGGCCTGCTCCATGCTAAGTTTTGCTCATGGGCTTTTGCATTCGCAGTGCCGGCAGCGACGACGCCGAGGCAATCGCGCGCGTTCACGTGGAAAGCTGGAAGACCACCTATGCGGGCATCGTCCCCGACGCGTTTATCGCCTCCCTGAGCGTGGAAGCCAGGTCTGTCCACTGGAAGGAAGAGTTGGCCAGGAGCACAGGCACAGCGTTTGTCGCCGAAGACGATGCAGGCATATTCGGGTTCGTCAGCGGGGGAAAACTGCGAAAGCCCATCGCAGATTACGACGGCGAGATCTACGCCATTTACCTTATGCAGGATCGCCAACGCCGCGGAGCAGGCCGCGCGCTGACAACTGCCCTGGCGCATGCGCTGCGCTCTTGCGGTCTGGCGAGCATGATCGTATGGGTGCTAAAGGAGAATCCGGCAGTGGGATTTTACCGCCATCTCGGAGCAGTTCCGATCATGGAAGCCACCATTGAGATCGGCGGGGCGAAACTCGATGAACTTGCCTTTGGCTGGCCTTCGCTCAACGATTTTCTTGATGGAAGCAAGTAGCCCCGCGCGCCCCGGTCCCGTAGAATAAGAACAGGCAGCTTCCCCTGCCGGAGGCAAACATGTACCCAGAACTGATGGTCATCCCCATGCGCGAGGAACTCGTGCGTGCGGGAATCAAGGAAGCCCGGACGGCCGAAGAGGTCGACGCCGCGCTCGCCCAGCCAGGAACCACCCTCGTCGTTGTCAACTCCATCTGCGGTTGCGCGGCGGGCAAGGCTCGCCCCGGCATCCGCCTCGCCCTCGCCAACTCCCAAAACCCGCCCGATCAAAGTATCACCGTCTTCGCCGGCCAGGACCGCGAAGCCACGGAGCGCGCCCGCAGCTACTTTGAAGGCCATCCGCCCAGCTCGCCCTCGGTCGCCCTCTTGCGCGACGGCAAGCTGGTCTACCTCATGCAGCGCGCCGTCATCGAGCAGTCCACCGCGCAGGACATCGCCGGCGAGCTGATGCGCGCCTTCGACGCCTTCTGCGCCAAAGCCACGGCGTAAAGCGGCATCCTTTGAATCTCGCCGCACAAAATGGCCTCCCGCGCAGGGAGGCCGTGGTTCCTCGCGCGCGAATCCGCAGTTTTCAGTCCGCCGCCTGCGCGTTCTTCATCTGCTGCACCTTGCTGTGCTTCACCGAGTAGGTGAAGTAGATGATCAGTCCGAAGATCAGCCAGCCGATCATCACCTCCCAGGTGATCGCCGCCAGCCGCGACATGAGGTAGAGGGCCGACACAATGCCCAGGATCGGCACCAGCGGCACCAGCGGCGTCTTGAACGGCCGGTGCATCTCCGGATGCCGCACGCGCAGCACCCAGACTCCCGCGCACACGATCGCGAACGCCAGCAGCGTGCCGATGTTGACCAGATCCGCGAGCCTTGAGATCGGCAGCAGCGCGGGAAACAGCGCCGCGAAGAATCCGAATACGATCGTGGTGATCCACGGCGTGCGGAACCTGGGATGAATCGCGGAGGCCCACTTCCACAAAAGACCGTCCTTCGACATCGAATAGAAGACGCGCGTCTGCCCGAGCAGCATCACCAGCATGACCGTGGCCAGCCCGAAGACCGCTCCGATCTTCACCAGCATCGATCCCCAGCTCACGCCCGTGGCATCGATGCCCAGCGCCACCGGCGCCGCCACATTCAGGGTTTGATAAGGCACAAGTCCGGTGAGCACCAGCGAAACCAGAATATACAGAACCGTGCAGATGAGGAGCGACCCGAGAATCCCGATCGGCATGTCGCGTTGCGGTTTCTTCGCCTCCTGTGCGGCCGTCGACACCGCATCGAATCCGATGTAGGCGAAAAAGATGCGCGACGCGCCCTTCGAAATGCCACCCCAGCCAAAGTTCCCGGCTGCGTCTTTCGGCGGAATGAAGGGATGCCAGTTCGCGCGCGCCACTTCAGGGTGACGGAATAGGAAATACCCGCCAACCACCAGGAAAATCCCCACCACGCTCAGCTTGATAAAGACGATCGCGGAGTTGAAGTTCGCCGACTCCTTGATGCCGATCACCAGGATGGTCGTAATCGCCATGACTCCGAGGATGGCAATTAGGTTGAAGAATCCCGTCGCATGCGGCAACCCCGCGTCGCTCACTCCCGGCGGAAGCGAGGCTACCGGCCCCCACATCCCGTGGTACTTCACGAGCGCAGTGCCGGGAATCGCCGTCAGTTGCGGCGGAATCACGATGCCCACCTGCTGCAACAGGCTGTTCAAATAGCCCGCCCACCCCGACGCCACGGTCGACGCGCCAAACGCGTACTCCAGCACCAGATCCCAGCCGATGATCCACGCCACAAATTCGCCCAGGGTCGCGTAGCCATACGTGTACGCCGATCCGGCAATGGGAATGATCGACGCGAACTCGGAATAGCACAGCCCTGCAAACGCGCACGTGAGTCCCGCCAGCACGAAACTCAGCGCCACGGCCGGACCCGCGTAGAGCGCCGCGGCCTGACCAGTCAGTACAAAAATTCCTGCGCCGATGACCGCGCCAATCCCAAGCGTGATCAGGTTCACGGCGCCGAGCGAGCGCTTCAATGTGTGCTCGCCCTGCTCGCCCGCTTCCGCGGTGAGCATCGACATGGGTTTAATGCGCAGCAATCGGGAGATCAAAGGGCGGCATCCTTCCTGACAGATCGATGGAATGGGGCAACCAATGCAGGGCCAAACCGCGAGAGGGATCGCGTAACGCCATCATACGACACGCAACCAAAGGGGTTGGATCGCGCCGGGTTCATCCCGTGAAGGCGGGTTCCGGCGGCGCGTGGGACTGTATCGTTCCGAGCCAGCGCCTGTCCCGATTTCGGGCAGGCATGCCTCGTTTTCCGGCACGAATTGTCTTGGATTTAGACGGTCTTGCCCCGTTTCCGGACACTGCCGGCTCATTTCTAATGAAGTTCTGTAGCCAAATACCGCGTCCGTGCCCCATCCTTTTCCGCGCATTTTGCGGAAAAGGGTGGGAAACTCCGCCACTGCTGAATTACCTAATCAACTTTGAAGTTCCGCCTTCCACCGGCGGAACTCGGCCGCCGGATCGGCGCTGCGGAAGATGGCCGCGGCCACGGCGATCGTGCTCGCACCTGCCGCCAGAACCGCGAGTGCGGCGTCGAGCGTCATCCCTCCCACGGCCACCAGCACTGCACCCGGCCCGGCTTCCTGCCGCAACCGGCGCACGCCCTCGACGCCGATGGGAGCTTTTGTGGTCTGCTTGGTCGTGGACGCGAACACCGGGCCGATCGAGAGATAATCTACCGGTGCGTTCAGAATCCCCGGCAGCAGCGCCTCGCTGCCTCCAAAAGTGCCCACAATACGCTCCGGCCCTGCCAGCCGCCGGGCCTCATCCGGCGCAGCGTCTCCGGCATCCACGTGCACGCCGTCAAATCCCGTTCGCTCGATGAGATCCGCGCGATCGTCGAGAATCAGCTTGACTTTGCCCACAGGCATTGCGGCACGAAGCACTGCCGCATCGGCCAGCAGCTCAGCCTCGGAGCCAGCCTTGTTGCGGTATTCGAGCAGCACAACGCCGGCCTTGGTCAGCTCACTGCCCAGGCGATACAAAAACTCCCCGCGCCCTGCCTGCGGAATCACTACGCTATCAAGAATCGGATAAATCTTCGGAAAGGAAAAAGACATGCCTTCAGAGTAGAACAACAAGCAGGGAACAGGGATTAGGGAACAGGGATTAGGGAACAGGGAACAGAAAGCAGCTCAGAGCTTCAGACTCATCGAGCTGACTCCGCTCCGGCCAGTGAAATACCGAGGCCAAGGCGCCGAGGGTACGAGGGAACAAGGATCATTAAGGGTCCGACCAGCAAGGTGCGCACTCTGATCTCTGATCCCTGATCCCTGATCCCTGTTCCCTGTTCCCTGCCCTTTACATTTCGTCCGCACTCGGCCCGTACACCCCCGGAACCTTGGCGCCGATCAGCCGCAGATACACACTCAACTGACCACGGTGGTGAATCATGTGGTTGAGCACGGCATCGCGAAAGACCCCATGCTTGGGTTCGTCGATCACGACGTGGCCCTGCCACACGAGCTGCCAGTTCCGGTCCCAGGTGTCCCCGGTCGTGGCCACCAACGCCGCACGCGTTCCGCCTAGCTCCTTATCAAACTTCTCAAGAGCCTCGGCCTTGGTTGCGGGCACAAACGGTTTCCAGCCGGAGTTCGCGCCAATCTCTACCTTGTCCTTGGTCAGCGTCGAGAGGGCCCATTCACCGGCGAAATCCGTCAGGTGCCCGGCCAACTGGCCCAGGTTCATGGATTTGGGATGGGGTTTGAAGTTGAAATCAGCGTCCGCCGGGATGGCATCCAGCATCTTTCGGGTCTTTGCGGCTTCGCGGTCGAATTCGGCAATCAGATCTTTTTGAGCGTCCATGCAGGCAACCTCCAAGTTGCCTACACAGCATAGCCTATTCTCGCCCAAAAAGGCGAAGAAAAAGCGATAAAAATTACAGCTCCTGCCGCTGACCCACGGTCGCATTTCGCTGGGATGCCGAAAGAACAAGGGTCCGGGCCTGAAGGCCTCCCCTGTCTTACGGCTCTCTCAGGGGCCTGAAGGCCCCTGCTCCCTCCGCAAAAACCTACCTGCAACTGTAGTACCCTAGAGCATTTTCAATTTAAGTG
>PLSB01000187.1 GCA_003165005.1 Acidobacteriaceae bacterium | reverse complement strand
GGTCAGGAGACCGGCGCTACAAATTCTTACCGCGTGTGAGAAATGCGGGCTATTTCCCTGCCGCTGCGCCGGCCGGCGTCAGGAGGCCGCTGTCGTGCATCCAGTCGGCCAGTTGCTGCGGCCAGTGCATCACGGTGAGCAGGTTGGGGCGCTCGTTCATATTGAAGGCGTGCTTGCCCTGGGCGAGGAAGACGGCCTCAGTGCGCACGCCGGCGGCGCGCAGCTTCTCGAAGATATTCAGCGTCACCTTGTCGCAGCCGTACTCGTCGTCGTTGGCCACGATCAGAAACGATGGCGGCGCATCGGCTGCGATGGTTTGCGGCTCGGGGCCGCCGGGAAAGACGAGGATCTGGAAGTCCGGCTTGCCGTTCAGCCGGTCGATGGGGTCGGGCGCTGCAGGGTCGCCGTTGCCCGGCGCATAGGCCACCAGCGAAACCAACGCGCCGCCGGCGGAGAATCCCATCATCCCCACGCGGTGCGGATCGATCTGCCACTCCGCCGCCCGGCTGCGCACCAGCCGCATCGCGCGATAGGCATCCTGGCGCACATTGTCCATCGTATAGGGAGAGTTCTCTTCGCCTGGCAGGCGATACTTGAGGACAAAGGTCGCCACGCCGATGCTCGAGAAGAACTCGGCCGCGCGCACGCCCTCGTTCACATAGACCAGCTCATGAAAGCCGCCGCCGGGCGCCACAACGACGGCCGCTCCGGTTGCTTTATCCCTGGGCGGCAGGAAGACGGTGATGGTGGGATTATTGATCCGGCGCACCCAATAATCCCGCGCCTCTTCGGGTAGATCCCTGCGGCTCTCGAATCCGGGGGCTCCCTGGTTCCAAAGCGGGATCACCTGCGGCCCGGTCTGCGCGCCCGCCGCCGAGCCGAAAGCAACCGCCGCCATCGTTGTTGCCAAGAGTATCTTCATCGTGTCGTCGCTCCTGTCTGCATGAACCCCTGAAGGAAGCTTTCCCGAAGACAAACTTGCTGATTGCCTGACGCCAGCAGCAAAGCTGCATCCTGGAGCGGCTTCGAAACGCATGGGTGAGGGCTCACCAAGTTTACACCGAGGCGCAAGACTGGGAACGAATGGTTGCCGTGATTTGCAGGCCGCGGGACGCGGGCTGGATGCATTACACTTTCCTTACTCTCGTGACGGTGCGCCCATGTCCTATCCGCAACGCTCCATTCCGGCCGCGCTCACGCTCTTCTTCCTCGCGCCCCTGGTCGCGGAGTATCTGCTCGGCGATCTCCCGATTACGCTTCTTGTCGCCCTCATCATGCTCGCGCCCATGTACGGCGGCGGCGCGCTGCTGATTCGCGAACTCACCCGCCGCGCGGGCCGTGGCTGGCCCACGATCCTCTTGCTCGGTTACGCCTACGCGCTCATTGAAGAAGGCTTCGCCGGGCAAACGCTTTTCAATCCCAACACCTACGGCATGCACCTTCTGCGCTTCGCCTGGATTCCGTCGCTGGGCATCGGCGCGTGGTGGACGATTTTTATGCTCAACGTTCACCCCTTCTGGAGCATCGGTGTCTCCATCGCTCTCGCCGAGGGGCTGTTTCCCGCGCGCGCCCGCACGCCGTGGCTGGGCAAGATCGGCACGGCGGTGGTTGCCCTGGTCTATGCCATCGGAGTCGTCGCCAACACCGCCTACGCCTACCACCAAAGCCACTTCCGCGCGTCGAATACGCAATTCCTGGTCACGGCCATGCTCACGATCCTGTTCGTGATTGCGGCATTCCTGCTGCCGTCGCGAGCCGCAAGCGCGACTCCCGGCCGAGTGCCGTCTCCGTGGCTCACGGGCGCGGCGGCATTTGTGCTTGGCGCGGTGGTCTTCTTCTCGCTGCCCATTGGCGCAGTGTTTTTTTTCGCGCTGCCCAATTGGAACTGGGGCGCCGTCGCGATCATGCTCGCCGCCGATCTTGTTTTTCTGATTTCTGTGGGTGCGATGGCGCGGCGCAGCGGATGGACGCCGCTGCACACGCTCAGCCTCGCCGCCGCCGGCGCAATTTTCTATGGCCTGCACGCTTTTACCGGGAATGGGGTGGTTCACGCTCCGCACTGGATCGTGCGCACCGGCAATGCAATCTTTCTGGCGCTCGCGATCACCGTCATCGTCCTCGCCGTTCGCCGCACGCGCTCGGCTCTGCTTGCGGGCTCGTCATATGCTAGGGCTGAAAGCTAGTAGCTAGAAGCTGCTTCCCTCTGCACGGGCTTCTTCTTCGCGGGATCCAGCTCGCCGCCGGGCGCATGCAGATCGCTCTGGCGGTCCATCCACTCGTCGAGGCGCGAGCGCTTGAAGCGCCAGCGATTGCCCAGCTTGAAGGCGGGAACGAAACCTTCGGAGGCGTATTTGTAGAGGGTGTCGGGCGAGATACCAAGGTAACCCGAGGCCTGGCGAATATCCATGACCTCGCGGAGTTCAGGAACCAAAAGGTTCGAACGGGCTGCGGCGCTGCGCATAATTGCCTCCCGATGAAAAGGGTCTTTGCTTAAGAACGAATTCCGGCGAATCTCCCGGTAATTCTGTATTTAACCCGACCTCACATGGAGATTCAAGGAGTTTCCGGAAGTTACAGGAAATTCACAGGGTTTCGTCCGGATGTCTCTTGTGGGAAGCCTGTGGAAAAACCCATCCCCTTGGGTCGCTTTCTGGCCCCTACCCCAAGATTTAGCGGCCTTAGCGCAGATGGTGCCTGTTTCCCGATGAGAGACGTGTCTGGCGGGAATCCCCATGTGCGGGCGTGGACGCCCGCACGACAGCCGGTCTGGAGACCGGCGCTACAGGTTCTCGCCGCGCGTGGGAAATGCGGGCGCTGGGGATGGCCCTGTTTCAATTGCGGAGGGTCAGAGGATTCGGCAGGGAGGCCGATCCCTGAAACCTGATCCCAGAAAGCCGACCCCAGCAACCTGACCGCTGAAGCCAGCCCTTGAAACCTGACCCCTGACCCCTGAAACCTGCTTCTCAGTTCTGGTCGTCGCGGCGATGCAGCGTGGGCGGTCCGTCGCTCGAATCCGACGAGCTGTCGCCGGTCTGGCTGCCGGAGCCGGAGCCCGATCCATCCGTGCTGGCGCGGCGCAGCGAGGGCCGCGTCACGCCCTTGGTGTCGGTGAGCCGGCGCTTGTTCTCAATGCGCGCCAGCCGCGCCTTCACGTCTTCGAACTCCGAGGTGGTCACCAGGTAATCCTGTTTCGCCGGCAGGATGCGCGCGATCTCCTCCTGCGAGTGCAGGATGCGGAGCGGCGTCTGGGGATGATCGCTGAAAGCCTTGGCCACCAGCCCCGGCTTGCGCTTCTCGAGCGCCTGGATCTTCTCAAAGAAGGTGATGAAGGCCTGCGGATCGTATCCCGCGCGGTACATGTACTGCACGCCGAGGTAGTCGGCCTGGGCCTCGAAGTCGCGCGAGAACTGCAGAAAGGCGATGGGAATCGCCAACTGCGTGGCCTCGTAGATGCCGTATCCCGCCCAGTCGTAGGGCAGCATGATCATCAGCGGCACCATGCCAATCTGCGTCCAGTTCATGCGCGTCATCTCGCGCGCCGCGTGGTGCGCGCAGACATGCGCTGTCTCATGGGCCATCACGCCGGCCAGCTCCGCCTCCTCGTCCGCCGCCAGAATGAGCCCCGAGTTCACGTAGAAGAAGCCGCCCGGCAGCGCCATGGCGTTGATCTCGTCGGAATCGATGACCTTGATGGTGAACGGCACCTTGCAGTCGGAGTTCTTCACAATGTTCTGGCCGATGCGGTTCACGTACTCCACCACCTCCGGATCGGTGATGAACTTGGTGCTCTTCTCAATCTCGTCGGCGTACTGCTTGCCCATCTTGATCTCGCCGTCGGTCGTGTACCAGTTGCCCAGGCCCCGCTTGCCGATCTCGCGATTGCCGACGGCGCTCACATCCTCGATGCTGCCCGTCTTTACCTTGATCATCTCGCTGCCGGGATCGACGATTTTGTCGGGATCGACCTTCGCCGCGCAGTCGTCGCTCACGGGCGTGGTTCCGGGCTCCGGGTCATCCTCGCTGGCGTTGTCCTTTTCCTTGCCCTTTTTCTTTTTGTCGGAGTTCGCCTGGCAGGGGGCGTTATTGCCCGGGGTCGAGGCCGTATTCGCCGGTTTTGCGGGTAATGGCGCATCCCCGCCCACGGGCGAGCCCGGGGCCGGTTGCGCCGCCGGAGTGGTTTGCGTACCGCTGGCCGTCGAGGTCCCCGGATTCGTCTGGCTGGAAGCCGGAGTGGTTTGCGCCGCGCTGCCAGAATCCGTGCCAGCCGGGGCCTGGGCCGCGGGTGTGTTTGCCGGTGTCTGGCTCGACGGCGTTTGGCTCGACTGGGCCCATGCGCCCACAGCCAGTGCCAGCGCCAATGCCGACAGAGCCGCCGGCCTGAAACCGATGCGATCCGTTGCCCTCATGACCTCACCTCCAACGCGGTGGGTGCCCCGCGCACACGAGCCCCGCTTCGCTCTATCTCTTAGACGCAAGTATCCGCTCTTTAGGTAACAATTGGAAGTCCCGCTTCTGCCATCGATAGCGGGCCGGTCCCGGTTTTCTGCCGGGAATTGCCGCGCTTCCCTGTTGAGAATCATCTGTTTACGGATCGCTCAAAGCTCCCAGCCGCTTCGCTTGAGGGGGAACGCCCCCTTGCCGCCCCCGCGCCCGAGATCCGATAATGCCCTGTCCTGGCGAAATCCGGATTTCCGATGCGCAAACCGCTCTGTTCACCACAAACCGATTGAATACCAAGAGCGAATGGCTGACAGCTCGAAGGAAAGAAAAGATGAACTCGTTCAACTCCGCGCGCCGCGATCTTCTTCGTGTTGGCAGCCTGGGCATGGCCGGAGCCGCGTTGCCCGCCCTCGCATCCGCGGCATCGAATGACGCGGCGAGCCCCGCTGCCTCTATCTTGAATGTTCGCCATTACGGCGCTGCCGGTGACGGCAAAACCCTCGACACGCCCGCCGTTAATCGCGCCATTGCAGCGGCTGCGGACGCGGGCGGCGGCACGGTTCTCTTCCCCGCCGGAGTCTATCTTTGTTTCTCCATCCATCTCCAGAGCTCGGTCCATCTCTATCTCGACGCGGGCGCAACCATCCAGGCCGCCGACTCGCCCAGGCCCGGCGAAAGCACCGGCGCGAACGGCGGCACGTACGACGCGGCCGAGCCCAACACCGCCTGGGACGCCTACCAGGACTACGGCCATAACCACTGGCACAACTCGCTCCTTTGGGGCGAAGAGATTCACGACTTCTCCATCACCGGCCGGGGGCTGATTTACGGCAAGGGCCTCAGCTTCGGCATGGGTCCCGCGCCTGCGCCATCGACTGTGGTGCGCGGCTTCGGTTCCGAGCCGGTCACGAGCCCGGCTGCGCATGGCCAGTCTTCTTCCGCCCCACGAGGACCCGCTCAAGCGCAACCCGCGCGACCATTCACGCCGCGCGGCGACTACCCCATGTACCAGGCCGAGCAGCCCGGCGCCGGCAACAAGGCCATCGCCCTCAAAAACTGCCGCAACGTCCTGCTGCGCGACTTCTCCATCCTCAAGGGCGGCCACTTTGCCCTGCTCATGACCGGCGTCGACAACCTCACCATCGACAACCTCACCATCGACACCGACCGAGACGGCATCGACCTGGACTGCTGCCAGAACGTGCGCGTCTCGAATTGCACGGTGAACTCGCCCTGGGATGACGGCATCTGTTTCAAGTCCAGCTACGCGCTCGGCTACGCAAGGGCCACGCGCAACTTGACGATTTCCAATTGCTATGTCACCGGCTGCTACCAGCTCGGTACCGTTCTGGATGGTACGTGGAAGAAGTTTCCCGAGGGCGCGCGCGCCTACGGCACCGGCCGCATCAAATTTGGGACAGAGTCCAACGGCGGCTTCATCAACATCACGATCACCGGCTGCGTCTTCGAGGGCTGCCACGGGTACGCTCTCGAAACCGTTGACGGCGCACTGCTTGAGGACATCGCCATCACCAACACCACCATGCGCGACCTGACGGCGCCGCCGCTCTTCCTGCGCCTGGGCGCGCGGCTGCGGGGGCCGAAAGACACAACCAAAGTGGGCACTCTCAAGCGCGTCCTCGTCGACAATCTCGTCTGCCACAACGCGCCCGCGGGCGTCAGCTCGATCCTGAGCGGCATCCCCGGCTACGCGATCGAAGACGTCAAGCTTTCAAACATTTATATTGAGAGCGTTGGCGGCGCCACGCCCGACGGCGCCCAGATCCAGCCGCCCGAAAAAGCGGACTCCTACCCCGAGCCCGCCATGTTCGGTCCAACGCCGTCGCTGGGCTTCTTTCTGCGCCACGTGCGCAACATCGAAATGAGCCACGTGGAGCTGGCCGCCATCGCGCCCGACGCGCGCCCGGCTTTCTATCTCGAAGACGTCGTCCGCGCCGACTTCTTCGCCGTCACCGCGCCGCGCGCGGCCCAAGGCAACGTCGCGCTCCACAACGTCAAAGACCTTCGCATCGCCTGGAGCCGTGCCGCGGCCGACACGGTGCTCGACTCCGCCGACGCGAAGATGCTGTGAGCGGCGGGGCGCGGAATACGCCACGGACGGCTCCAGAACTGCCGGTACGAACTGAATGCTGCCGAGGAATACAACCGAAACCCGTAGGAATGAATTGCCGGAAGCATAGCATAGCCAGTATGCTGATGGATGAGCAGGGGCCGTCCTTGGAAGGTCCCGTGGTTGGTTGACGAGGGCACAATCCCTCGTTCGGTCCAGGTGGACCGGCTGCACCCGGCCCAGGCAACCAAAGTGGTACACCAGTCCGTTTTGCCAAATGATAGGAGATGAAGAATGAGCAACACCGTCCTGACTGAAACCGTCTTTAGTACCTTCGACACAGTAAAGTACGAAGGCCCCTCATCAGAAAAAGCCCTTGCTTATCGCTGGTACGATGCCAATCGCATCGTGATGGGCAAGCCCCTCAAGGAACATCTTCGTTTCGCAGTGGCCTACTGGCACTCGCTGGCGATGCAGGGCGGCGATCCATTCGGCAGCTCGACCATTCCGCGTCCGTGGTTTGAAGCGGGTGACCCGATGGCGCAGGCCAAGGTAAAGGCCGATGCGGCTTTTGAGCTGTTCCGCGTTCTCGACCTGCCCTTCTTCTGCTGGCACGATGCGGACATCGCCCCGGCAGGCGATACGTTGGCCGCCACCCTCAAGAACTTCCACACCATGGTGGATTACGTCGAAGAGAAGATGCGCAATTACCCCACCAAGCTGCTGTGGGGAACAGCGAACATGTTCTCGCATCCGCGCTTCATGGCCGGAGCTTCGACCAATCCCGACCCCGAAGTCTTTGCATGGTGCGCCGCAACCGTAAAGAACTGCATGGACGCTACCCAGCGGCTGGGCGGCTCGAACTACGTTTTGTGGGGCGGCCGCGAAGGTTACGAAACGCTGCTAAACACCAACATGAAACAGGAACTGCAGCAGATGGGGCGTTTCCTGACGTTGGTGGTCGACTACAAGCACAAGATCGGCTTCAAAGGCCAAATCCTCGTCGAGCCAAAGCCGAAGGAACCGACGGCCCACCAGTACGACTTCGATGTTGCCACCGTCTACAGCTTCCTGAAGCAGTTCGGCCTCGAGAAGGAAGTCCGGGTCAATATCGAAGCCAACCATGCGCTGCTGGCGGGACACACCTTTGAGCATGAGATCGCAACGGCTACTGCGCTCGGATTTCTGGGCTCGCTCGATATCAACCGCGGCGATGCGTTGCTGGGCTGGGACACCGATCAGTTCCCGAACGATCTGTGGTCCATGACCATGAGCATGTACCACGTCATCAAGGGCGGTGGACTCACTCAGGGCGGTTGCAACTTCGATGCCAAGGTGCGTCGCCAGAGCTTTACTCCAGAGGATTTGATCCATGCTCACATTGGCGGAGCAGATCTCTGCGCCCGCGCATTCCTCACCGCGGCCAAGCTGATTGAGGACGGCCGGTACGACAAGATTCTGGCCGACCGGTACGCCGGCTGGAAGAAGCCCGAGGCCGCCGCGATACTCGAAGGCAAATACTCCCTCGACGAGATCGCAGCCCTTGCGCTCAAGAACAACATCGACCCGAAACCGCGTTCCGGAAAACAGGAACAAATCGAGAATTTCCTGGCTCGGGAGATCTACTCCGACAAATTCTGAGAACCTCATCCGGCAGCGTCCTGGACACTATCCCAGGGCGCTGCATAGACTGGGCGACCAAGTCCTGCCAAGGATCACGACGGGGAGATCCGAGGGCGCCTATGTACCAAACTGTGTAGCACGGAACTGCCTGTGCCGCAGGATGTGCCGCAGAATTCGCGTTTTTTGCTGTTAACACCCGCCAGCAGAGTGATGGGACAAACGAAAAGCCCGCTGAAATAGCGGGCTTTTGCGTCAAATCTCTGGTAGCGCTACC
>PLSB01000127.1 GCA_003165005.1 Acidobacteriaceae bacterium | reverse complement strand
TGATAATGAGGGAACCGGGCAGGTCAGCGGCTGTTTGAGCGTTCTGAATCAAACGCATCAATATGAAGAAGTATAGCAGCAGCACAAAAATCGCGCCCACAAAGCCGTGTTCCTCGCTCAGGGCGGCAAAGATGAAGTCCGTATAGGGAATGGGCAGGAAATAGCCCTGCGTCTGGGTGCCTTTTCCCGATCCCTTGCCCCAGATCCCCCCTGAGCCCACGGCAATCTCGGACTGCCGCACCTGGTAGCCCGCGCCCTTGGGATCGGCGTTTGGATTGGTAAAGCTGGTCAGTCGAGCCTTCTGGAAGCCCTTGAGCACTCTGAGGTGCCCCACCCCGAAGCCATCGGTCCAGACACCGGCAGCCAGGAAAGCCGCACAGACCGTGAGAATCAGCGATTGGCGAAGGTTGATGCCGCCCAGGAACAGGCCGGCGACCAGAATCGGCAAATAGGTCAGGGTGGTCCCGAGGTCAGGCTGCTTGAGGACCAGCAGCATGGGAATGCCGATGAGCACAAAAGCCTTGAGGATCTCCCTCCACGTGACGTTGCGCCCGCCCAGATTGGCAAAATAACGCGCCACAATCAGAATCAGCACCAGCTTTACGTATTCCGAGGGTTGCACCAGCATGGGACCGAGCTTGATCCAACGGCGCCCGCCCAACGCTTTGTGGCCGAGCGGCGACAGCACGGCGACCAGCGCCAGCAGACCGATTCCATAGGCCCACGGCGCCCAGTCGAGTACGCGATGATAGTCGATCTTGGCGAAAGCGAACATGCCGGCCACGCCGGCCGCGACCCAGAAGATCTGCCTGCTGCCGAAGTTTGAGAACTTCGTGTGCATGGTGGCCGAGTGAACTTCAATCACCGACACGGCGCAGAGCAGGAGCACCAGGCCCAGCAGGGTCCAGTCGAAATCGCGAAAGCTCAGGAAACGGCGCAGGGGCATGGCGCTAAGGGTCCTTCCTCGGCAAGGGCTCCGATAGGGGCTTCAGCCCCGGCCTGCGCTCGGGCAGCGCCGCGGCCACCTCCGCCGGACGGGAATCTGTAGCGCCGGTCTCCTGACCCACGCCCCTCGAAATCGATGGAGAACTCTTCGCCTTCGCGGCATGGGCATGCGGCACGCTCCCTCGGCTGGCCACAACCTCGCCGTTTTCCACGAAGAAATGCCCGCCCTGGATCCGGCTCTTCGCCGCCGCCGCATTCTTCGTGCCCGGCTGGGCCTGGGGCGTCGACCACACCGCGCCGACCTCGACGGGAGCTGCGGCCTTCTGCTGCGGCAAGTTGCCGGCCAGGCGGCGCTTCTTATCGACATAGGCCGTTACCACCTGCGCGGCGATGCGCGCGGGGTAATAGCTGAATTCCCCGTTCTGCCACAAAACCGCCACCACAAGCTCGGGATTGCGGCGCGGCGTTACGCCCACAAACCAGACGTTTGGATACGTGCTCTTGCCCTTGTTGGTCTTCTCCAGCGCCTCGTGGCTCATTTCCTGCGCGGTACCGGTTTTGCCGGCAAAATCGATGCCTTCGAGATGCGACGAGCCTGCCGTGTGGTAAAGTCCCGGCTGCGTCACTTCGGCCATGCCGTCGGTGACGATCTCCCAGTTTGCCGGGTCCACGGGAACGTACGCTTCGCCCGAGCCGGGAAAGCTATCCGCGAGCGACTTGCGGAAATCCGCCGGCAACTGATCGGGAAAGACCGCGTGCGGCCGCACCAAATGCCCGCCCGAGGCAATGCCGCCGATGATGCGCGCCAGTTGAATCGGAGTGGCTTCGACCGCGCCCTGCCCGATGGCCACATCGAGCGTCTCGTCAGGGTACCAGCGGTGATGGAAGTTCTTGATGAGCCACTGCTGCGAGGGCATCAACCCGGCCTGCTCGCCCGGCAGGTCGATGCCCGTCTTCTGTCCGTAGCCGAAGGCGGTCGCGTACTTTGCGATGCGGTCGATGCCCAGCTTGTCGCCCAGCATGTAGAAAAACGTGTCGCAGGAATAGGGAATGGCATTGTGCATGTCCACCGCGCCGTGATGTTCGTCGCAGTGGTGGTAGTAACCGTACGGGCCCCATCCGCCGTTGCACACAATGTGCATGTTCTGCATGATGCCTTCCTGCAAACCTGCAACCGACATCAGGATCTTGAAGGTCGACCCCGGCGCAAGCTGCGCCTGAATGGCCTTATTCAAGAGCGGATGGTCGGGGCCGGTAATGAGCTTGTTCCACTCCGCGCGGTCAATCTTGATGGCGAAGGCGTTGGGATCGAAGCTGGGCCGCGAGACCATGGCCAGAATCTCGCCGTTGCGCGGGTCCATGGCCACCAGGGCCCCGTTGCGGTTGCCCATGGCCAACTCGGCAGCACGTTGCAGATCGTTGTCGATGGTCAGCTTCAGGTCCTGTCCGGGCGTCGCGTGGTCAATCCCGAAATAACTCACTTCGCGGCCATGGCTGTCGACGACCACTTCTCGGCTGCCGTCCTGCCCGCGCAGCAGCTCGTCGTAGGTCTCTTCCACGCCGGCCTTGCCCACCACGTCGCCGGGTTCATAGTAAGCGAACCGGGGATTGTTCAAGTCGTCTTCGCTCACCTCGCCCACGTAGCCGATCAGGTGCGCGGCAAAACCGTCGCGCGGATAGAGACGGCGCGCTTCGTCGATGGTCTCGAGCTCAGGCAGCTCGTTGCGATGCGCCGCAATGAATGCCTGCTCGTCGGCCGTTACGTCCTGCTTGATGGGAATAGGTTGATAGCCCGGCTGGCTGCGATAGCGGCGCAGCGCCGCCTGCAACTGATCCAGGTCAAGATCCAGGCCCTTCGCGATCAGGGGCAGATCGGCGTCCACGGTTTTGCTCTGCTCACGCACCAGGAAGCATGTGACCGACGGATAATTGTCCACCACCAGCCGGTTCTCGCGATCGAAGAGTTTACCGCGCGGCGCCAGGATCGGCTCTTTGCGGATGTGGTTCTGCTCCGCAAGCAGGCGGTAGTTGTCCACGTCCAGCACCTGCAGCCGCCATAAACCGGCTGCCAGCCCCAGCATCAGGAAAAGAATGCCGTACTGCACCATCGTCAGTTTGAACGGGGAGAGCTTTTCACCGCGATTGATGCTTCCGGAAACCATAAACGCTGTTTTCAGGATACAGCGGAATTCGATGGCGGCGAGAAACGCGTAGCTGGCGGCATTGCCGCATTCGCGGGTTCTCCGGGGAAACTGAGGACCGGGCCCCGGCCAATTCCTAGGATGGAACCCTCCCCTTCCCTCAGAAGACCTCCACTGCGGCCGTATGGCCTGGAGCCGCCGCAATTCTCCGATCGCGCGTGATCAAAGGAGCCTTCAACTCTTCGGCGAGCGCGACGTAAGCGGCATCGTAGGCACTCAGATTCTGCCTGAGCCGCCAGATGCGCTCGAGCAGCAATGCCGGGGCATAGCGCGTGACACGCAGAGCGCCGAGGTCCTCTATTGCCTCCTCAGCCCGCTTGGCCGTCAATGTCCTCTCGCGCACCAGGCGCCGCAAAACCTGCGCAAACTCCACATCGAGCAGATGAACGGTGTGCAGCGTGTCGCTGTGCGCATAGATGCGGCGCTCGATGCGCTGGCCGGCTGGAGTTTGCAGCAGCCAGTCGACAACCGCCGAAGCGTCGAGAACGATCATCGCGTCACGCGCTCTTCACGCACCAGACGGGCGGTGTCCAGAGCGGCAGAAATCGGCTTGCGCGCGTGCAAACGTCCGCGGAACTCCGCGAGCGTGGGACGGCGAGCGATCTCCTGCAGCTCCCCGAGCAGATAGTCGGAGAGAGACATCCCCACCGTCGCGGCCCTGGCTTTCAGACCGCGATGAAGATCCTCCGGGACATTCCGAACCTGGATCATACCTGCCATGCTTTGAGAATATTTGCATGTGGTGCGCATGTCAACTCCTTCGCTTGCCAAGTATTGTCTCATTTTGCAGCCACCGTGAAAGGGCACGACTTCAGTCGTGCCGTAAACATCGCAAAAGAAATCGGGGCTTTACCCCTGCGGGATCGTGCCTCTCAAATTGAGACGCTACCGGCTGCCTGCAAAAAACCGGCCTTCGGCGCGTGTCTCGCCGCGCTCTTCCCGCGCGGACCGGAATTGAATGGTAGCTATGTCTATTCCCTGATTTGCAGACGGTCCAACACGGGAAAGAGCACGATGGCAATCAGCGAATTCCCCACGGCCCGGAACAGTTCCGTCAGCCAGCTCCACTCGAGCGCCAGACCGAGCAGGAAGCGGTAGGTGAAAAAGTAGATGGCGCTCGAGAGCATCGAAAGTGCGAAGGTGAGCAGCAAGCGGACGATGTGGTTTTCGACTTCGATGCGAATGCCGACGGAAGCCGCAAGGAACCCAACCACGGTTTTGGCGATGCCGTTGACGCCGATGACATGATGCGAGAGCGCATCTTCAAACAGGCCCATGCCCGCGCCCATGATGGTGCCCTGGATAGGACTGCGGCGGCCCAGCGCGAAATAGACAGTGACGACGAGCGGCAGATCGAACCAGTCGTAGCGGCCCACCACGCGCGGCAGCCATGCCTGCAACACCAGGGAGGCCAAAGGAATCAGTGCGTAAGCCAGCAGATGATAGCGGCGAATCTCGAAGTCGCGCCTGGAGTCGGCGTTGAGCAGGGACATGGCTATCCCCAGGACCGCGTGAGTGGAGAGCTGAGTAACATCGGAACGGCCGTCAATCTCATCATGTACGCAACGCTCCAGATTACCGTATCGCGCGGTCTCGCGACTATGGATTCCTCGGCGTCTGCGGCTGGGATTGCTCTGGCGGCGGAGGCACGCCGTCTCTGCCGTCGGCGGCAGGCGGCACGGCTGGCTTTGGGGACTGCGGCCCCGGCCGGGATTCCGTGCCTGTCTCGGGCTCGGGAGTGGCTGCGGAGCCCGGCGAGAATTCGTCGGGATGCAGCGGCTGCGGCGGGCGCGAAACAGGGTTCGGGTTGCTGCTATCGTTCAGCGGCTGCTGGTCGGGCGGCAGGTTGGGATCGACGAGGCTGGGCAGCTTCTCGGCCATGATCTCCGATGCCTTCATCTGGTCCTTGATCGCGGTGGGGACTTCGGCCTCCTGCGTTTGGCTGGCGGCGATGTCCTGCTGCTCCTCCGGCGAGAAGCGCGGCTCGGTCGAAGTAATCACCAGCACTTCGTCAAGGCGCTCCAGGTGCGCGGCCGGCTTGATAAGAATGTCGATGAACGAGTCGCTATCCGGGTCGCGAACCACTTTCTCGACCTCGCCCACGGGCAATCCCCGCGGAAAAATCAGGTCGCCCCCGGCGGTGAGCACCTTCTCGCCGGGTTGGATGCGCTGGTCAGCCATAATTCCCACAACTTCCAGCCGGCCCGCCACGTCGCCCTTCAGAATGCCGCGAATGCGCGTGGATTCCAGAATCACGCCCGCGCCGCTGGTGGGGTCGTTCACGGCCAGCACTTGCGCCGTGTGCAGAAACACATCGCGCACCTTGCCCACAATGCCGTCGGCGGTAATCACCGCCATGTCCGGCTTGAGGCCGTCGCGCGCGCCCTTGTCGATATAGAAAACCCGCGAGCGATCGCTGCCGCTGGAGCCGTAAACCTGCGCGGCCACCGTGGTGTAGATGTACTTTTCCTCAAAGCCCAGCATCGCCTGCAGCCGCTGGCCCTGGCGCGCGTCTTCAAGCAGCGCGGCCTGCTCCAGACGCAGCCGGTCTACTGTGTTTTCGAGATCCTGATTTTGCGCGCGCACGTGCTGCAGATCGATGTAATCCGCCCACAACCCAACGATGCCGATCTTCGATGCGTGGATGAGCCGCTCCGGCGGCGAAACGATGGCATTGCCCCACAATCGGATCAACCGCACCCCGCCGGGGTCAGTGGGATCGAGCGTATTCTGGCCGGCGCCGTTGCGGCGCACCTGCACCGCCAAACCGGCGATCTGCGCCACCAGAATGGCCAGCAGCACCACGAGGTTACGGTAGTGTGCGAAGAACGTGTCCATAAAAGCCAGTGGTCAGTGATCAGTGGTCAGTGATCAGTGGTCAGTGATCAGTGGTCAGTGAACCGCGCACGGCGCGAAATAACAAGCCCGTTGCTCGGCAAGCTACGAGGCGCGGTCTGCAAGTCCCAAGTACGCAGACCGTAATGCACTGAACCTTCGAAGGCTGCTCTGATCACTGACCACTGATCACTGCCTTTAATCGATCTTGATCTTGCGCAGCAGCCTGAAGTCCGAAAGCATCTTGCCTGTCCCCAGAACCACCGAGGACAGGGGATCGTCGGCCACTGAAACCGGCAGCCCGGTCTCCTCGCGGATGCGCTTGTCAAGATNNCACTCGCCCAGCGCCTCGCGAATCTCGCTGTCGTCGATGCTGATGGTCTTGGGCACGCCCTCGATCAGGTTGCGGCCCTTGATCTCCATGGTCAGCGGCTTATCCAGCGGGAACGCCGATCCGATTTCGATCTTGATCGCCTCGGCCGTGCGTTCGCCGATCAGCAAGTTGTATTTGCGCTTCAGATAATTCGTAATGGCCTCGTCCATCTGGTTGCCGGCCATGCGCACCGAGCGCGAGTAGACTATGCCCGCGAGCGAGATCACGGCAATGTCCGTGGTGCCGCCGCCGATGTCCACCACCATGTTGCCCGAGGGCTCGGTTATCGGCAGTCCCGCGCCGATGGCCGCCACCATGGCCTGTTCCACGAGGTAAACTTCGCTGGCCTTGGCGCGATAGGCCGAATCTTCCACCGCGCGCTTCTCCACCTGCGTGATTTCGGAGGGCACGCCGATCACGATGCGTGGATGCACCAGCATCTTGCGGTTGTGCGCCTTCTGGATAAAGTAGTTNNCCCAGCATCTCCTTGGCCTCTTTGCCCACGGCTTCCACTTCGCCGGTCACCTTGTTGATGGCGACGATCGACGGCTCGTTGACCACGATGCCCTTGCCCGCCGCGTAGACAAGAGTGTTTGCGGTGCCCAGGTCGATGGCCAGGTCGCTCGAGAACATGCTGAAGAGCGAGCGAAACCCGTGGGACCGCGAAGAGCGCGAAGGATAGCCGTTTGAAGACATGGGAGAGTTGGATCTACCTCAACAGACCTGAAATTGGAGCCTGCCTCAATGCCTATTGTACGGCTAGTCGACCAACGGCGTGAGAATTGCCCGAAAACAAGGAGAAAGAGGTACCCCTTTTAGTTCTTTCCCTCCAGCACATCGCGCAACGCGAAGCTTGTTTCCAGCCGGATCGCACCGGGAGCCGGGTGCCCCGGGCTTCGCCTCTGGGACCTGGGAACCAACGTGATCCTCATCCGGAATCGCGCTACAATTCTGACATGAGTCCAGACGCGCAAAGACTCCTCGACGAAGCCCGCCAACTGCCTCCCGCTGAGCGCAATTGGCTCATTGACAGCCTCATCGGCGAGGAGGGCGCCACGTCCGACGAAGCCTTCGCGGAATGGCAAAAGGAGGCCGGCGAGCCTGAGCCGGGGTATGACGAGTGGTTCCGCAAAGGCGTGCAAGAGGCGCTCACTGATACGTCGCCCGGTGTTCCGCATGAGCAGGTCGAACGGGAAATTGGAAATTTCTTGCGGCGTGCACGAGAGGCAAAGAGACTGAAAGAAAGCGCATGAAGGTGGCCTGGAGCAGCCGCGCAAGGCGGGACCTGCGCAATTTGACCGCTTATATCGCAGAAGACAGCATTCACGGAGCAGAACTGGTAGCCGAGCGGATTCTAAGTGCCGCTAAACACCTTGCCAAGATGCCGGGAAGCGGTCGCCCCGGGCGCGTTCCAGAATCCCGCGAATGCGTGGTTCATAAGACGCCCTATATCCTCGTCTATCGGATCGTTTCCGGACGGGTTCGCTTACTTCGCGTATTTCACGGCGCACGCCAATGGCCTTCGCGCTTCGATTAATCCAGTTTCGCAGCAGGAAGCCAGAAGCCGACACCGCTTTGGCGCTAGAATCTCTTCATGCCAATCCCCTATGAAGACGCCCGTCGGCTCGCTATGGAGCTTTCCTGCGACGAACGGTCAAAGCTCTCAGAAGAATTGTGGTGGAGTCTTCATCCTCCCGCCGAGAACCTGCCGCAGGAAGAGATCGATGCCGCCTGGGGCGCGGAGATCGAACGGCGCATTGAAGAGATCGATTCCGGCGCAGTGAAAACAGTCTCAATCGAAGAAACCATGGCCGAGCTAGACGCTCAAATCGCGGCCAAGCGCCTCTAACCGTTCTTCCCCTCCAGCACATCCCTCAAAGCGAAGCTGGTTTCCAGGCGGATCACGCCCGGCAGGCGCGAGAGCTCGTTCTGATGCAGGCGGTTGTAGTCGTCGATTCCGGCCACGCGAGCCACCAGGATGTAGTCATACTGGCCGGCCAGCAGATGGCAGCTCACAATGTCGTGGCAGTGGCGCACGGCGGCCTCAAAGGCGCTGAGCACCGCGGCCGACTGCCGCTCCAGCGTCACGCGGATGTAGACCGTCATGTGCTTGCCGAGCAGCCGGTCGTCGATCAGCGCGCGGTAGCCGCGAATCGCCCCTGAAGCCTCCAGCGCCAGGATGCGCCGCGACGCCGCCGAAGCCGACAGACCCACCGCCTCGCCCACTTCGAAGTTGGTGGCCCGGCCGTGACCTTCGAGGTAGCGCAGGATCGCGACATCTAACTCATCCAGTCCAGCCGCCGCACCGTCGGGAAGCGTGGTCTCAGGCGTGGCTTCGGTTGATTGTTGCGTTGAATCGGGGTCGCTCTCACGTTTCGTTCCCATTCGGCTGTTCTATCACGAAGTTTGCACACATTGGAAGCCCTATGCGACGTAAAATTCCTTTCAGTTGCAAGCCGTGCCGGCCGCACGCGAAAAGCGCCCCCAGGAAAAACCAACCGGGCGCGCCGGTTTCCGGCCTGCAACCCTCCCCGGCGCGCGATCGAACTCGGGGCCATCGACGAAGAGGTGCAACCATGATTGTCGGCGTTCCCAAAGAGATCAAGGACAGCGAATCCCGCGTTGGCATCACTCCAGCCGGCGTGAAAGCGCTCACCGAGGCCGGTCACACAGTGCTGGTGGAAACCCAGGCCGGCGCACAGTCCGGCTTTTCCGATGCCGAGTACCAGAACGCCGGCGCTGAGATTGTGGGCGATGCCGGTTACGCCTGGGGCCAGGCCGAGATGGTGGTCAAGGTCAAGGAGCCCATCGAGAGCGAGTACGCTTACTTCCGCGAGGGCCTTGTGCTCTTCACTTATTTGCACCTTGCTCCGCTGCCAGGGCTCACGGACAAGCTTCTCGAGTCGAAGGTCATTGGCATCGCCTATGAAACGGTGCGCGGCCGCCACGGGACTCTCCCGCTGCTGATGCCCATGAGCGAAGTGGCCGGCCGCATGAGCGTGCAGGTGGGCGCGAGCTGCCTCGAAAAGGAGCGCGGCGGGCGCGGCATTCTGCTGGGCGGGGTTCCCGGCGTGCCGCCGGCGCATGTGGCCATTCTGGGCGGAGGCGTGGTGGGCACCAACGCGGCGCGCATCGCCCTGGGCTTTGGCGCCAAGACCACGCTCATCGACGTGAATCTGAACCGTCTGCGCGAACTCGACGACATCTTCGGAGGACGGCTCTACACGCTGGCATCGAACAGCTACAACATCGCCCAGGCCACGCGCGAAGCGGACTTGGTGATTGGCGCGGTGCTGATTCCCGGCGCCACTGCGCCCAAGCTGGTCACCCGCGCCATGGTCTCGCGGATGAAGCCGGGCTCCGTGATTGTCGACGTGGCCATCGACCAGGGCGGCTGCGTGGAAACGGCGCGGCCCACCTCGCACTCCAACCCCAGCTTCGTGGTCGATGGCGTGGTGCACTACTGCGTCACCAACATGCCCGGCGCGGTGCCGCACACCTCCACGCTGGCGCTCACCAACTCCACGTTCCCTTACGTCTTGCGCATGGCCAGCCTGGGCGTGCGCGAAGCGCTTCGCCAGGATGCGGGCCTCGCCGAAGGCCTGAATACATGGCTGGGCGCGCTCACGCATCGCGGCGTGGCCGAAAGCCAGCACCGTGCCTGGACGGCCGCCGAAAGTGCGCTTGCCTGACCGGCTCCAGGAAGAGGATCAGGGCCGCTGCAGTAAGTGGGTCAGCTGGAAGTTCGCGCGAAAGGGCACGACTTCAGTCGTGCCGTGAGCGTCACAGATTGTGCGAGGGCTTTAGCCCCTGCGGGTGCTTCGCTCAAGAATTCGTCTGCCGTTCGCCGCTTTTCCGCAGCCCCTACCGGCCGAAGCTCATTGTGCGCGGCGGCGAAGCTCCAACTCGACGACGCGCAGCATTTCGCTTTCGGGGGCGGGCTTGCCGGTCCAGATCTCGAACTGGCGCGCGCCCTGCTGTACAAACATCTCAAGACCACTGACCACGGCGAGGCCGCGCGCCTTGGCCAGCTTGAGCAGCGGGGTTTCGATAGGCGTATAGACCAGATCGAAAACCAGCGAAGCATTCAGCTCGTCCTCTTCGATCGGGAGCTGCTGCTTGATGCCGGTCATGCCGCAGGGCGTGGTGTTGACGATGGCGTCAAAGCGGTTTTTGGCGAGCGCATTCTGTTTGAGCACGTGCGCCTTGGCTTTGCGCGCCAGGGCGACGGCTTTCTCGTGGGTGCGGTTGACGATATAGACTTCAGCGCCCTGCTCCACGAGGCCGAAGACCGCGGCACGCGCGGCGCCGCCGGCGCCGAGCACCAGAATGCGTGCGCCTTTCAGCCTCATGCGCCGTTCCAGCGGCCGCACCACGCCGGCCACGTCGGTATTGAAGCCGTAGAGCTTGCCGTCGGCGCCGGTGCGCAGCGTATTGCAGGCGCCGATCTTGGCGGTAAGCGGGTCCATGTTGGCCAGATGCGGCAGCACTTCCTGCTTCAGCGGCATGGTGACGGCGACGCCGTCGAGGGGCAGGTCGCGGATGACGGTGAGCAGGTCGTCGAGCGTGCGCACCTTGAGGGGCAGCATGACGGCGTTGACGTTTTCGCGGCGGAAGGCCGTGACGTGCATGAGCGGCGAGAGCGAGTGCGCGATGGGATTGCCTGCGACGCCATAGATGCGCGTAGCATGGTCGAGCTGCTCCAGGCGGTAGAGATCGAGAAGGGCGCGCGCGGAGACCTGGCCGGGAGCGGTTTCAGCGCCCTCGGCCGCGGAGGCGAAGGTGAAGGCCGCGCCGGCGCGCGGGCTTAAGATCCGGCTGATCAGCCCCTCCTCACCCATGGCGATGCCCACCACGTGGGCGTTGAGCGATTGGTCTTCGACCATGCGCAGGACGGAAAGGTTGTCGGCCAGGCTGCGGGCGGTCGAGACGACTTTCACGAACTCCGGTTCGAAGGCGGCGATGCGCCGGGCGGTCTGGATGAGGCCGTCGGGACGGCGGGTACGGCTGAAGTCGTGGGAGCTGACCAGAAGCGCGGCTCCGGCGGCGCGGAGGGCGGCGCGGAACCTGGCCAGTTGCGGGCGGGTAAGCTGTTCTGCCGATTCGACTTCAAGGTCGACGATGTGGCAGCCCGCCTCGGCGGCTTTCAGCAACAGCTCCCACTCCGCGTTCAAAGACCCCGCGAAGTGCCCGCCAAAGGCCTTGCGGCGGCAGGTGGCGATGGCCGTTACCTCGCGGTGACGGTTGAGGAAGGCCTTGAGTTCGGAGAGCGCGGCGGCAGGCTTGGCCAGGAAATCGAGGCGGAACTCTATGAAAATAGAGTCGTTAATTGCGGATTCGGCGCGGGAGAATAGCTCCGCCGGGCTGGCTCCCTGGACGGCGACGCACAGTTTGCCCACCCGCAGACGCGGCACAGCCTGCGTCTGGGCGGGCGGCGATTCGCGCGAGTTGGAGACCGCAAGGGGCATTTCCTTCAATTGACGCATCTTAAAGGCCTTTTGCTCGCTTTGCAACCGATTTCGCAAACTTGTCCGCACCCTTGCGCCGCTCCGTCCCGGGGGCGGAGAATCATTCCGTGCTTTCCCGCGCACGATCTACGCTCCTCACTGCGGCAACTGCGGTCCTCCTCATGGGCGTCTCCGCGCGCATCGCGTCTTCTGCCCAGGCAGCGCCTTCGCCGCCCTCCGCGCCGAGAACCAAACCCGCTCCACCACCCGAGGCGCGCATTGACATCAATCACGCCAACCTTGAGGAATTGCTCAAGGTTCCCGGGATGACGCCTGGTTGGGCCGGCCGCATTTTGCGCTTCCGTCCCTATCGCACCAAGCAGGACCTCCTCGATCACGGCGTGCTCCCCAGCGACGTCTACGACCGCATCAAGGACTACGTTATCGCGCACCACGACCCGGAATGATCGCCGCCCCGCAGCCCCTTAGTCCTTCAGTTCCTTAGTCCCTTAGTCCCTGCTTTTCGATACACTGTTCCCTGACAGGAGGCATTCCTTATGCAACCCCGCATTCTCGGCACCACCATGCCGGTTCTCGAAGTCGACCTCAATCCCGATGAGAGCGTGTTCTCTGAGAGCGGCGAGCTCTCGTGGATGACCGCATCCATCCAGATGACGACGCACACCCAGATGGGCGGGGGCGGCGGTGTATTCGGCGTGCTGAAGCGCGCGGTGGCCGGCGCCAGCATCTTCATGACCGAGTACCGCGCCATCCAGTATCCGGGTTCGGTTTCGTTCGCTGCCAAAGTCCCCGGCCACATTGTGCCGGTCGAACTCGCGCCGGGGCAGGATTATCTGGTGCACCGCCACGGCTTTCTCTGCGCCACGCCGCAGGTCACCATCACCCTGGGCTTCCAGCAGTCGCTCGGCGCGGGCATCTTTGGCGGCGACGGATTCCTGCTGCAACGCATCGGCGGCGTGGGCACGGCGTGGATTGAGCTCTCAGGCGAGCTCATCCAGAAGAACCTGGCTTCCGGCGAACTGCTGCGCGTGCATCCCGGCCACGTGGGCGCGTTTCAATCGACCGTCGGTTTCCAGATCACCATGGTCCCGGGCATTAAAAACATGATCTTCGGCGGCGATGGACTTTTCCTCGCGGAGTTGGCCGGCCCCGGAACGGTTTGGCTGCAAACGCTGCCTATTTCACGTTTGGCGCACCAGATCAGTGAGTACCTGCCTCGGGCCGAAGCACGCTCCACGCCTGCGGCAGCCGTTGGTGGAGGCCTGCTGGGCGGCATCGTCGGGTCTATCCTGAGCGGGGACCGGTAAGAATCGTGGCTAAGACTCAGTCCCATGACAATTCGCACAGCGTTCGCGGCCACATCGTCTTTGCCTTCGCCTTGGCGATAGCTCTCTACCTGGCGTGGCTGATCCGTGGTGTGCTCGTCTTGCTTTATGTCTCTGCGCTTTTTGCCGTCGTGCTTGCGCCAGTAGTTCGAGCCACGTCGCGGATTCGCATCGGCCGGTGGCAGCCCTTCCATGGCTCGGCGGCGATCCTCATCCTTTTGCTGGCTGTGGCCGCACTCCTCACCGCCTTCGGATTTCTCGCTCTCCCGCCCGTCCTCCGCGACTTGCAGGCTCTCAGCGGCGAAATGCCCACGCGCGTTCCTGCTTTTTTGGCCAGGTTCCAAAAGATCCCCTTCGCCGACCGGCTGAACTCCGACGAGGTCATCGCGTGGATTCAGGGCTCTATAAGCCAGACCGCGGCCTATCTGCTGCTCTCCTTCAGGGAATGGGCGGGCGACCTCGTTCAGATCGTTGCCGGATTTGTTCTTACCCTTTACTTCATCCTTGAGGGCGAGGGCGCTTACCACTGGTTTCTCTCATTTCTCCAGCCGCAACCCCGGAAGCGGCTCGACGATACGCTCCAGCGCGCGGCCATTCGCATGGAGAAGTGGCTGCTTGGCCAGGCGAGCCTGATGCTCATCCTCGGAGTGGTCAGCACGATTGTCTATCTCTCGCTGGGTGTCCGCTACGCCTACGCGCTCGGTGTACTCACTGGTCTGCTCAACATCATCCCCGTCCTTGGCGCCGCTGTCTCTCTCGGGCTCGCCATCCTGGTAGCGGCCATCGATTCATGGGGACGCGTGCTCGGCGTCGCCATCTTCTTTCTCGTCTATCTCCAGATCGAAAATACATGGCTTATTCCTCGCATCATGAGAAGCCGCGTCAATCTCCCTGCGCTTGCCATCTTTGTGGCTCTTCTCATCGGCGCCGCTTTCGAAGGAATCCTTGGCGCCATGGTCGCCATCCCCACGGCGGTGCTGGTCTCGGTTTTGGTTGACGAGTATCTGGTGCGCACAGCGGAACCAGAGTAGATATATCCCGGAAGCACGTCGGCCAAGTGGCTTTTTCCCTAAGTAAAAGCCGCCCTGCAGGCTCTACGCTTGGGCACGTGAATTCTGGTTTTGCTCTGGGATCCGCGTTTCCGCTTCTGCTCGCCGTCAGGCCCGTGGCGCGCGCATTGCTTCCAGCGCCGCGGTCATGTCTTTGCCCAGACTTTGCTGCGCTTCGGGAGTGAGCTTTTCGCCGTTGCTGGTGAGATAGAAGACGTCGATGGCGGTTTCGCCNNGCGATCTGGCGCAACAGGCCGGGCAGATCCTGCGCCACCACCTGCAAGAGCGTGGAGTGGCTTGACGCCTCATTGTCGAAATCGAGTTTGGTGGAGACCTCGACTTTGAGGTTGTTGGGATGATTCAGGTGACGGCGCGCGTCGAGGAGTTGCTGAACCTCGGTCTTTTCCGCCACCACATCGTGAACACTCGAGAGAAAACGTTCCTTTTCGCTGGGGTTCAGCTCGAGGGTCCGGAAAACGTCGGAGAAATGGAAACTGTCAACGATCACGCCGGCATCGTTCGAGTAGGCGCCGGCCCGCACAATGTTCATTCCCCAGGCGGCCAGCACGCCTGCCACATCGGCAAACAGGCGTTTGCGATCCCGCGTGATGACGGTCAAATCGAAAAGCTGGCGGGCGGGCCGCAGATCGAGTTGCACGTTATCCTCATCCAGGTTAGCGGCCATCTGAAAGTGATTGCGAATTTGCTCGGCGAGGCGGGTTTGCAGGTAGCGCTGCGGCAGCCCCTCGAGGAACTGCCGGAGCGCGTCGTGTTGCGCGGCCGGAACCATGGAGCGGATGCNNGCCTTCCATGGAGTCAGGGCGTCGGGGTTCACGGCCTTGATGTCGGCGAAGGTCATCACCGTGAGCATCTTCAGCATCTGCGGTTCGCCGATCTTCTCGGCAAATGCGCGCACGTTGTCGAGGTCGAAGATATCGCGGCGCATGGCCGCCGACATCTCCAGGTGCAATCGAATGAGCTTGAGAATAGACTCGCGCTCCTCGGCGTCGAAATCCAGACGCGCCAGGAAGCTGTCGGCCAGGTCTACGCTCTGCGTCGCATGTTCGCCGTTGCGGCGCCCTTTGCCGGTGTCGTGC
>PLSB01000079.1 GCA_003165005.1 Acidobacteriaceae bacterium | reverse complement strand
GGGATGGCGTGACTAACCCGACAGCCGTAAAGCATCTGCGCGAAATGAAAGCGTGAACGAAGGGGATCTTCTACCACACCGGCGATGAGCGCACCGCCGTCGGCGCGGGAACCGTCGTGAGCGTCGACGCGACCGATCCCAATGTTCCCATCGTGCGCGTCAAAGCCGGCAAGCGCCTGAAGCAGCCGAAGACCCTCGACCAGATCAAGGCCGAAAAGCTCTTCGCCAAGTCGCCACTCGTCACCATCGGCCGTCTCTCCGTGGTTCCGCTCACCCAAGAGCAGTGGGATTGGCTTGTCGGCTGAACCTGACTTGACCTTCGCCCTATTACAGGATATATTACCGGATATATAGGAGAGTCGACATGGGCACTTCGGCGCAAGCGAGAGCGGTTGACAACTACCGGAAGCGCTTGTCCAGGCGCGGCATGGCCCGGTTCGAGGTGTTGGCCCTGGAGAAGGACCGGGATTTGGTACGCTCCCTGGCCAGGCGGCTCACCGAAAACAGTCTGGAGGCGGAAGAGCTTCGCGCCACCGTCCGCGAAAAAATCGCACCCGACACGCGTAAGAAGGGTGGCATCTACGAAGCACTGCGCCGCTGGCCCATTGCAGATCTGAACCTGAAGCGTCCATTCGTGAAGCCGCGAAAGATCGACCTGTGAGCCGCTATCTGCTTGATACGAATATCCTGAGCAACCCGACCAAGCCCGTGCCTTCGCAGCAATTGAAATCCTGGGTGGACCAACAGGCAGATGAAGATTTGTATATTGCATCGCTGAGCGTGGCAGAAATCTGGCGCGGCGTGCAGTCAAAGCCGGCTGGCCGTAAGCGTGCAGAATTGGAGCATTGGTTCGCCGGGCCCAATGGGCCTCAGTCGGTGTTCGCTGGGCGGATTCTTCCTTTCGATGAAGAAGCAGGACTCATATGGGGACGCATCATGGCGGAGGGAGCAAGAGTTGGGCGACCGCGCAGCCCGCTGGACATGATCCTCGCCGCCGTTGCCGAAGCTAACGACTGCGTTTTGGTGACGGACAACGAAAAACACTTCGCAGGCCTGAAGTTCATCAACCCGATGCGGCCGGGAAGCTGAGTTTGGCGCTCATTTCATCAATTCAATAGCGATCACTTGCCCATCCACCGATTTGTCGGGGCTTTCCGCAAACTCGACTTTCGCCTTTTTGCCCTCAAAGTCGCTGCATGGCTTCACCGGGTTGCTTAGTACCAATCCCACCGCGGACAGCTCGATGCTCTGCATCACGTTGTTGTAGAGCGAGAGTTTCTTGCCTGCCGCCGTGTCCAGCTTGAACTCAAGCACCGACGGATAACCGCAGACCACTTCGTGAATCATTCCCACGGCGGCATGTTTTGGCGCGTTCTCTGCCGCTGCCGGATGCTTCCGTGGTTCTTCCGCAACCACCGTCACAACCCCAGACGTTCCGTTCGGATTTTCTGACGGCGCGCTGTTTTGCGCGTTGACGGAAGACTCGGCCTCCGCGTGCGCTGTGCGGATTCTTTCAACCACGTCAATCTGGTTCTGCACCATGGCCACCTGCTCGGGATTCTTGGCGACCTTCTCGGCGACGCGCAGCACCGCGACCGCGTCGTCGTACCGCTCCATCTCCATCAGCACACTTGCCGAGTTCATGCGGTACGCAACTTCGCTAGGATCCAATTGGACTGCCCACAGATTCATCATGTGCGCTTCATCGAGATTCTCGTGCCGCATGGCAAGGAAACTCGCCAGTCTGTCGTAGGAAGGCGCAAATCGCGGATTCAATTCGATCGCCTTGCGCAGGCCGTCCTCAATCGCTTTGTCGTTCGGTCCGGGGGGCTCATTCATGCTGAGCGACGCGAAGTTGAAGTAGGCAAGGTAGTCTGTGGAGTCGAGTTTGACCGCCTCCTCATACCATTTCCGCGCCTCGTCACGATGTCCCGCGCGAAGTTCGAGAAGGCCCATGGTTTCGTGCGCCTGCACATTGCTCGGATCTTCCTTCAAAATCGTGTCCAGCAAAGCGCGCGCCTCAGTTTCGCGGCCGGCATGACAGAGCACGTCCGCGCGCCGGGCGTCGAACTCTGTTTGTGTCAAGGGCCTCACTGTGAAAGTTGACTCGTCGATCGGCGCGGCCGCGGCCGACATATCAACCGCCGTGAAAATGCTCCGATTGACGTAGCCTTCGAGGTCGCCTTGCAGTTGTTGCAGATCGCCGAATGCCTTCTCTGCGGCGGCCACTGGCTCCTGGCCGTGACTGAGGAAATTCATATACTCGCCGATTTGGTTCGTATTCTTGTGGCGATCCCTCAGCACTAGGAGATGCGTCAGCGCCCACGATTCGGCATAGAAGACCGAACCCTTCTGCTCTTCGTGATAATAGGGCGACTTGGCATCGACCTTGAACAAAACGCTAAGTGGGATTAGCCTGTTCTGTCGCAGATAGAGAATGTCGTCCCTGCTTGGTTGGCCCAGCACAACGTCTTTTTGGTGAATGTCGGTGTTCTGCATGAACTCCGCCAGGCCCTCATTCAGCCACAAGGGCATCCAGGCTGCCGCGCCCATAAACTGCAAGTGGGTGTACTCGTGGTAAACAGCCGCGAACGGATGCTCATATTCCGCTTCGAGTTGCAGCAGAATATAGTTTTTCTCCTGGGTATGCGAGAAATAACCGCCTAGCTTCAGTTGGCCCTTCGCGAGGTAGGCCGTGGGCTCCATGGCTTCAAAGACCTTCTGATTTTTTGCCGCGATCACCACGATGGGTTCCGCCGGGTCGCCGCTAGCCTTGGGGTACAGCGTTTGAAAGACCCAACGCATGAGCTCGAACTGGTCCGCCAGGTGGCGGCCCTGTTTCTCACCCGCGTCGGTGATGACGGTAAAGTGCGCGCTGCGCACTTCGACCCACTGATCGGGACCGGCGTAAGCAGCGCGGCACAGGCACACGGCGAGCAAACCAAGATAAAACGATCTGGGAAACATAAGATTGCCGCAATTCTACCTCAAAGCCGCTTTTCCGGCGCGCCTATTTGAGCCACGCCTTCGTATTCAGCAACTGCCGCTGATCGAGCGACCACACCTTGCCCGTGAGCTCGTCCGGCGCTCTGCCTTCGCGCGCCGACTTCTCGTACTCGCTCGCCATGGCTTGCATCTTTGCATCCAGATCGTCGATGAAGTTGAGCACCACCGCCTCGGGAATCATGGGTAGCTTGGGCGAGCCGAATTCGAGCTTGCCATGGTGCGACAGGATCATGTGCAGCACCAGGGTGCGCAGCCGCGGAGGAAAATCGGGCAGCGCGGCGATGGTCTTCTCGACAAGATCGACGCCGATTTGGATGTGTCCCAGCAGTACGCCCTCGACGGTGTAGTCGAAACCCGTTTCCCACTCGAGCTCGCGGATCTTTCCGATGTCGTGGAGAATCACGCCGGTTACGAGCAGATCGCGGTCGAGCAGCGGATAGTGCGCCGCCACGCGATCGGCCAAACCCAGCAGGCTGACCACGTGTTCCAGCAGGCCTCCCAGCCACGCATGGTGCAATTGCCGCGCCGCCGGCGCCTCGCGGTAGGCTTGTGCCAGCGCCGCGTCGCCGAGCAGCGCCTCGAGCAGCCGCTTCAGATCCGGATTCGCCAGGCTCTTGACCGCCGATTCAAGCTGCGCCCACAACTCGCCCACGTCGCGCGTCGTCGCGGGCAGCATGTCGAGCTTGTCGGCCTCGCCCGCCTGCGCCTTGCGCAGTTGATCCACTTTGAGCTGCGTGCGCTCCTCGTAACGCGAGACGCTGCCCCGCACCTTGACGATATCGCCGCGATCGAATTCCTTCGCGATGCGCGGATCGTTCAACTCCCACACCCGCGCCTCGATCTGGCCGGTCTTATCGCCGAGCGTCAGGTTCAGGTAGGCCTTGCTTTGTTTCGTGGTCCGCTGCTGCTTGGCCAAAACCAGGAAAAAGCCGTCGAAGAGTTTTCCCTCGTCGAAGCCCATGAGTTCGGAAATATAGATGTCTTTCATTCTGCCGAGAAGATTAACGCAAATGGCTCAACTAGCCAAGGAGCTTACCGTGCCCCATCCTCCTGAGCGAAGTCGAAGGATCGCTCATTGTGCGAAAAGGGTGGGAGCCCATGCCCACACGCCGGGTGCCCCAGGTCCCTCGCTTTGGGGGACCTGGAAAAGTCCGAAACTTGATCGCACGGTACTATAGCAATTTCAAAATGGGTGTACCCATCACCCCCGTGCCCCATCCTTTTCGCGCATTGTGCGAAAAGGGTGGGAGCCCGCCACGCCCAAAAACACCGCGAGCCCGGAGTCGTCTCCCGGGCCCGTGCGATGAAATCGACCGGTTGTGAGCGCTACTTCTGGGGTTGTTGCTGCGGCTGTGGCGCCGGCTGCGGCGTATCCGGCGCAGGCGCGGGAGCTCCCGGCACTTGCGGAATCGGCGTCGGCTGCGGCGCCGGCTTCGGCTCGCTAGTGTCCGTGTTCTTCTTCTGCGCCAGGCGCGTCTTCTCGGCCGTCGTCTCCGATGCCTTCTTCTTTTTCTTGGTCTGCGTGGTCGTCCCGTTCAGGCCCAAAGGCGCGGACTGGGTCTGCCGGTCGGCCACTTCGGCCGCATCCGGCGCCACAGGCGCATTTGCGCTTCTCTGAGCCGGGCTCGTCTTGGGTTTCTTCTCCCGCGCGCGGTCGCTGAAGCGCGTCCGTTTGGTGGGCGCCGTGGGTTCCAGCGGATTCACCGGCTGTTCCGCATTCGAAGCCGTCTCCGGCAGCGCACCCGCATTCTCCGTGGAGGAGTTCGTGGCTGCGGTGGGCAGAGTTTCGCGCGGCGCCTTTCCGTAGCGGATCTTCTCTCTCTTGCCGGGCTTCTCCGTGCTTTGCTTTTCCTTCTTGCCCTTCTTGGTAGATGCCGGTGCAGCTGCCGGCGTAGTCGCCGGCGCCGCGCTTGCGTCCGGCGCGGGCGCTGCCGCTTCCGATTTCGGCCGGAAACTGCGCGTGCTCTCGCGGAACCGCGTCCTCTCTGCCTTCGCCTTCTTCTTGGGCGATGGCGGCACATAGGCGCTGAATGCAATGCTGGGATGCAGCTCGCCGTAGGTCGCGCCGGAGTCCGCGTATCCCTGCTTGACCTGGATAAAGGCCTCATCGCGCATCTTGCTCAGATAATCGCGGATCGCCGGCTCCATCCGGCTCATGTAGTAGGCCTCATCCACGTCCTGCTCTACTTCCTTGAACGGCCGCGGTCCGCCTGGCGTGTGCTGCACCACCTTCAGGATGATGTAGCCCTGTTTGGTCAGGACGGGATCGGTGTATTGCCCGGATTCGAGATCGAATGTCTTATCTTCAAGCAGCTTGCCCAGTTGGCCGCGTTTGTATTGGCCCAGTTCGCCGCCCTCCGACGCCGTCGGCCCGTCGCTGAAGCTGCGCGCCAGTTGCGCAAAGTCGCCGCCCGCGTGCAGCCGGGCCTCGATGTCGCCCGCCTTGGCCTTGGCCGCATCCACTTTGGCGGGATCGTCGCCGCCGCCGGTTGAAATCAGAATCTCGCTCAGCCGCACGCTCTCCGGCTGCGCGTAATCCTGCTTGTGCTCCTCGTAGAAGCGCTCCACCTCGCCCGGCGTCATCTGGATGTGTTCGCCAACTTCGTCACGCATCACTTGCTGCGTGATGATCTGGTTACGGATGTTGGCTTTGAAGTCCTCGAACGAGACGCCCTGTTCGCGGGCTGCCTTTTCCAGATCCTCGATCGTGTCCAGGTTATATTGCTTGCGAATCTCGTCCAGCCGCTTCACCAGCTCCGTCTCGCCGGTGACGTTCAGCTCTTTACCCTTCGAGAGCCAGAGCTGCTGGTCGACCAGATTGCGCAGCAGGTCCTTGTGCGCTGCCGAGATCGCCTGCATCGACTCGCCGTGCTCGCGCGCCTCCTGGTCCAGCTCCGACTGGGCGCGGTTGTAATCCGACTGGGTGATGATCTGATCGTTGACGCGGGCAATGATGTCCTCGGCCACCGCGCCGCCGTAGGGGCTGGCCGGCTCATTGGCCTGGGCGCGCGCGTGGGCATTTCCCGCGATCAGCATGATGCTGAGCACGCATGCCACGAATGTGCTGAGAAGTCTTGAAGTCATAATGTCGGCAACCGCCTGGGCGGCGGAGTCACTGTATTCTGCCACCTGATGCATAGACGCCATTGTAAATGCCAAGGCAGCAGGAATGCGATGTTCCCGGCCCGCCGGTAGTGTCCAAATTCGATAGATGCCTTGCGAAGGGTGAAAGGTGGCAGTGAGTTAGTTGCCCTTTCAATCGGTCATAGGCTATACGCCAGCGGATGCTTGGGCTCGTAAAGCATGACGTCGTCCGCGCCAGGTACGGCCATCATCACCACGAGTCCGTACCCGTGATCCTGAACTTCGCCGCGGAACTCCGCTCCTTTGCCCTTCAGCTCTGCGACCGTGTGTGAGATGTCGTCGCACATCAGGGAGATCAGATGGCGCCGCGGCGATTCGTACGTCTTGCCATCGTAGACGCCGTGGGTCGGGTGCACGCCCATCTCACTCCGCCCGGTCTTGAAGATCAGCCAGCCCGCGCCTCCGCCCAGCGCATCCTCGACGTAGGGCCAGCCCAGGACGTCGCGAAGGAATGCGCGCGTTGCGGGGGCATCGTCGGAATAAATCAGGGTGTGGATGCTGGTGATCATCAGACTGAACTACTGAAGTCGCCTGAAAATTGTACTATTTCGGCCTATTGCCAATCAAAAAGCCCTGATGCGTCAGCGTGGGGCGGCAAATTGCTACGCTGCAACGCGACGAAGCTCAGGTAAATCAAAAGGCAGCTGCTCTTGCGGCTCTTGCTTTGCTTCGTACTGCTCCAGGTTCTTAGGCTCCTCTTCGCCTAAAATATAGAGCAGTTCTAATTCCTCCTGTGTCATCTTGCCTCCTCGGAAATCGCCGCTCTGTGAACGTAGTGGTTTTGAGCCAGCAACACAGAATTCGCGCGACGATGCTGGAAGCAGCTTATTCTCCGTAGGATTACCGGAGTTCGTTAGGAAATTCTTAGCAACGCGCGAATAGGACACTACCAAAAAGCCGGTCATCGCACTGGAGATCGAAATGAGGACCCTACCGGCCCGCCGGGGCCCTGCAGCCGCCCAGGGGGCGCGAGAATTCCAGCATTCCCCCTTCCGATCACTGATTGGCCCGTCTCCGCCGCTACCCGACCTTAGCCCGGCGCGTCCAACACCCCAGTGCTATACTCAAGCCCTAGACTGCCGTACCAGGTCCTTCCCGAGCGTGAACCCGCCGCAGTCCAGAGGATAATCCAGCCGTTTAGAATCGGCGTCAGGAGCAGCAAATGGAAGTACGCCTGCATCTTTTAGTGTGGTTAGTGCGCCTGGCGTTATTGGTAGCCGCGAATTGGCTTACGTATGCGATTTTTCATCGTCACCGCCGTGCTTGGTTCATCTTCCGTCGCATTTGTATATGCGTTTGGTTTTTTGCCTTTTGTGCCTTCTTTGGCAGCCTGCTTGAGGAGAAGGTAGGCGCGCAGTCCTCGCAGGACGAGAGCCAGCTCCGCGACAGCATGAAGACCTTCACCGACGTGTACGCCCTGGTGGAGCAGAACTACGCCGAGCCCATCGCCGGCGATAAGGCCGACGCCGCCATCTACGACGGCGCCATCCCCGGCATGTTGCAGGTGCTCGATCCGCACTCGCACTTCTACGATCCCAAGGCCTATGCCCGCCTCCGCGAAGACCAGCGCGGCCGCTACTACGGCGTGGGCATGATCATTCAGCAGCAGAACGACGAGGGCAAGAGCAAGGTCTTTGTGGTCACGCCCTACGAGGACACGCCCTCGTTCCGCGCCGGCATCCATCCCGGCGATCAGATCGTCGAGGTCGACTTGAAATCCACCGAGGGCTGGACCTCCGACCAGGTGGCCAAGGCGCTCAAGGGCCCCAAGGGCACGCCGGTCGAAGTCACCATGCAGCGCTACGGCCAGCCCAAGCCGCTGGTCTTCAACCTGATTCGCGACGAGATTCCGCACCCCTCCGTCGATCTCAAGTTTGAGATTCGTCCCGGCATCGGCTACATCCACCTCACGCAGTTTCAGGAGACCACCGGCGACGAGATGGAAGCAGCCATCGACAGCTTCGGCAATCTCAAGGGCCTGGTGCTCGACCTGCGCGAGAATCCCGGCGGACTGCTGAACCAGGCCGTCGATGTCTGCGACCACCTGCTCACCAAGGGCCAGACCATCGTCACGCAGCGCGGACGCGCCTACCCCGACGTGAACTACACCGCCACGCACGGCAACGGCGGCAAAGCCTTTCCCATCGTCGTGCTCGTCAATCGCGACACCGCTTCGGCCGCCGAGATCGTCTCCGGCGCCTTGCAGGATCACGACCGCGCCCTCATCGTCGGCGAAACCACCTTCGGCAAGGGCCTGGTGCAAACCGTCTACAACCTCAGCGAAGACACCGGCCTTGCGCTCACCACCTACCACTACTACACGCCCTCCGGCCGCCTCATTCAGCGCAACTACGCGGGCGTTTCGCTCTACGACTACTACAACCACGCCGGCGCTTTGGCTCCCAACTCCTCCAATCTCGAGGTCAAGCTCACCGACTCTGGCCGCACCGTCTACGGCGGCGGCGGCATCACGCCCGACGAGAAGATCGAGTCGCCCAAGACCAACCGCTTCCAGGACGAACTGGCCTATAAGGACGTATTCTTCCACTTCGCGCCCGTCTACGTGGCCACGCACAGCGTCGACAAGAACTTCGAGGTCGACAACGCCGTGATGGCGGAGTTCAGGAAGTCCCTCACCGCCCAGGGCGTCGACTGGACCGATGCCGACATCAACGGCGTCTCTGACTGGATCAAGGCGCGCATCAAGAAGGACATCGAAACCATCCAGTTCGGCCAGTTGGCCGGGTTGCGTGTCATCGCCGATTGGGATCCCGAGATCCAGAAGGCGCTCACCTACATGCCCGAGGCGCAGGCCCTCGAAGACAACGCCCACAAGGTGCTCGCGGAAAAAGCCCAGGCGCGCAACGCCCAACCGCAACCCGCCCCCACGCAACCCTGACGCGCCCAACCGCTGCTAGGCCTCTGACCGCTCAAAGAAGAGCCTTCCGTGCCCCATCCTTTCGCCGTTCCTTGGCGAAAGGGTGGGATAGCACGAACCCCAACCCGCCTCCTTTCAATTCAGCACGAAAAATGGGTGCCCCACATCTCGATTTTGAGATGTGGGAAAGCACGAATCCAAACCCACCTGTTTCAACTCAGCAGGAAAGCTGGCGGCGCAGCAGCGCAGCCGTCAACCAGCGACACGCCTCCCGCAGTCGGCTGTTCAGCCGCTCAACGAACCACGCACTCGCACCGCCGCCTACTTCGGCGGCGGAGGCGTGAAGATCTCACGCTTGAGCGAGGGTTCCGGTTTCGGCTTCGGCTTGGGAGCCTTCTTGATTTCCTTTTTGCCTTTATCTTTGTTTCCCATGCACGCAAGCATGACACAGTTGCCCGCCCAAGAAAAGGCCTGATTGCGCTCTGCCCCGCTCGCCCCGTTATTCTGGAAATACCATGACTCAATCAGCCAAGCCCCTAAGCCGCGTGGCGGTTTTTTGCGGATCTGCCTTCGGATCGAACCCCGCCTTTCGCGCGGAAGCCTCGGCGCTGGGCACCGCCATCGCCAAAGCCGGCCTGGGCCTGGTCTATGGCGGGGCCAGCCGCGGACTAATGGGCGTGCTGGCCGACGCGGCCCTCGTCCAGGGCGCCGAAGTCATCGGCGTGCTCCCCGAAGCGCTCAACGGCCGCGAGATCGCGCACACCGGCCTCACCTCGCTCGAACTGGTGCCCAACATGCACGAGCGCAAGGCCCGCATGCACGAACTCTCGGACGCGATCCTGGTGCTGCCCGGCGGCTACGGCACGCTCGACGAGCTGCTGGAAGCCGTGACCTGGGCGCAGATCGGCCTGCACGCCAAGCCCATCGTGCTCATCAACACCATGAATTACTGGGACGGCTTGCTGGCTTTTCTCGATACCGCCGTGGCCAACGGCTTCATCGAAGCGCGCAACCGAGGCCTGATGCGCGTGGCCGCGAATGCTGCCGAGGCGCTCGAGATGGTTGGGGTTCGCGGCTGATCTGCGTGGCAGTCGCACGAAGATGGTGGACCATCGGAAGCGATGGGTTTTGAGAGGGCACGGCTTCAAAGCCTGCCCTGAGCGATAGTCGAAGGGTGCCGATGGAGATGGCAAAACGGCCTCGGCTTTAGCCGCTGAGGGATGTTTTTGCCGGCTCAACCCCATCCCTTAGGCCTGAAGGCCAGACATTCCTTCGGGAGGTCTCTACGGCACGGCTGAAGCCGTGCCCTTTCAAGACAACTTTCTTCAGATTTTTTCGTTCATGTGATTGCCCTGGAGCGGACCGATTGCGTCTGTGCGCACGGGAAGCACAGGTGAGAGACTGGAGAGGAATGGCCGGCGAACTGGAACGCGTGCGAAAGGCATTGCGCGAGCTCGGCAAATCCCTCGCGAGCTTGCGCGGCGATCTCTCGCCCCAAAGTGTGCACAAGCTGCGCACCGCCTCGCGGCGGGTCGAGGCGGTCGCCGTTGTGCTCGAGACCGCTCATCCTAAGAAGTCGCGGCGTCTTGTCAAAGCCATTGAGCCGGTGCGCAAAGCTGCCGGCGAAGTGCGCAACATGGACGTGCTCCTGGCCATCGCGCGCAAGCTGGCGCGGGATTGCGCCGGAGAATCGCTGGCCCGCCTGCTTGCCCATCTTGAAACGGCCCGGCAGCAGCATGCCGGGAAACTGGCACGCGTGCTCGAACGCCGGAGCAAGACCGTGCTGGAAGATCTCAAGGAGTATTCCAGGTTTGTCTCGTCGGCGTTGAAGCACGCGGGTTCAAGCACCAAGGCCGACCAAAACCAGGAAAAAATTCATGCCGCCGCTATGGATGTGATCCGCGAACTCGGCGGCTGGCAACCGTTCGATGCCGAGAATCTGCATGGCTTCCGGTTGAAGGTGAAGGAACTGCGTTACACCCTGCAGCTGGATGAGGATGCCGATGCCGGTCTGTTAGAGGCGCTGGGCGATGTGCAGCGCCGCATCGGCGACTGGCACGACTGGCTGCAGTTTAAAGAGATTGCGCACCAGGTTCTGGCTCTCGAACCGGATCAACCGCTGCTGGACCGCATCGACAAAACCGCCAGGCGGAGATTCGATCGCGCCCTTGCCGCCGCCAATGCGTTGCGGGGAAGGTACTTGAACATGCCGCCGGCGATAGGCGTTTGAAGTAAATCGAGACTGCCGCGGCCTGGAGGTCATCCGGAGATCGAATATCTAAGCCAAGTGTGGGCCAGGAGGCCCACACGACAGCCGGCCTGGAGGCCGGCGCTACAGATTAAGTTCCTCAGACCGTTCCCGTGCCCGGCTGGCGCACCAGCGAGAGGAACTCCAAGCGCGTTTCTTTCTGCCGGAAGCAGCCCTGCATGGCGCTGGTGACCGTGGACGAATGCTGCTTCTCGATGCCGCGCATCATCATGCACAGGTGCCGCGCTTCAATGACCACGCCCACGCCCTGCGGCGCAATGGCCTCCTGAATGGAATCCGCTATTTGCCGCGTCAGCCGCTCCTGCACCTGCAGGCGCCGCGCAAAGACCTCGACGAGCCGCGGAATCTTGCTCAAGCCGATCACCTTGCCCTTGGGAATGTAGGCCACGTGCACCTTGCCGAAAAAAGGCAGCATGTGGTGCTCGCACAGAGAGAACATTTCGATGTCCTTGACGATCACCATCTCGTCGTAATCTTCCTCGAAGAGCGCGCCGCGCAGAATCCTTGCCGGATCCTCGTCGTAGCCCTTGGCCAGAAAAGCCATCGCCTTCTCCACGCGCTCCGGCGTCAGGCGCAGGCCCTCGCGATCGGGATCTTCGCCCAGGCGCGAGAGAATCTCGCGGTACATCTCCTGGGTTGTGAACGTGCTCAGCCCGTCTCCCGCTTCCACCGCTCTCCGCACCGGTTTGCTCGCAACAATCGGCTGTGCCATCGCTCGTCATCCTCTCGCCGAACATTCAAAGAAATTATTTTCCGTCTCTTCCACGCGTACGTGCTCCAGTTCGCCCTGCGGCAGCGCATCGCTCAACAAGGAAAAAATCGCCTTGGAGAAATTCTCCGTCGTGGGCACGCGATCCCTAAACAACGGATCGAGATTCAGGTTGGCGTGGTCGAAGCGATCTAAAACCTGCTTGCGAACTGTACCATCCAGCGCCACCATGTCCACCACCATTCCCGTCTCGGCATCGACCGCGCCGCCTACCAGCACTTCAACAACATAATTGTGCCCGTGGCCGTGCGGATTGTTGCACTTTCCATACACCGCGCGATTCTCTGCGGCGCTCAATTCGCCGGTGTGCAGCCGGTGGCTTGCGCTGACCAGGTAGCGGCGGCCAAAATACGCCCTCACGCTTCACCTCGGTATTCCGCGAAGATCTCCGGCGTCTCGTAGACGCGAATCCGGCTCAATCTTGCGCCGCCTGCCGCCCCGACGCCTCCAGAATTGATCGCCGGTTCCAGCCGCTGCCACGCCGCGATGGCGATGTTTTCGGTCGTGGGAATCGCGTTCTTGAACTCCGGCGCCTCGAGATTCAGGTGCCTGTGGTCGTATGCTGAAAGCACCTCGCGCTCCATCACATCCTTGAGCCAATTGAGATCGACCACGAAGCCGGTCACGGGATCGGGCTCGCCGGCAACCGTCACCTCCAGCGTGTAATTGTGCCCGTGCCCGTTGCGATTGGCGCAGCGGCCNNCGCCCGCCGCGTCAGGAAGATCATGAGACCCCTTCTTCCAACAAGATGCGCCAATCTCCCTCCGGTTTCATGAAATCAGCGCAAATCTCAAGCGACCACAAAACGTGTTGACACGGATTGTCAAAGGTGCCATCCTGATATTACTGAAAGGTTGAGGCTTGGAAGGAATACGCTACCCAAGCACACATATTTTTCATTAGCACCTTGAAAGGGTCACTCTTCGAGTGGCCCTTTCGCTTTTTTGAGCCTCGGCCTTCCGTCTCCCTTTGGGATTACTGAAAACAGATCCGCGTATGGATATCTGCCAGTGCATTCAAATACCGCTTCGTCATGTACCAGGTTTCCATTGTGGTCCATTCTCTTATTGGGATTGCGCATGACCGACGAAGAAGCCGAAAAATCAACCGCGGAAGAATCCGAAAAGGCGCTTTGAATCTGCTCCAGAACCTGCTCGATCGTATAGCCATCCTTTGCACATCTGCTCCGATAAAGATGCACGCCGTGGAACACGATTTCAGGAAGCAGAACCGGGAGCCGCCTCGCTGCCCTGGCTTCGTTAATGTGGGTGAGCTGCTCGGCCGAAAAGAATCCAATCTTCACGGCTCTCGGTCTCAGGCCAGATTGAGCCTGGGCAAGATTGCGGCGTATCTTCCTGAGACCATCGGCATAGAGCGGCAAAGTGANNTCAGAATCCGGTGCTGAAACCAGCTGCGATAGAGCAGCCCCACAAACAGCGGCAGACCCAGCGGCGAGATGGCGCAATCCAGAAAGGGAAAGTTCGACTTGGCCACGCGCATATAAAAGCGAAAGAGCGTGCGCAGCCACAGGAGCGCCAGAATCCATCCCGCGCCCAGCCACTCCAGGCCGTGCGGGCCCAGCCGCGCGTTCCACAGCTCGAAAGCCAAAACCGGCAGTCCAAAAAGAAGAAAAAGATCGATGGCTCGGAAGATCGCGAGGGCGAGCGCGTTGTCGAAGAGCAGCTTCAGATTCTTGGTCCAGCCCTCGACCATCGCCACGGTGCTCCGATACATGTGCGCAGCGACGATGTCGTCCGCGTACCGAAAGCGCAGTCCCACCCGGCGCCGCTTGGCCAGAACCGCCAGTTCCACGTCTTCAAGCACCTTATCGGCGACGCTCGTGTGTCCGCCGAGCTTGCGGTACGCCTCGCGCTCCACCAGCAGAAACTGCCCGTTGGCGGCCGCGATACGCTGCGCGGGATCTGAAACCTTGGCCGGCGGATAGGCCAGCGCCAACTCACAAAACACCAGCGGCATGAGCGAGCGCTGCGCCAGCCCCGTCACAATCTGCCGCGGCGAGTAGCTCAACATGCCCACCTTGTGCCGTTCCGCCTCGTGCATGGCGTGGCGCAACCCGCCCGGCTCGTGGATCGTGTCCGCATCGGTGAAGAGCAGCCAGCGCCCGCGCGCCCGCCGCGCCGCCGTCCACACGGCGTTGGTCTTGCCCGTCCATCCCGGCTCGAGCTTGCCCGCTTCCATCACAGTCACTCCGGCGGAGCCGCGCGCAATCTCGGCCGTCCGGTCGCTGGAGCGATCGTCCACCACGATCAGCTCCCAATCCTTGCCGAGCTTGAAGATCTCTTCCGACTGGCCGGCCAGCGATTGGAGGCAAGCGCCCAGGCAGTCCTCCTCGTTCCGCGCCGGAACAATGACCGTCAACTCGATCAGCTGCTCCGGCTCCGGCTGGTCGAAAACCGTCCCCGGAACGGTTTTGGCCGCCCATTCGCGCCAGTCCGCCCGCACGGACGCGCCCTCTCTCGGGTCGCCGATGCCCAGCACAGGTTTCCAACTGTCCGATCCGCGCAGTCCCGACTTATCGCTCGCCATCGTATCCCACCGTTTTCTTCCTGCCCTCTCGCTCCGTATTATAAGGATGTGCGGTTTCCTGGCTTCCTCGTCTGGGTGGTTCTGGCGCCCATCGCTCTTCTCGCGGCCTGCAATCGCGGCGCGCATCCGGCGCAAACCGGCAAGCCGGCGCCCGATTTTTCGGTCTCCGACGGCACAACCACCGTCCACCTGGCCAATTACCGCGGCCAGGTGGTGCTGCTCAACTTCTGGGCCACCTGGTGCGGGCCCTGCCTGGAGGAGATGCCGTCGCTGCTCGCGCTGCACCACGAGCAGCCCAACCTGGTGATTCTGGCGGTCAGCATCGACGAAGACCCGGATGCGTATTCCCGCTTCATCGCCCGCCATCACGTGGACCTCATCACCGTGCGCGACCCGGAAGAATCCGCCGCCAGGCTCTTCCACACCGACATGTGGCCCGAGACCTACCTCATCGACCGCAACGGCATCATCCGTCGGAAATTCGTCGGCCCCCAGGACTGGACCAGCCCCGAGATCTTTAGCTATCTGAAGAGCCTGTAAGGCAGCGGTGCAGCGGCCGTACCCGCTGCTATCCTCTAAACATGACTACGGTGGAGATTGTCTATCGCTATGCCGCTCCGCCCACCGAGCAGGTGGCGCTGGCACTGGCCTGCGTGCGCGATGTCTACGGCATCCGGCATCTCAGCTTCGACGGCGAGGCCCGCACTCTGCGCGTCGAGTTCGACGCCACGCGCTTGAACGCCGCCGCGGTCGCCAGCCTGGTGCGTGCCGCCGGACTCGAAATCGAGGAGGACCTGCCGCAGCTTGCGGCTCCCGCGCCGGCCGCCGCGGCCACAGCAGCCTGATGCCTATTCTCTCGGTTTGAAGCTTTGTAACAGGGCACGACTTCAGTCGTGCCGTAAGCGCACACAAAATGAGAGGGGGCTTTACAGGCTGCGGAAAAACTCGTTCAGCAAGAAGCTTTGTAACAGGGCACGAGTTTACTCGTGCCGCAAACGCCGCAAAATGAAGGACGGGCTTTAGCCCCTGCCAGTGCCCCGCTCAAGAATTCGTTTGCTGTTCGCCGTTTTTCCGCAGCCTGTTTAACCCCAGAGGGAAAGCTCCGCTCAAACTGAGCCCCGACCGCCTGACGCGCGCGTTGCGCAAGGGCTCCAACCTTGGTAATCTGAATTTGACCACGCGGCTTCGTCCTGAAGCCCGCGCTTGTGCGCCCGTAGCTCAGCTGGATAGAGCGACTGACTACGAATCAGTAGGTCGGGAGTTCGAATCTCTCCGGGCGCACCACAACCCAAGCAGAATCAATCGGCAGTTGAAGCATGGGCGCGCCTCCTTAAACCGCTGCGCGTCACGGTGCATCGCGCTTACACGCCGCTGTACGCCGAAAACCCGCCGTCGATGGGAACCACCGCGCCGGTAACGAACTCGGAGGCTGGCGAGAGCAGCCAGAGCACCGCGCCGAAGAGGTCTTGGGGCTCGCCGAAGCGCGCCATGGGCGTGTGCGCGAGGATCGCCTTGCCGCGCGCCGTCAGCTCGCCGGTCTCCTTGTCGGTCAGCAGGAAGCGGTTTTGATTGGTCAGGAAGAATCCCGGCGCGATGGCGTTCACGCGGATCCGGGGCGAATGCTCCTGCGCCATGTGCACGGCCAGCCACTGGGTAAAGTTGCTCACCGCGGCCTTGGCCGCCGAATAGGCCGGAATGCGCGTGAGCGGCCGGAAGGCGTTCATTGAGGAGATGTTCAGGATGGTGCCGTAGCCCTGCGCCGCCATCGCTTTTCCAAAGGCCTGGCTAGGCAAAATGGTGCCGAGAATATTCAGCTCGAAGACCCAGCGCAGCGCGTCCGTGGGCAGATCGAAGAACTTGAGATCGGGACTCGTGGTGGCCTGCGGCCTGTTGCCTCCCGCGCCATTCACCAGGCAATCGAGCTTGCCAAAGCGGGCGGTCACCTCCTCGGCGGCCTTGGCCACGCTATCGTGGTTGAGCACGTCGCACTGGAAGACGGAGACGCGCTTGCCGGGCTCGCCCATGCCATCGACCGCGGCCTTGCCGGCATCGGGATTCACGTCGAGAATGGCCACTTCGGCGCCGCATCCGGCCAATGCGCCGGCGATCTCGGCGCCCAGAACGCCGGCCCCGCCGGTGATCGCAACCGACTTCCCGGTGAAGTCGTACATCTTCGTCAATCCCGCAAGATCGAGCGATTGCTTCGCCGCCTCGTGCCCTGCTCCAACCCCTGCCGTTTCCGCCATGCCTGCACTCCTTCTTCGGCTGCCTTCGCGCGCCAGACCCATCTTCGCCGCACTCCGCATGATAACGCCACGCGGGAGTGCCGTCGCGAACCGAGTATAGAAAGGCGGAAGTGGTCTAACCAGTGATACGCGTCACGAGCGAGAGACGGGAGGCGAGGGATGGTTCGCGTTCCGGACCGCATTGCGAGATTAGAGCAAATCTCCTGTCGGTGTAGAGCGGGATTTGAAAGGGCACGGCTTTACAGGCTGCGGAAAAACTCGTTCAGCAAGAAGCTTTGTAAAAGGGCACGAGTTTACTCGTGCCGCAAACGCCGCAAAACGAAGGACGGGCTTTAGCCCCTGCGGCGCTTCGCCCGAGAATTCGTTCCCTGTTTGCCGTTTTTCCGCAGCCTGTTCAGTCGTGCCGTAGACCATGCAAAATAGACTCGGCTTCAGCCGCTGAGGGAAGCTGTTTCAGCTCAGAATCTGTTTAAAAACTATGTCCCCGGCTGTTCAACGCGAAAGGGCACGACTTCTAGCCTGCCCTGAGCGTAGTCGAAGGGTGCCGAAAACACAGCAAAATCAACTCGGGCTTTAGCCCCTGTAACATCCACCCACAAGTTTTTGGACAGATACTAGGGCCTGTTCACACTTGTGTTGGCCACCAGTTATCCGCTCGTAACGGAGGGAGCAGGGGGCTTTAGACCCCTGAATGGAAGCAAGTTTACAGAGGGCTTCAGCCCTGGAGGGGGTATTTCGGGGCTTCTCGGCCGACATGGCCTGTTTCGGCCGGACAAATGAAAGGCCCGTGGCTAAAGCCCCTCCAATTGAGACCGATTTTCAGGGGTCTGAAGACCCCTGCTCCCTCCAGAAAGGCAGGTCGAGTCCTCGGGAAGGGTAGTGTGAACAGGCCCTAGTCATCATGGAGTGACCGGTTCGGCGGCGCTGACCGTGGGTTAGGCTGTGATTCAGGAAGAAGCACAGCTCAGAGCCACAAGCGGAGAGGAACCGGTCATGAAGGAAAAGGTACG
>PLSB01000094.1 GCA_003165005.1 Acidobacteriaceae bacterium | reverse complement strand
CCGCTAGCTCCGCCAACCCCGCTAACCCCGCTAACCCCGCCAACTCCGCTATCTTTCTACCAGCCGGAAACCCAATCCGCCTTCTTCGTCGGCCGCTTGGCTCTCGTGAACTTGTACTCCAGGCCTACGGAGATAGCGAAGTTCACGTCGAACTGCGCGTAGGAAAGCACGGGACTAGCGTACGGGTTGGTAAACGTGTAATGGGTGATCACCGCATCGGGCGTAACGCGAAAGACCCAGTGTTCCGAGCGGTTCAAATCAAAATGTCCGCCTACGATCGCCGCCGGCGCCACCTGGTTCGAGTAGAAATCGAACCAGCCGGGCGCTATACCCAGCAGATCCTTCTCAAAATTCCCGTACACCCCGCCAAGCATCACGTGTGCGAGGATGGCGCCGTGCTTGTTGTGCGGCCCCAGCCACTCCGGTCCGGCCACAAAGAAATACTGCTTCACCATCGGGCCCTTGAGGGTGCCGCTGTGGGGAGGAGGGAGGTAGTTTACCCCGGCGCCGCTGGTGCCCACATAGGCCCGGCCCGATCCCTCCAGTCCCCAATGGCGGCTCAGCCAGAAGGAAGCGTCTCCGTCGAGTCCGCCCAGGTTCGAGCCCTGCAGCAGCGTCGGTCCGGCCTTCATGTGGTCGTAGGCGAAACCCAGCGACACATCCCATCGGTTGTCGTAGCGTACCTTGGCCAGCGGATCGACCTGGACGTAGACGCCATAATTTGCGCTCTGCGCGTCCGGCCCCTGCGAGCTGGACGCCCGCGCCGGCTGGCTCTGGCTGCTGCTCTGGCCACTATTCTGGCTTGCCGAGCCCTGCGGTTGAGCGGGCTGGCTCTGGGAGCCCGCATTCTGTGCCTGCGCGCTTGCGCCCGCACCTGCACCCAGAGCGAGAACAACGGCAAAAAGAGAGGAAAATCTTGCTTGGAGAGGCATCATCAATCAGCTTACAGGAGCGCCCCAATGCCGGACAATGCGGCGGTCGAGCATTTTCGAGAGCATCTTCCTTAGACGCCGCTCCTCCCCTTTTGCCACCTCCGTTAGTCGTCAGTTGTCAGTGGTCAGTGGTCAGCCCCTCCGGCACTTCCGAGCCGCCACGCATCGAGCCGCCAACCTGCGAACCTGCCAGGTCGCGCCAGCGACGCTAACCTGCCGCTTTTGTTCCGGCAACAAAATACTGTGAGGGTGCCCCATCCTTTCCGTGTTCTGTGCGGAAAGGGTGGGATAGGATGACACGACTTGCGGGCCGGATCGATAGTCGCCAGTTGCCGGTCCCCTCCGGCTTTTCCGATCCGCCACGCATCGAGCCGCCAACCTGCCAACCTGCCAGGTCGCGCCAGCGACGCTAACCTGCCGCTTTTGTTCCGGCAATTCCCGCCCATCGACCACAGGCCGATTCTCTTTTGAAACGCATCCCGCCCTCTCCAGCTCCCCATCGCTCCTCCCGGAAGCGGGCCCTGACCACTGACAACCGATCACCGTCCACTGACCCAGCACGGTTCCATCTGCCGCGTCCAGACCAGGTAATACACCGTCTTCAGCATCTCCACCGCCGTCTGGTACGCGCTCGCGTCCGCGCCCGCCGGTCCCAGCGCAGGCGCCGCGTGCACACGCCACTCCATCGGCAGCCGGCTCAGGATCAGTGCCGTGCGCGGCAGGTGGTTGGGGCTCGCAATCACCTCCGCCGACTCCCAGCCGTGGCTGCGCATGATGCCGAACGCGTTGCAGGAGTTCTGGATCGTGTTCCGCGCCGCCGTATCCAGGAAAACCGCCGCTGCCGGAATCCCCTGCGCCTCCGCGGTTCGCGCCATCACCTGCGCCTCCACAAACCGGTTCTTCACCGCCCCGCCCGTAAAAATCATGCGCGGCGCAACGCCACGCTCGTATTCGTTCACCCCCTCGGTCACCCCCGCCAGCTCCGCCGGGCTGGGATTTCCATCCGCATCCGCGGGGCTGCCCAGCACGATGAGCACATCGAAATGCTCCTGTGCCGTATTGCCCTTGGGCGCCAGCGCCCGCTCCACGGCCGCCCATGCAAGCAGTCCCAGAACCACCGCCGCGCAAGCCAGAATCACGCGGCCCATCCAGCCCAGCCGTGGCAGCCAGCCCAGCCGCCGGCGTCGCTTCGGCGCGGCCCTGCGGCCGGTGGGCCGGCTCCCTTTCCGCGCGCTCATCTGCTTCTGTGCCTTCGTCGAGCTCAACGCGCTCGCCTCCCTCGCATCTCTCCTGCGCATGCCGCAGACTCCACTTTAGAGCATTTTCGATTCAAATCTTGCGATTGCGGCATCGTGCAAGGTGGCATTTTCCTTAAGGAAAACGCCACTTGACCGTTTTCATTCTGTGAGAAGCAGAATCGAAAATGCTGTAACGCCGCCGCCGGAGGCCAAAACGCCACCAACCCGCGCGCTCCACGCCGCAATTCTCACTCGAATCGCTCTCCCGCCGCCATATTGTCTATTCTGTATAGAGAAAGATGGGAGTTGCTCGTCTCAATGAACCGTTTGCGGTCTTTTGCTTTCGATTTCAACCAGCCTTGGAATCCAGTCCGGCTCTTCTTCGTTTTCCTTTGCCTGTTTTCGATTCCGGCCTTGCACGCGCAGGACGCCTTTACCGTCGCCGGCCCCGACGGGGGCGACGCGCGCGCCTTCGCCTCCGTGCCCGGCGAGCCCAGCCATCTCTATCTCGGCACCACCAACAGTTGGCTCTATGAATCGCGCGATGAAGGCGCAACCTGGCATCGCCTGGCCAAGCTCGATCACGGCGACGGCTTCGTGATCGACCACATCGTGGTCGATTCCGCCCATCCCTCCACCCTCTACGTGGGCGCGTGGAAGAACAACGACGACGGCGGCCTCTGGATCAGCCACGACGCCGCGCGCACCTGGACGGAAGTGCCGCTCTTCAAAGGCCAGCCGGTGCAGGCTCTCGCCGAAGCTCCCTCCGATCCGCGCATTCTCTTCGCGGGAACGCTTGAGGGCGTCTACCGCTCCGCCGACTCCGGCATCACCTGGACCCAGATCAGCCCTCCCGGCAGTCACGAGATCCACGAGATCGAGTCGCTGGCCGTCGATCCCGCGAATCCCGAGATCGTCTACGCCGGCACCTGGCACCTGCCCTGGAAGACCACCGACGGCGGCAAGACCTGGCGCAATATCAAGCAGGGAATCATCGAGGACTCCGACGTCTTCTCCATCATCGTCGATCCCGGCCACTCGCACATCGTTTACCTGAGCGCCTGCAGCGGCATCTACAAGAGCGAAGACGCGGGCCTGCTCTTCCACAAAATTCAGGGCATTCCCTCCGAGGCGCGGCGCACACGCGTGCTCATGCAGGATCCCGAAAACCGCGAGGTGGTCTACGCCGGAACCACCGAGGGGCTCTACAAAACCGTCGACGCCGGCAAGACCTTCACGCCCATGACGGATTCGGACGTGGTCGTCAACGACGTCTATGTCGATCCCGCAAACTCCAGTCGCGTGCTGCTCGCCACCGATCGCGGCGGCGTCCTCGCGAGCAACGACGCCGGCCGCACCTTCACGCAATCGAACGCAGGCATCTCCGAGCGCAAGATCGCGGCCCTCCTCGTCGACCGCAACGATCCCACGCATCTCTATGCGGGTGTTGTGAACGACAAGCAATTCGGCGGCGTCTTCCGGTCCCTGGATTCCGGTGCGCACTGGCAGCAGCTCGGCGCGGGTTTCGACGGCCGCGACGTCTTCGCCCTCGCCCAGGCCAGTGACGGCACGCTCGTTGCCGGAACCAGCCACGGCATCTTCGCCATCGGCACAGCGCCCGGCGTATACGACCCTCCCGCCTTAACCATTTCCGCGCCGCCATCGCCCGAGAAGGCCGCTCCGGAAACGCGGGTGCCCCCGGTCCCTCGCACCCGGGGACCGGGGAATGCAGAAATCCAACCAGCCGGCGATCCCGCTCCCACTGGCCCGCCAGGCGACACGTTGACCTGGCAGCCGCGCAACGTCATCGCCAACACGGTGCTCAAGACCACCACGGAAAACCTCCGCGGCGCCAAGGTCAGCACGGAGAAAGAGGTCAACGCGCCGGTCATTCAACTGGAGAGTCTGGTCAACGCGCTCGACGTCTCGGGCGACGTCTGGGTGGCCGCCACCAGCCACGGCCTCCTCACCAGCCACGACCAGGGCGCCACCTGGCAGGGCGGCCCGGTGATGGGCCAGGGCAACTACCTCTCCGTCACGGCCCACGGCAACGACATCGTGGCCGCGCGCGACTCGAGCGTCGTCCTCTCCCAGGACGCCGGCCAGTCCTGGTGGCCCATGGGCGTGCCCGCCATGCTCACCCACATTCACCGCGTGGCCTTTTCGCCCGACGGCACTCTCTGGCTGGGCGCGCGCGAGGGCGTCTACTTCACGCGCAATCTGGGCAAAAGCTGGATGTGGATTCATCGCCTGCCGCTCAACGACGTCAACGATCTCAGCTACGACCCGGTTTCCAGGCGCATCCTGGTCAGCTCCGAGACCAGCGACGAAATCTACGCCATCGACCCCAAAACCATGACCTGGGTCTACTGGCAGACCGGCTACCAGATCGCCCTCATCCGCGCCGCCGGCGACCACCTGGTCGCAGCCTCGCTCGACGATGGCGTTCTCGTAGGCCCAAAGGTCCCGCCGGCCCCCACGCCGCCGCCCGATGCGTCCGTGCAGTAGCAACCTCACCACGGCAAAGAGCGCCCCACCCCGAACGCGGCTTTTTGCGCCCAGGGTGGGATGGCACGGCTTTCAGGCTCTGCGCAGCAAACGGGATTTGAAGGCTGCGGCGGCCAGGCCCAAACCCGTGAGGGTCAGGAGCATGCTGCCGGGCTCGGGGGTCGCGGTCGCAACGAAAGTATCGCCGGTGCCCACCAAGGGCGCTCCGCTGTAAACGGTGGACGTGGTTATGGGGTCGCCGGCCCCGGTGCCGGTCCCAGAGAAGTCGAGCAGCAATTCCGCGGGGGTCTCGGTGCTTTCAAAGCTGAAGCCGGTCAGCGACCACCCAGGGTCGAGATCGTCGGTCGTGGTGGTCCATTGGATGCCGATCTTGCCGGCGGTGGCCGGCTTTAACGTCTCCGTCCAACCAGTGGGTGAAGTGATATCGGTCGGAGTTGCGGACAGGAATCCGGTGCCCGGTATCCAGCTGAACCAAAAAGTTCCCATGGTGGTGGTGCCGGTGTCGTTCAGGGTGATGGAGTAGTCGTAGACGCCTGGGGAAACCAGGGTATCGGTGTAGGTGGCTGTGGCGGAGATGTCGGTGGCATGCGCGGTTACACAGAGAATCGCAACCAGGAAGAGGAGAGACAGCATTCGTGCACGAGGGGGAAGTGTGATCATATTCGGCCTCCTTGGCCTATGCGTCCTTACGGCATTTTCACTGATGGTGTAAGGAAACTCCGTGCCCCATCCTTTTCACGTTCTTTGTGAAAAGGGTGGGAAACCACGAAACCCACCCTATAGGAATAGTGAAAATGCTTTAGACGGCGCGGAATTTGTGCTGCTCCCTGAGTTGGAAGCGGCAGTGACGGTTGCACCCAGCGCAATCTTGGTCGCGCTGGCCGAGGGGCGCGCCGCAAGGGCGACCCCCAAGACAAGGAGAAGGGTTGGACAGGCTCTGATGTTAGCTCCTTTTAGTCATGTTTCGACAAGGCAAGCCAACCCTGGGGGGAGGAGAGACGAGTCGTAACATATTCTCGGAAACTCTACTGCCGAAAGTCTTGCATGAATATCAAATTCGCGGATCACTCAAATGTAATCGTTTTGTAAATCTTGCTTGAACGATGAAATGGATCTGGCGCGACCCAGATCCCCCGGTGAATAAGGAAGGCCCAGAGCTTGCGCCCTGGACCTCTTGCGCGGGTGACGCCCTCTTTCGTGGTGAGTTTGCACCCTGAAACGCGGGCCACCCGCCAAGAACATTCCGCTTGACCCGATTTGTCATCTACGGGGAATATGTGAATACTGCGACTTACTACGGTCCTGCTGCGCCGTCATCCTTTCCGAGATTTGACATTCGTGTGGACGTAAGAGCAAGCATTGGCGGTTGGTGCAAGTAGGGGGTTTCGGCTTTGCGGGAGGAAGCAGGCATGAGCGAAAACGTCGTGACAGCATTCATTAGTGCAGCGGCGACGATCACTGCTGCGTGGGGCGCGGCGTGGATCAACGCGCGACATCTGCGACGCAGATTCGAGATGGCGAAAGAAGAGGGACATCGGAAGGAGAAAAGAATGAGGATCTTGTCCATAGCTACGAGCAGGTGGTTTGTCTGGATTGTCGCGCCGCTAACGGGTGCACTGCTGTGGTACGGCGGAGTTCGCGTTCAGGCCGGAGCGCTGCCGCTAAAGGCGCCTTGTTGCATTGCCAACAATTTCTATCCTTCAGGTTGGATGGGTGATGGCGCGGATGAGTCGGGGACAAAGTACGTCCAATTGAATGATCAATGGAAAGATGGCTGTCATACGGCGCCTTGCATTCGCGTCTCCTATGAGCCGGGACCCAAAGGCTGGGCGGGAGTGTATTGGCAATATCCGGACGGAAATTGGGGCGAGAAACCTGGAAGGGAGTTGAAAGGGGCCACGAAGTTGGAGTTTTGGGCTAAGGGGGAGAGGGGCGGAGAGGTGGTTTCCTTCAAGGTTGGCGGGATTAATAGCCTGCAGCACCAGGACTCGCTTGAGAAATCGCTCGGGCCCGTGATCCTCACCAACGATTGGCAAAAGTATGACTTCGATCTGGGCGAAGCTAACACTTCATCGGTGATTGGGGCGTTTGCCTGGATTGCCAACAGGGATGGAAATCCAAACGGTTTGACTTTTTACCTCGATGACATTTGCTTTAAGTAGATCGCCGGGTGCCCCATCCTAAACGCGCTCCGTGCGTTTAGGGTGGGAAAGCACAGACCCCGATTCGACCTTTGCCATGCTTCCTCAACTGGCTACAAGATGCAAGTTCTTCGCCTTGTCAATCCCTCTCCGCGCTCGCCCCTCCTAATCCCCTGAAATCACAGCGTAAAAACCCTCCTCCGTTTTGCCGAAAATTCCACCCGTCCGGCGCACAATGAAACCAGAGATCAGAGATCAGGGGTCAGGGCGAGTGTGAGCGCGAGTGTCAGGTATGTCCCCGGCTCAAAATGTCAGGGATGTGACCGGTCCGTACCCCGCACCCCCCCTCCCCCCCACACCTGAAACCTGGAACCTGAAACCTGTTCCGTAACTCCTTATTTTTGACGATTTTGACTACCAAGTCGCCTGTTTTCAATCGCTTGGAGCCAAAGGTGAAAGGTACAAGCCGCTCAAAACAAATCACTTAGCCCCAAAAAAGGTGGGGGGGAGGGTCCCGGAATGTATCTTGCTTGCCGACACATCAAGCCCAACGGAGTTCGCTGCCAGTCTCCTGCACTGCGCAGCCACGCCTTTTGCTACTTCCACTCCAAGCTGCACTCCGCCACCAGGATCGGCTTCGCGGACGATTTCCGGCTTCCCCTCCCCGAGGACGCCGCCGCCATTCAGATCTCCATTGGCCGGATCTTCGAAGCCCTTCTCGCCTCGCGCATCGACTCCAGGCAGTCAGCACAATTGCTTTGGGGCCTGCAGATCGCCAGCCAAACCATCCCACGCGGCAATCGGGATAACCCCGAATCCATCCATTCCCTCACCGTCAACAAGGACGGCGAAGAGCTCGCACCCGAAGCCCGCGTCTGCAACGGATTAGACAACTGCAAAGGCTGCAAATATCACGACGGCTGCACCAACATGCAGCGCTATATCTCCGACTTCCCGGATGATGACGACGACGATGACGAGGACGATTAAAGCATCTCTTCTTTGCATCCGGCCCGAAGTCCCGGGCCGCCCGCCGGTTAATAACCGCGCAAAGCGATCTGAACGATCTGGGTAAGCCTGAGGGCTCCCGGATCCAAATTTGAGCCCGAACAAAGTGTGCAATATTGAGCAGTCCAAGTCCCGCAGACCGCGTCAACCTGATCTCGGCTCGCTGAAGAGTCGATCAGGGGCAAGAGCCTACCCAGGAACGGGGTGATTGAGGTGGAAGACCCTCGGTGCAGGATCGCGGCGATGGAGATGGAAGACCCTCGGTGCAGCGGTCTGCTCAGTGGCGTAGTGATTGAGATGGAAGACCCTCGGTGTAAGAGCTTGTCCTATCGCGTGGCGCTTGAGATGGAGGACCCTCGCTGCAAGAGGGCGACGGTTGAGATAGAAGACCCTCGGTGCAAGGACCTCCGCAATTGGTAGTGAAGACCTTAAATGAGTCTCCGGTCATCCACTCCTCCATCAGGTCAGCCGCGCATGCGAATTCTCCCGAAATCCGCTCGAGTCTCAACGGCTCGATCCGGCAATCTCCACCGCTTGCAACACGCGGTTGTTGCTTGACTCACGGCTAGTCATCATGGAGTGACCGGTTCGGCTGCGCTGACCGTGGGTTAGGCTGTGA
>PLSB01000021.1 GCA_003165005.1 Acidobacteriaceae bacterium | reverse complement strand
GCAAAGCCTGGCGCATGTTGCAGTCGAAGGCTGGAATCGTGAACCGCGAGTACCAGGCGCAGAAAGCGATTCTCGCCGATCTCGAAGCCGGCAAAATCGCGAAGGAGGATTTCTACGCCCACGGTTACGAGATGATTGCGGAGAAGCTGGGAAAACCGGCGCTGGCGAAGGCGTAAAAGCCCCCTCGGACAGAGGAAGTAGTCCCAAGTTTCTAGAACATTGATTGGGCACGCGGCACCCAGTCAATGTTGAGTCCGAATGTTGCCCGGGGTCGGGTTGACTATGTACAATCCTGAGTTCAGTGACAGATTCGCGCTATCGCACAAGGGCGTGCTCCGGGTCTTGTCAACGGCGCCACTTCCTCCAGACGGGACGGGCTAACAAAGTGAAGCAACAGGAATTTCTGAAGCCGACACTTCATGGCGAACGATTCGAAGGCCATACTGTGCCGCTAGAACTCCTTAAAGACTTCTCCGCCCTCGAGGAGATGCTGGTCGAAGTCGCTAAATGGAAATTCAGACAAGAGCATCCCGACCGAGAGAGGGTCCAGCGGAATTTTGCGACTGGTATCGAACTCCAACTCGCTGGCGTTGAAGACGGAAGTGCAAAATTGGCGATTGTACTTGCGTTTTCTTCCGCCCTTCTTTTTCCTCCAGAGAATGTAAAATACTTTGAGCAAGCTCGAACGGAGATCGTGAACGCCATAGCGTTATCGGCGGAGGATCTTCCGCAGGTATTGCCACCCAGTTATCTCAGCTATTTCGACCGCTTCGGGCGAGGTCTTCGGAGCGGGGAGTCGATTGAGTTTCCGCGCGAGCATGCTTCAGTCTCTCTGAACCCAGATATCCGAAAGAAGTTGATTCGTTCGGCACAAGTCAAAATCTGGACGGAAGAGACCTCCTTGCGGGCCAAGGTTTATGAAGCGGATCAAGCTCACAACAGTTTCGAATTTGAACTGAGCAATGGTACGAGGGCCAAGGCTCCCCTGGATGACAAGTACAGGGATGCGGTTCTGGATGCCTTTAGGGCATACCGAAGCGGGGCCTTTGTCCTCATTCAGGGCGTCGTACAAAGGGATCGTGAAGATCGCCTGAAGGGGTTCGAATCCATTGAGCACGTGACGCCGCTTGATCCATTGGACGTGACCCTGCGACTGGAACAAATCGCAGCACTCAAGGACGGATGGCTTGATGGTAAAGGCATCGCCCCAGACAAGGAGAAGTTGGGGCGGCTGGCCGATCAGTTTGATGCGAATTTCGATGGGAATCTGCCACTGCCGTACTTGTATCCAACCGCCGAAGGCGGCGTTCAGGCCGAGTGGAGCCTGAATGGCAAGGAGGTTTCTCTCGAAATCGACCTAGCAAATAACCTCGCCGAATATCAGGCATTGAACCTTAACGACGATGTCTGCTCGGAGTTCACATTCGCCCTAACTGATCATGGCGGATGGGAACAACTCAATGAGGCGTTAAAGCAGATTGAGGGCCAGAAGGCTGAGGAGCAGCGAATTGGACTCTGAAACCTTGTTGCTCCGCCAAATCCATCCCGGCTTTATACAAAACGGAAGGCCAACCTCACAGGCATTTCGGCCAACCCCAAAGGATGAGAACCAGCTCTCTGTCTATAATGGAGCAATGATTGCGGCCGCAGCGTCCTGGCATTACTACACCGAGACCCTCCGCCTTGAGTCCGCTGGCGTGTTGGCACTTAGTCATGCTGAGTGCGACGCGCAGCAATTGAAAGTGATTGAGGATGGCATTCCGATTCCCGCACATTGTTACATTGATTTTTCTGGGGTGAGTAAGCCCGATGCTGAAAGGAAATCCAAGAAGCTGGCGGCCCTCGCCAAGAAACGTGGCTGGCTTTTTCAACCTTAGATTTCCACCGATCATCGGGTGGCCCAGCCTTGAACCAGCCAAAAAACCGAGGGTGGGAGATCACAAATCCCAATCAGGATTTTCCCTGCCGCTCGGCGGCGATCAGGAAAGTGGAATCGAGAATCAATCCCATGAGGGCGGGTTCCAGGGCTTGCGGCTGCGCACGATCTCTTCGACATCGGCGGCAAAATCCGCATCCAGCACGGGCGCCTCGCCGGTCGTCTCTTCATGCTTCCGCGCCAGCGCGACACACTCCGAAACGGAACGCCGCCGGGATTGAGGAGAAGGCGTGAGCGCCACCGTAATCGCGCCGTTGTCGATCACGATTTCCTCGCCGGCCCAGGCGCGCATCATCAGCGCGGAAAGGCTGCGCGACGCCTCGGCCTCAGGAATGTGAATCACGCCCATGTGTCGATCATACCTCAAATCATCCTATTCAAAGGCGAGAGGGAGATAGCTTCATGCCACGGCCAGCACCTCCTTGCACTCGAGCCTCAGTTATCCGTGCACAGCACGTCGTAGTAGTAGTTGATCATCACGCGTTTGACGGCTGCGGGGAGCTTGGGCAACTGCACGGTCTGCTCGACGGTGTTGGGACCGTGGATGGCGATCTGGCCGAGGCGCATGATCTGGCCGTTGGCCAGTTCAAGGTAGAGCGGCACGGTGTTGGCGAATTTCGGGCCGACGTGCGACTGCTCCAGCCTGATGTGCAGCTTCCATCCGTCGCCACTGGGCGTGGCGTCGCCCTCGAAGTGATACGCGGGCAGATCGGTGCCGTAGACGTACTCGCGGAAAAACCAATCCATGGTGTGATTGCCTTCGAGATCCATCTGCGGGCTCATGTGTTTTTCCACGATGGCCTTGAAGTCCTCGGTGGTGGCGGCCTGCAGGCGGTAGGTGTTCACGAAGTCCTGCATGGTGGCTTTGAAGCGCGCGTCGCCGTCTTTGGGCGACCACATCATCATGCGAATCATGTGCAGGATGTAGGCGCCTTTGGGATAAATGACATTCTGATAAACGCTCCAGCCGGTCTTGGGCGAGCTGAGACGAATGCCCATGGTCACGGGGCCGACATCGATGGGACGGAAACCGAACTCGTTTTTTTGCGTGAGTAACTCGCGCTGCAGCTTCCAGAAATGGATGAAGTCGTCGGGCTTGGGCCGCGTGAGCTGGAGAAAGATGGAGGCCGAAGTTTGCGCGAAGCCTTCGCTCATCCATTGGTCGCGGTAGCCGCGGAAGCCGACGGTGTGGCCCCACCACTGGTGCGCGACTTCGTGCGGCGTGACCACATCCCAATAGGTGGCCTCACTAAAGTCGCTCAGGCCGAGAAAATGCTGCTGGGTCTTATCGAAGAAACCGCAGATGGGCAGGTAGACCAGCATGGGCCAGCTTTGGCCGTAGTTGCAGGCAGACTGCTGCGTGAGCGCAATGTGCGGGAAGGGAAGCGGGCCGAAGTAGTTGGTGTAGATTTGCGCGGCGACCTGGCCCTGGTTGAGCTCGTTTGTCAGCATGGGTGTGGTGTCGAGCGTGCCCAGGCTCATGTCGGCGTCCTGGACCGCCTGCGCAAGCGAGGCCAGGATGTCTGGCCGCTGCTTGTTGGCATAGGCGTCGATGGTCAGTTGCCCGGCAAGAGGCGTGCCGATCTTCGCTTCCTTGCTTTCAAATTCGCCCAGGCTGAATCCGACCACGGGAAGCGGAGCCTCGGATTTCCACTCCGAGGTGGTGATCTTTCCCTCGGTTGTTTCATTCAGCTTGGTTCCCGTGGCGATGATCTCTAATTCTTTGGGCACGTGAAAGAGCATGTGATAGGTGGAGTAGTCGCCGAAGCCCTGGCCGGAGTTGGGAAACCAGTTCTCGCGCGCGATGGGGTAATAATTGTCTCCGCCCTCGTTGAGGACGACATCTTTGCCGCCGTAGGTAATTTTGACGGTGGTGGACTCGCCTTTTTTGAGCGGCGCGGCGAGGATGACGCCGAAGTTGGGATCCTGATCTTTGTTCTCCTGCACCCAATCCAGGGCGTCGCCTTTGCCGGAGGTGACCTGGCTGACGCGCAACGTAGGATAGAGGTCGAGCGGGATGACGGCCACGCCGTCCTGCTCGGCTTCAACCTGGACCGTGGCCAGACTGCTGAGGAAACCGCTCTTCTCAATGGATACATCGAGGTCCTGGTGCAGGATCTTGTAGGCCGCGTTGTGCTCGTTGCCGCTGGCCGTTCCGTTTGCGTACTCGGCCGCGCGGTGAAAGGCGAGAGGGATGGTTTCGGCTTCGTACATCGTGTCCCACTTGAGCAGCGCGACCTCTTCCGGGGCTACCTCGTCAACGCCTTCCGGGTCGAAGATGAAATAAAGGTGAGAACTCTTGCTGCCATGGATGGCCGCAAAGAAATATCCGCCTGGGGCAGGGCTCAGGACGTCTTCGAGCAGGCGCAGGTCGAGGTTTCCGTAAAGCTTCTCATAATAGAAAGAGTGGCCATCCTCATCGTAAGAGCCTTCGGCATGATGGCGCAGGAAGGAACGCAGTTCTTCGGCGGCCTTTGCGTAGGCGTTGTCGGGCTGGCCCGAGCCGGTTGAGGCTTTGCGCAGCTCATCGGCCGTGGCATCGGAAAAGCGCAACACCACCTGGTCGAAGTCCTCGTCGAACTCCTCGGCCTGCGTGAGGATGGAGAGATTGTGCCGTTCCTCGGCGGTGGGAGGCGTAATGTGCAGGTGGCCCTGGCCCTTGAAGACCGCGCCCGTAACTTTGCCGTTGACCGGGGCGTAGAACGCGAAACTGCCGCTGTTGAAGGTGAATTCGGCGGCGTCGCGCTTAAGCACGAAGTCTTTGACGGTGACGGCTTCGCCGCCCGGCAACAACCCGCGCAACTGCTGATAGGTCAAGTTGGCGTTGGGCGCGCGCTGCGCGAAAAGCGGATGCATTGAGACCGCGGCAACCGGAAGAAGGACAAAAAAAGACAGACGAACGCGAAGGTTCACAGGAGGGCCTCGCTTGCGGAATTACGCTGTGCGATCACTATAGTCGAGAATGGCGGGTTGAGCGACGGAATATTCGGCGGGGGATTAGAGGTCATGTCATGAACACCGTTCGGTCCGTGCAAAGCATCCCTCAGGGGCTAAAGCCCCTAGTTTTATTGGGTATTTTGCGGCACGGCTAAAGCCGTGCCCTTTCAAGACCGGTTTATGAGATAACTTCCAGGACTACAGTTGTACTTCGCTGGGGTGCCGCAAAAGGACAAGGGCCCGGGCCTAAAGGCCCTCCCGGTTTTGCGGCTTTTTCAGGGGCCTGAAGGCCCCTGCTCCCTCCGCGAAATCCTATCTGCAGCTGTAGTACTACGGCGGTTCTCCAATTCATGTGAAGTCTTGAGGGCCGAGCAATGTGGCGTTTTCTTGAGGAAAACGCCACTTGAAGGCTGCGGCTCCGCTTTACACCAATTGGAGAACCGCTGTAGGCAGTGTTTGGTGGATCGAAGGGCGGATATTTGCGGGACGACAAACATCGTGCAGGGGTTAAAACCCGGCTGCTATTTGCGCCCTTTCGGCACGGCTGAAGCCGTGCCCTGATACCAACCCGGTCCGCCAGGATTCGTCAAACACTACCTAATCCGCCCCCAGGGCAATCGACATCGTTATTGGGTCGCTCCATGCTGCAGGAGCACCTGCGCGGTGGCTGCCTGATGGTAATCGTATGCGCCGCGCAAAGGGGTGCAGCCGAAACGCGTCTTGGCTTTCAAATCGGCCCCGTGGGCGATCAAAAGTTCGGTCATCTCCACATGTCCTTGCGCGGCGGCCCAGTGCAGGGGCGTGTTGCCATCCTTGTCGCTGGGATTGACTGCGGCGCCTTTTTCGAGCAGCCACGCCGCGGCATTCATCCGGTTATGATATGCGGCCCAGTGCAGCGGCGTATCTCCTGCATCCGTGCGCGCGTTGATCTCCGCCCCGTGCGCGAGAAGAAACTCCACCATCTCAGTCTGATCATGATCGGCTGCGGAGTGCAGAGGCGTGAATCCGTGCGCGTCGCCGGCGTTGACATGGGCGCCGTGCTCCAGGAGCAGCGTCGCGACTTCAACCCACCCATCGGCGGCCGCTCCTTGCAACGGAGTCGAGCCGTTTTTGGCGCGGGTGTTGACGTTGGCGTTGCGATCAAGCAGGAGCGCAACCACATCGGTTTGCCCGGCCCACGCTGCCGTATTCAAAGGCGTGTATCCATCACTGTCCCGGGCCTCGATATTCGCGCCGTGTTCGAGCAGCGAACGCACAACATCTGTATTGCCCCTGAATGCGGCGCTGTACAGCGGCGTGGTTCCATCCTTGTCGGCCGCATCTACGGCCGCGCCGTGCGCAACGAGCAGCGGAATCATCCCTGTCTGCCCATTGAACGCGGCGTAGTACAGCGCGGTCCAGCCGCGCGAGTCGCGGCATTTGACCAAGCCAGGCTGAGTTTTCAAGATCGATTCCGCGCCGGAGACTTGACCGCTCCCTGCCGCCTGCTGCAGAGCGTCGCAGGGACCGCCGGCTGCGCCTGCATTCACTGGCTGGGCACCTGACGGATTGCTTGCCAGGTTTTGTACCGTCGAACTCGTCTGCTCGAGCGGAAGGTTCCACGGAATGCGGTTCCATGGGCTGCCGCGGTCATTCACGAGCTGCAAGTAAATCGCCCGCATCTGCTGCCCGTTGTCCCTGGTTCGGCTCAATGACCAGAATTCACGGCCAACAAGGTAGTTCTCTCCGAATTCTCTCCATGAAGCGAACGTCTGCTGAAGAATCTGCGCCGCGTGCATCGCGCGCGGCCAGGCTTCTTCTTCAGAGATGTATCCAGCAGCGACGCCCCAGCGGCACAGGTTGATATAGCGGGCGTAGTCCCATGCCGCAATACTCTGCGCGCCAAATTGCTTGTAATAGCGGTGCGCCACCATCACGCTGTTTGCGTCCTCGGCGTTCAGGCGGCTTACGGCCTTCGACAAATCGTCAGGCGAAAGATCCGCGGCGCGCGCACCGAGTTCGGAGAACACCTGCCGATGCCCGCCCTGGTCGATCCATTGCAGCGTCTGCAGAAAATCGTCGCGGCTCCCAATGCCCCACGAATTCTGCAGCATGTTTCTCGCTCCCAATGTGCTCTCGTTGGAAGAGAGGGTATCGAGGCGTTCGTGATTGAAGGTGGACAGAATGGCGGAAGCTGCAATCGCCCATCGCTGTTGCGCACGCGATGGCGTTCCATTGTTGGAGCCTTGATAAACCGGTGCGGACAAAGCCGCCCCTGGGCCGGCCGCAACCGTGCTCGGAACGTTTTGCCGGTCGAGCCCATTGCAGCGAACGTAGCCGAGCTTCTCTGCGCTGTCAACGTCGGCAACCTTGCACCAGGCCCCGCCCGCATTGGTCACCGAGAACGTAATTCGCACCGATTTGCCGGGCGCCAGCGTGGCGACGACGTCGCTGTCCGCAGACATCTCCGCATAGACGGTGAGAGGGGACGATTTCACGGTGCCCCGTTCTGCCTGAGCCCGCAGCGAATTCGGGACGACAAAAAGTAAGCCCGTGAGAACCAGAAGAGCGGATATGTGCGATCGCCAATACGCAGTCATAGAGACCTTTGGATGAAGCCAGAACAATGGGATTGATTTCCCGTCCATGTTAGCCGATTTCCAGGCCAGCGGTTGAAATATCGATCCGGCCCGATTGCGTGAGACCGCGCACTCCCACCCTTTCCGCTCAGCCACCGCACGGACGAAGACCTATCCCCACCCCGGCAAGGGAGCGAGGGAGCACGGGACTGAGGGACTGAGGGACTGAGGGATTATTGACTCCTGCATAAATAATGCAATAATGGGTATTGAGGTTCAGAATACCTATGCCCCGGCTGAAGGGAAGCGCCGGTCTTCTGGAGGACCGGCGGAGACGCGCGTTGGCATTGCTGGACGCGGGCAACACTCTCCAAGAGGTCGGCCGCCGGATTGGGTGCAATCCCAGTTCGGTG
>PLSB01000130.1 GCA_003165005.1 Acidobacteriaceae bacterium | reverse complement strand
AACTATGGGTGGGACATCCTCGATTCCTCTGGCAAGAGTCCACTCGGGCAGGATAGTTTCGCCGTCGTGTCGCCCCATAGAAACATCTCGCGCGGCGGTCAGCCTTGAACGAGCCACCAGAGCATAGAACAAGGGTCTTCCATCGATCTTTCTTCGTCGACGCGTTGGTTTTCAAGCGCTTCGACTAGGATTTCCCCGTCGTGATATGCGGTGGCCTCCACGGATTTGGGTCCGCTCCGCCAAGAGACAAAAATTGCTCCGCCTGAAACTGGCGCGACGGTGGGCAACGGCAAAGACTCGATTTCGATCTCGCCGATAAGCTTTTGAGCGGCTTTGACAGCTTTCTCGGACAAAGTGAAATCGCCGAGCCCAGGGATAAATCGTCCTGTCTTTCTCAGCATAGAAATCTTCGAGAGCGCTGTCGCCTTCCAAGGTGATTGCTCCGAATGCCCAAGCCATGCCCAATACACCGTGGACAGGTTTTGTCTTGGGTCGGAGAGTTTGTAGCCAAAACCTCGAGACTCAAACGTTTTCGCAATCTCGATTGCGGATGGCATCGTTGCTAGGGCCATGTTCTCTCCCACACGGATTCTTGAACCTGCGGTGAAGTGAAATCAGTAAACCCCTGGACAACGGCGAAGTGCCCGAGGTCGAGCCACTCCAGTATTTCCTCCATGCCGCTCCCCTTGGGTTTGCCAAAGGCGGTTATCGCAAGTTGGAAGATCTCCTGCCCGTCATTTCTAATTCCCGGCTGAAGTTGGAACTGAATTTGACCAATTTCATCAGGAAGAACAAAACTCTGGGCAAGACTCTGCTGCTGCAGGTTAGATAGAACCTCCGAGTTCACGGGCGAAGCAAGCGCGGGAAGGACCCTCCACACTCCTGACGGCTCCTGCCACTCTCTGCCGCGCAAAAAATGGTTGACGTATGTGACCTCACACTTCCAGACCTCCGGACGATCAAACCCCTGCTCGGCCAGAAAGTCAAGGAACAATCCTAGGTCCTCCTGAAATGATGGCCGGATTGTCCTGTACCTTGAGTATTCGGGATGCTCTTGGCTTGCGCGCCAATTTCGCACGAAAGCGCCTGACCGGATTTGAACGAGTTGGTTATCCGTTGCGGCAATGAAAAAACAGCGCACTGGAGGATCGGCGAAGTCGAGTTGGGGTCGCGTGAGAAATTCTTGTGGCGCTGGATAAACCTCGACTTTGGGATAACGGGTCTTGAATCGCTCCCAAAGGGCGCCGTATTGGACGACATTCCACCCTTTGATTGGTGCAAACTCGATCGCCAACGCAGTCTCGACGACCGGGGGATTCTTGTACTCCGGGGTGCGCCGCGACGGCCAGTCGCTTGCTGATAAGTGGTTGTTCATGCCGAAGTCCGGGACGATCCCTTCTCCCTTGAACTATATCGGCTCAGGCTACCGAAAGGTAGAATCTTTTGGCAAGCTTGAACCAATAGACGAACGAAAGGGGCTTTTGACATCTCTCACAGTTGCCCTCGCACCGAGACGCAGCAGGGCGGATCCAATCAACCCAGGCCTACTTCCGGCCCTGGATGGTTTTTGGGTTCACGCCGGCCTTCTTGGCGGCTCGCCGCGCGGCGATGGCGTGCATCTCCTTGCCGTAACTCGACTGGTTGATGAAGATCTGCAGCGCGAGATTCAACACATTGCCCGTCGCCCAGTAGAGCGCCAGCCCCGAAGCGTAGTGCCACAGGAAACTGCCCATAAAAATGGGCATGATGAAGGCCATCATGTTCTTTTGCATGGCATCCATGCCGGGTGTGGGCGTGATGTACTGCGTGAGGAACATGGAGACGATGATGAGCAACGGCAGGATGTGCGAGGGATCGGGCTGGGAGAGATCGGGCAGCCAGAACCAGTGCGCCTGGCGCAACTCGACGGCATTGTAGAGAACGCGGAAGAAGCCGTAGAACAGCGGGAGCTGGGGCAGCATGGGCAGGCAGCTGCCATACATGTTGACGCCCTCGGCCTTCATGAGCGCCATCTGCTCCTGCTGCATCTCCATCTTTCTGGGATCGTTTGCCTTGAGATTGGCGTAGCGGCTCTTGATGGCGTCCAGCTTGGGCTGGATGCGCATCATTTTGAGCGACGACTTCATCATCATGAAGCGCAAGGGGATGAACGCCAGGGTGAAGGCGGCCGTAAACATGATGATGGCCCAGCCCCAGCTGTACTCGCCGGCGCCGATGAAGTTGCGCAGGAAGCGCAGTGCGTAATAAAGCGGCTTGGCGATGACTCCCAGCCAACTGCCGAACTGTATGAGCGATTCGAGCCCGGGACCGTCGGGTTTGCCGTCGGCGCCGATGGCGTGGATCGACTTGAGGAGCTCGGTGGCCTTGGGGCCGGCAAACAAGCGCAGGCGGGTATCGCCGCTGGTGTCGCCGACGGCGATGCCGAGCACATCGGCGGAAGTCTTCTTGCCGTTCGGATCGCTGGGGTCGGCGGGCAGTTCGATGGCGTTGTGCAGGGTAACGACCGTGGCGCGTTCGGGGACCTCGGGCAGAAACGCGGCGGCAAAGTAAAGATCCATGATGGCCGCGTACTGATACGGCGCTTCCAGCGTATTATTGCCGCTGACTTTGGAGGCAGTCTGCACGTCCTGCCGGCCGTCGAGCGACCAGGCGAAGAAGGAGGGAGTGGGCATCTGCCCGCGCAGCATGGAGGTCTGATGGAGCTCCTCCATGTCGCCCAGGCCGGCGGGCCACTCTACAAGCGCGCGCACCGGAGCGCCGTTACGCGTCACCTGAGTTTCGACGTTCACGACGTAGCTCGAGTCAAAGCGGAAGGTCTTGACGGCATCGATGCCGTTGGCCGAGTAGCGGAAGGTGATCGCGGTGGGCGCAAGCAGCAGGCCGGTGGCCGTGGGTTGCGCGCCGCCGTAGCTCACCTGGTAGAGTGCGTCGTTCAGCTCGGTGGTGAGCGCCGGCTCGTAGGTGAGGAGCGCGAGCGGCAGTCCGAAGCGGGCGGCGGCCTGCGGCTGCACCAGGTCGAGCGGTTTGCCGGCCGAGTCAAAATATTTCTTCAAGGTCCAGCTCTTCACCTGGGCGCCGCGGTTGGTGAAGACGATCTTGTAGAACTCGTTCTCGATCGTGGTGTAGGTCTCGAGCGAGGCCGAAACTTGCGGCGTGGCCGCGGGCGCCTGTGCGGGAGCCGCGGCAGCCGGGGTTTGGCCCGGCGCGGCGGAAACGGGTGGCGCGGCGGAAACGGGTGGCGCGGCGGTCTGGGACTGCGTTTGCGCGGGCGGCTGCTGGTCCGTCCTCGGCTTCGCGAAGAAGAACTGGTAGCCAAGGATGACGGCCATGGCAAGGAGCACGAAGGCCATGGTGGAGCGCATGTCGCCTCCGCCGCCACCGGAGCCCTGCGATTGCAGATTGGGATTCTGTATTTCGGGCAAAGGATACTTCCTATCGTTGGGAAAAGGCAGCCACAGGGGCCGCTTTCTCTATGGTAATGGTTCGCGGGGCATCACAGGCGGTGCGCAGCCACAATCCGCGCCGGATCGGGCTGGCGGGACGGGCCGGCCGGCCGCCGGAGGAACAGGCCCGCTTGCCGGAGGAACAGGATCGAACCCGCCGGGCGTAAACGGGTGGCAGCGCAGCAGCCGCCACGCGGCAAGCCCGCAGCCCCGCAATGGGCCATGCGTGGCGATGGCTTGGCCCGCGTACTCAGAGCACGTGGGAACGAACTTGCACCGGCTGCTGCTCACCGCGTGCAGCGCCGGCGAAATCCACCGGGCGTAGAAAGCGATGAGTGCAAGCAGAATGCGCGTCATAATGCGGGTGTTACGCGGGACTGGGGCGCGGCCGCAGGCGGCGGGACCCCGCGCGAAGCCTCGGTCAAGCTCAGTTCTCGGGCCTGTTCAAGAATACGCACGATCTCCGCCTCAAGTTGCGCAAATTCCATGGTGAGTACGTTGCGGCGGGGATGGAAGATGAGATCGAACCCCGCCGGCAGCAATCCGGCGTGACGGCGCAGCGCCTCCCTCATGCGGCGCTTGATGCGGTTACGTTCGTGCGCCTTGCCGATTACCTTCCCCACGGTAAGACCGACGCGCGGCCCAGACGGAAGCGCCGCGCCTGGAATCTGCGGGGCCAGGAACCAGCTCATGGACGCGGAGTGCCGCTTGCGGGCAGCCGCGTAGGCGCGAAGATAGTCGGCGTGCTTGCGCAGACGCGCTCCCGCCAGCGATTGGCCCAGCGAATGGAGTTGACCAGGCCTGGTATGTGAGTTCATGAGGAAAACTCGGGAAGAACGACCCCATCGCGCGACGCATTCCGATCGAAAACCAGCGCCGCTCGCGGGTTAGTCGCGGAATCCGGCGCTGACCGAGACGCGCTTGCGGCCCGCGGCGCGGCGGCGGCTGAGCACGGCGGCGCCGGCCTTGGTCTTCATGCGCGACCGAAAGCCGTGTTTTTTCACGCGGCTGCGGCGGTTGGGTTGAAATGTGCGTTTGGGCATCGTGACCCGCTCCTGTTTCTCAAAAAATCTGCGTAAGAACCGCATTTTGAGTATATCGTAGGCGGAGTGGAGAATCCAGCGCGATGGCGTGGCGGCGAAGCGGTAATTGTTCAGCGGTGACTGGAGTGATGGTTACGCAGCGCTCGATGGCGAAGTCTTGTCGCGGATTTTTGCAAAAATTTCATGGCTGCGTCACACGGCGCAGCGACTTTCACCAACCTTGGTGCAACTCGCAGGGCACTTAGAAAAGTAATGTGAAACAGGCATTGCAATAAGCCCTGGATGTTGCTACTATCGGGACCGTTCAAGAAATTTCATTTGCAGTTTCCAACATCTGCGCAACGGCTTTTTATTACTCATAAACGCCCAGGGTCGAATCTAGAGGGCACACCAGCTGCGGACAGGTAATCGGTCGCCGGCAAATGAACGGAGAGCGCAAAGCTTTCTGTGTCGGTTGGCTGTTGCCAGAAGACTCGAATTGAACCGCACGGCGCGCAGCCGGCGGGCGAGGCAAGGATTGTACGATGGCATTTGCAACTTCGCCGGCAACGGCACTCAACCCCTGGCTCCAGATTCTGTCGGCTCTCGAGAAGAAGGTGATCCGGCAATCGTTCGAAACCTGGCTTAAACCCACTCGATTCAGCCATGCGGCAGGGCGCACGCTCTACGTGCGTGTCCCCTCGCCCGAGTTTCAGCACATTGGCGATAAATACGGGGACCTGATTCAGGAAGCGATCGATCTCCAGGCTCTGGATTTCGACGACGTGAGCTTTGTCACGGCGGAAGACGACCCGTCAATTCCGCCGCAGCGCAGGGACGGCGGCTTCGGGCCGGTTCCCAGCCACGCCCCCACGGCGCCACCGGCGCCGGCCACGCGCGCGCCCGAGCAAGGGCGATTCGACTGGTCGACCGCCGCGCAACTGAACCCGCGCTACACCTTCGACGCCTTCGTCATCGGGAACGGCAACCAGTTTGCGCGCGCCGCGTCGCTGGCCGTGGCTGAGCGGCCTTCGCGCGCCTACAATCCGCTGTTTCTCTATGGCGGCGTGGGCATGGGCAAAACCCACCTGATGCACGCCATCGGCCACGAGGTGAAGCGCAGGCAGCCGGCCTCGAACATCTGCTATTCCTCCGCGGAGAAGTTCACCAACGAGATGATCAACTCTATCCGCAACGATCGCATGACCAGCT
>PLSB01000218.1 GCA_003165005.1 Acidobacteriaceae bacterium | reverse complement strand
ATTATTTATGCAGGAGTCAATAGAGTAGCTCGGAACGGGGTTGTTTTCGGCAGGTGGAAGGTGTTGAAACGGTGGGGGTTGGGAGAATTGGGGCTTGACGGGGAAGAACAGGGGCCAGTGATCAGTAGTCAGTGGCCAGTGGACAGCTCCCCGCCCTAGCCGGAAAAACAACGGCCCGGCGGGGGCAGGGCGCCCGGCATCCTGTTCAATGATGCTGCCGGCCGCGTCCGGTTCTCTGGCTCCTGAACGAATGCAGAAAAAAATCGCAACAGCGGCAACTGGCGATATACTGTCGCCGCCGGGACAGCAAAATGGAAGTTCCGGTTCAGGTGGGGGAGTAGACAAATGCAGCCCGGCTGAAGCGGGCGCCACCTGAATGGGTAGGAACAATCGCGCAATACCGGGCCCGGCTTCACGCGGCTTCCCACGGGATTGAAAGGTCAGGAAAGTAAGGAGCAGGAAAGCAAAGATTTAGGCAAACAAGGAGGATCACAATGCGTATCGTTCATCAAGGACGGTTGTTCGTGCTCTGCGGCGTAGTCTCTGCGCTGCTGGCCGCGGTGCCGGCCATGGCCGCGGTCGATGCATACATGACGCTAGAGGGCGTCAAGCAAGGACACATCAAGGGCGAAGGTATGTCGGAAAATATCCATCTCGTCAGCGTCGTCCGCGACACCCCCATGGCGACCCGGATGGCCACCGGCAGACGCATGCACTCCACCATCACCATCACCAAAGAGATCGATGCGGCGTCGCCCAAGTTTGCAACGGCGCTGGTTTCAAATGAAGTGTTTAAAAACGTGACGATTATCTTTGTGGGAGGCTCGGGAGGCGAGAAGACAGCCCAGAAGATCGTGCTCACAAACGCCACCATGTTGAGCGTTCGCAAGGCGGGCCGCAACGAGCAGATTACGTTCGATTACCAGGCCATCGAGGTCACCTGGCAAAACGGCGGCAAGACCATGGCGGACGACTGGAGCACTCCGAACTAAAGCATGCGGGCGGGGCGTCCGGCAACTCCCGCTCCGGGGGAAAAAACGCCCCGCATTTTGCAGATAATTTCGCCCTTCCGGCGCATACTTTTCTTGAATGGCCACCCACCCCAACAACCTTTGCTCTCCAGCAGAAAACCAGCCCGTTGCAGAAACGCCGCGCAAAACGCAGGATCCGCCGCATCGCTAACTTGTTAACTCGCTGACTCGCTGCGCGGCCGGAGCCTTCAAAAACTCCAGCGCGCGGATGAGATAGGCCTTCAGGTCGCGGCGGTGGACGACGGCGTCGAGGAAGCCTTTTTCGAGTAGGAACTCGGCGCGCTGGAAGCTTTCGGGGAGCTTTTGGCGGATGGTTTGCTCGATGACACGCGGGCCGGCGAAGCCGATGAGCGCGCCGGGCTCAGCGATGTTCAGGTCGCCGAGCATGGCGAAGCTGGCGGTTACGCCGCCGGTGGTGGGATCGGTGAGCACGGAGATGTAGGGCACGCGCGCGTCGTCGAGTTGCGCGAGAGCGGTGGCGATCTTGGCCATCTGCAGCAGGCTCACCACGCCTTCCATCATGCGCGCGCCGCCTGAAGCGGCCACGATGACGAGCGGCTTGCGCGTGAGGCGAGCGCGATCGACGGCGCGGGCGATGGTTTCGCCCACGACTGCGCCCATCGAGCCGCCGATGAATCCGTACTCCATGGCGCTGAGCACCACCTCGTGCGCTCCGATGCGGCCGAGCGCGTTGAGGATGGCGTCGTCGAGGCCGGTCAGCTCGCGCGCCTTGCGCAGCCGCTGCTTGTAGGGCTTCACGTCGGTGAAGTTCAAGGGGTCGGTGGAGCGCAGGCCGGTATCGACCAGCTCGTAGCCCGGCTCCAACAGAAGGTCAATGCGCGCGCGCGCGCCGAGCTTGAAGTGGTGCTGGCACTTGGAGCAGACCATCAGGCTGGCTTCGAGATCGGCCTTGTAGAGCGGCTGGCGGCAGCCGGGGCACTTGACCCACAGGCCCTCGGTGCGCACGGTTTTCGCGCTGGCGCCGGCGGCGAAACCGGTGTCAGGGCCGTTCTCGCCTTGAGGCCCGTTCTCCGGAGCGGGATACTCGCCGTCCTCGCGCTTGAACCATGTCATATGGAAACCCATTGTAAATGGCGGGACCGTGACTCGTGATTCGTGGTTTGTGGCTCGTGAACGGCGGTCTGCGGTCGCGCCCGCCGCAGCTAGTACTCGATGCCTCTCTGCGCCAAAATGCCCTTTTGGTAGGCGTGCTTGACCTCGCGCATCTCGGTCACGGTGTCGGCCAGCTCGACGAGCAGGGGATGCGCGTTGCGCCCGGTCAGGATCACGTGCACCATCTCCGGCTTGGAGCGCAGCGCGTCGGCCACCACTGCCGGGTCGAGCATCTTGTAGCTGATGGCGTAGTTGATCTCGTCGAGGATCACCAGGTCCCACGCGCCGGAGTTGATCGCCTCGCGCGCCTCGGCCCAGGCCTCTTCGACCAGGCGAATGTCTTCGGGATCGGGCTCCGCGCCGCCGATCTTCACAAAGCCGCGGCCCATCTGCTTCAGCACGAAGTTCTCGCCGAAGGCCTGGGCCGCATCGAGCTCGCCGTAGTGCCACGAGCCCTTGATGAACTGCAGCATCAGCACCTTCATGCCGCAGCCCACCGCGCGCAGAGCCGTGCCCAGCGCCGCGGTGGTCTTGCCCTTGCCGGGGCCGGTGTTGATCAGGATCAAGCCGCGCCGGCTGTTTGCTTCAGTATCCATTGCTTTCCTTGAATCACGTTTTGGCTGGCCGATTGCACCGGCCCTCCGACCACTGACCACTGATCACTGACCACTGATTTCTAGCCTCGGTGGTACGGGTGTCCCGTGAGAATTGTACAGGCCCGGTAGAGCTGCTCGGCCACGACCAGGCGCGCGAGCTGGTGGGCCAGCGTCATGGGCCCGAGCGAGAGCAGGCCGCCGCGGCGCTTGCCCTCGGCCAAGGCCTCTGGGGACCATCCATCCGCCGGACCGACGGCAAAGACCACGTGCTGCACGCCCTCGTCGCGCCGCTTCCGCAGCCACTCTGCCAACGCCTCCGAGGACATGGGGCGGCCGCGTCCATCGAGCATCAGGAGCGCGGCCTCGGTCCTGCCCCGCTGCTTGCGCAGCCACTCGAGCAGTGCGCTCTCGGCGCGAAAGGTTTCCACGTTCGGCCGCACCACTGGAGAGCAGCGTTTGAGATAGTCGCTTACCAGAGCCTCGTAACCGTCCTTCGCTCCAGCCCGTGAGCCGATGTGCGCCAGCGTTACTTGCATCGAGAGGAGGATAGCGCAAAAGATCTAGAGGCTGCTGCATCTTTTCCGCGCTCCAGGTTGAGGGCCCCTGCACGGTCACCGCATCGGCCGCCGGCTTTGCGAGCTTTGTGGCCTCCGGACTCACCCTCAATGGCAGCGAAAACCGCGTTGTGCTGGCCACGCTCCGAGGAGTCGTGCCCCCTCAATTCATTCCAGATATTGCGATCTGTGGAATGAAATATACAGAATTCCATAAGGCTAATGTGTTTGCCAGCAAGCCCTTTCTTTAACGATATGCATTTTAAATAACTTAAGTCATCACCTCGGGTGTTCCCAAATGGCACATCAATTGCAAACAAGACTCAAAATCTCCCAGAACGGCATTCGAGGTCAACTGACGCGGGCTTTTATTCGAGTAGGCGTTTTTGAGTGGTGGTTTTTATGAACTTGCGGAATCGGGCTTGCTTTCCCCACCGAGCCTCCGAAGCCGCACAACCTGGATCGCGACGGACCCACAGGGGGACTTCCGGTTCAGAAATAAATTTTGGAGGAATTCCGATGCGGTTTTTTGATACGAAGAGCGCAGTGATGCTCCTCTGCTCCCTGATGGCGATATTGGTACTGGTATCTATGCCGGCCAGCTATGGGCAAGTTACCGCAGGCATGGCGGGCGTAGTGGCCGACCAGACCGGCGCGGTTGTGCCGGGCGCCGTGGTCACGCTGACCAACAAGGCGACGGGCGTGAAGCTCACGCAGACCACGAGTGGAATCGGTTCGTATCGCTTCACCGAGGTCCCTCCGGGCGCGGGTTATGAGGCCAGTTTCTCGGCCAAGGGGTTCACGACCCTTGTGGTCAAGGATATTTACCTGATTGTGGCGACGGTGCGTACGCAGAACGCGACGCTTTCGATCGGTGTACACCAGGAGGTCTACGTATCGGCCGCCAGCTCCGAGGTCACCATCGACACCTCCGATGCCACTGTCGGCAACAACATCGACGTTCGCGCGCTCGATTCCTTGCCGGTGCAGCAAAGAGATAGACCCACCGCGCTCTTCGAGATGCAGGCCGGAGTTACCGACTCCGGCTCGGTGACGGGCTCGCGCGTTGACCAGAACGACGTGACCCTGGACGGACTGGACGTGAACGACCTGGTGAGCGGCGGCGTGGGTTATGACAGTAGCCCGAATGGTGTCGCGGAAGGCATCCGCAGACAAACGATCGTTGGCGGAGCGCCGGTTGATTCTCTGGAGCAGTTTACCGGCAGCGTGGCCGGCGACGGGTCAGACAGCGGCCCCGGCGGCGGCGGCCAGTTCTCCATGGTAACCAAGGGCGGCACCAATCAGTTCCATGGCAACCTGAACGAGTACAACCGCAACACCTCTTTTGTGGCCAATAGCTGGTTTGCCAACAACTCCACTCCCATTGTTCCGCGCCAACACCTGATCCAGAACCAGTTTGGCGGCAATGTCGGCGGCCCCTTCACCATCCCGCATCTGTTCAGCGGAAAAGACAGGGCCTTTTTCTTCTTCGACTACAACAACAATCACGTCATCCGGTCGCAACTGGAACAGAGAACCGTCCCCCTCGACAGCCTGCGCGCCGGCAACGTCAGTTACATCAACGATGCAGCCGGAGATACAACACTCCTGTCACCGGCCCAGTTCGCGAATTACGATCCAATCGGGAAAGGCACGCCCTCCCAGTGGCTCAGTGCGTTCACCGCACGTTTCCCGAAAGCCAACAACACGGACAGCGGCGACGGCGTGAACTCGGGCGGATTGGCCTTCAATGCTCCCGACGGCGAAACCGCGACCAACTATGTTGGCAGGGGGGACGTTAACCTGAACGATAAGATGAAACTCTTCGCCAAGTTCTCCTTTATTCGCAGCACCGAAGTGCTCAACGCCAATGCGCTTCCCGGCGATCCGATAAGCGACCCGGAAACCGACCGCTCGTATAACTTTGTGGTTGGGCATACCTGGCTGATCAGCTCGACGATGACCAACCGCGTCGCGCTGGGCGAGGTAGTTCAGAAGCTCGCCTCAGGGGTCACATTTAATCCGACCAGCCCCACCTGGAACCCGAATGGAACCACCAATTACACCTTCGACGACGGCACGGGTCCGGCGCTGGTTTCTGCAATGTATCTGGCTCCGACGGGAACTTCGCAACGCGTTCCTGTACCGGTGTTGAGCGACGGATTTAGCTGGATCAAAGGCCGCCACACTTTCGAGTTTGGCGGCAGCTTCAAGGATATCCTGATGCACATCACGTCGACCACGGATATCAATGAGGCCGAGGAAGGCATGGGCGGCTATACCTTGAGCCTGTGCGGTCCCGCTGCGGGCGAATGCGCTAAAGGCAACGAAGAGCTGCCTGCAAGCGCGTCCCTCCGTCCCAGCGATATCCAAACCGCGGGCAGCGAGGGCAACAAGGCCGAATATGACTGGGACCAGGCATTTGCCTTTATGATCGGGCGCATCGGCGAAGTCTCGTCGGTCTTCAACTACAACAAGGCCGGGCAAGCGCTGAAGCAGCTCACGGGCGACCAGCGCTACTACCGGAGCTATCAGACCCAGCTTTATTTTCAGGACAGCTTCAAGGTTGTGCCCAGCCTGACGGTGAGCTATGGCATGGCCTACCAGTTCTTCTCCGTGCCCTATGAGACGCGCGGGCTGCAGGCCGTTGAGAATATCAGCTTCGACCAGTACCTAAAGGCCCGTCTGGCGCAGAGCCAAGAGGGAGCGGATGGACCGGGCGCAGTTCCGCTGATCTCCTACCTCTTGGGCGGCAAAGGCAACGGCAGCGGCGCTCCCGGGATGTACACGCCGGAGTACAAGGACCTGGCCCCGCACGTTGGCTTTGCCTGGAACCCCGGCTTCGACAAGAAGATGGTTATCAGCGCCAGCGGCAGCATCGGCTACGACCGCACCATCATCACCGCGATCATGAAGCTCCAGGACGAGAATTCTTATCTGTTCCAACAGCCCCTGCCGTTACCCCAGGGCACTCCGGGCGATCCCTACGATTCCATCGCGACCGGTCCGCGTCTGGACGGCGCCAACGATCTCGGCAATGTCAGCGGCATCGTTGCGCCCCCCACACCCTCGTCTCCGTATCTGCCCTTTGCGAATGCGAACTCCTGCGCGGGCCTTCCCGTCAACCCTTGCGGGCTGTTTCTGGGTTCGGCCTTCAACAGCGCCACCATCGATCCGGGATTGAAGACGCCTTATAACATCAACTTCAACTTCGGCGTGCAACGCCAGTTGCCGTGGAATATGCTTTTGAAGGCCAACTACGTCGGCCACCTGGGCCGCCGGCTGATCGGCCAGGCCGATGTCAACCAGGTTCTGGACTTCCCGGATAACACGGGAAGGTCGACCCAGACGCTGGGCCAGGCCATGGCCGGAATCACCACGCAGCTCAGGGCCGGGGCCACCACGGCAACGATCCAGCCGGAGTCGTGGTTTGAAGACGTCGTAGGCCCCGGGACCACCGATTTCCTGGCTGCAACCTGGGGGCCGTTTGCCTACCGCGGCGACTTCGGCGATACGGTCCAATACCTGGCCGACAACGGCATGCCGCCCAACGTGGGCTCTGCAGCGCAGTTCTCTGAGAACAGCTTCTACACCAACGATGGATTCTCGACCTACCATGGTCTCTTGCTCACGCTTGACAAGAACCTCTCGCATGGAGTCTCGTTCGACCTCAACTACACGTTCTCGCATTCGATCGACAACACCTCGTCCTTTGCCAACTCGCAGGGCGATACCGGCATCGGCGGTATCGGCCTGATCTGCGACATCGTTCGTCCGCGCGAGTGCCGTTCGCGCTCGGACTTCGACATCCGGCACTACATCACTACGGACGCAACGTACGAGTTGCCGTTCGGCCAGAAGAGGATGTTTGCAAGCAACGTACCCAACTGGCTAAATGAGGTGATCGGGCAGTGGGATTTGAGCGGCCTCGCCATCTGGCACACTGGCGCTCCGTGGTCCACGACGTCGAATGCCTTTGTGGCCAGCTACTCAAACGACGCCCCTGGCATCCTCATTGGGTCACCGTCCACTGTCGCACCGCACCTGACAAAGACGCCGGGCGGCGTGAACATCTTCGCCAACGCAAAGAATGCGGCAGCCGCGTTCGAAGGGCCGATTGGATTCCAAATCGGACCCCGCAACGAGCTGGAGGGACCGAGATTCTTCAACGCCGACCTTGGGCTGGCCAAGAATTTCCCGATCATTGGCGAGGGCTTCCACCTGATGTTCCGGGCCGATGCGTTCAATGCGTTGAACCACCCGAACTTCGAGGCGCCAGCCGCCAACGCTTACAATGGCTACGATCAGAATGACATCACCAACAGCAGCTTCGGCGTGATCAGTTCGACCGTGGAACAACCCGGAAACCTGAACAACGGCGCTCGCGTGCTGCAGCTCTCGCTGCGCCTGGAGTTCTAAGCCGCAACACGGAACCAAACTGAATGTGAACGGAAAAGGGGACCGCTTCGGCGGTCCCTTTTTTCGCGCGCCGCGCCATCCAATCGGGCCGCCGGGTGCGGACACGCATCTCCGGTGGCGCGGCAGCAAGGCGGGTGACCGCTCGCCTTATGCCGATTTCGGCGGCAAAGGGGCGGCGGAGCCGGGTGAAAGGCCGAGAGGCGCCGGTCGGTCCGCGCTTTCATCGCGCTTCAAGTGCACAAATTGGAACCGCATCCGGTACCATACAGAATGGTGCTGAACAAAGAATGAGCCTGAAAGCAAAGCTGGAAGCTGTCATTTACGCCGCGGAAGAGCCGGTCACGCTCGGGCAACTGGCCGTGTTGTTTGCCGATGAAGCCCTGGAGTGGAAGGCGGAGAAAGAGGCCGCGGCAGAAGCGCAGGCCGAAGAGCCGGCCGCGGCGGAGACGGAGAGCTCGCCGCTGGTGCAGGAGACGCTACCCGATCTGACAGTTGCGCCGGACGCGCTCGAGGAGGCGGACGCCGCGGAAGAGTTGGACGAAGGTGCGGGCGTGGAAGAGAGTGCGGGCCTGGAGGCCCGCACTACAGCCGGCCTGGAGACCGGCGGTACGTTATCGGAGGCTGACGGCGACGCGCCGGAAGCCGTTGCCGACGCAGCAGGCGAAGAAGCCGCCGCGCCCGATGCCGGCCCGGCCGACGCAGAGGCGAAACGCGCGGCAAGGCTGCGCGACCGCGAGGCCCGCGGCGTCATCAAGAAATTTCTCGACGAGCTGGTTGCCGAGTACGCCGTCGATGGCCGTGGCATCGAGATCCGCGAGATCGCCGGCGGCTATCGCATGGCCACCAAGCCGGAGTGCCACGACGCGGTGCGCTCGTTCATCAAGGGACAGAAGCCGCCGCTCAAGCTTTCGCTGCCCGCGCTGGAGACGCTGGCGGTGATCGCTTACAAGCAACCGGTGACCGCGCCGGAGGTGAACGAGATTCGCGGCGTGGATTCGTCGGCAGTCTTCGGATCGCTGCTGGCGCGCAAGCTGATCGCGACCGCGGGACGCAAGCCTGTGATCGGGCGGCCCATTCTCTACAAGACCACGCGCGAGTTCCTGCTGCGCTTCGGACTCAAGGACGTCTCCGAGCTGCCCTCGATGGAAGAGTTCGAGAAGATGGCGGCGAGCGAACTGGAGGAGGAGCTGGCGGGCGATGAAGCCGCCGGAGCCGAAGCCGCGGCCGAGTTCAACCCGGACCTGAGCGTGGAGACGAACGGAACCGGCGCGGACCGCGAGGCCGAGGCCGCGGCGGAGTCCGCACAAGGCGCTCGCGAAGCATCGAACAGCAAAACAGAGTAAGCAGAAAGCCAGGTTCCCCACATGACAGGGAAAAAGAATACGAAATCGGCTGCGCCCGCAGCCAAATCCGCGTCGAAAGCGAAGAAAGCGGAAGCCCCGAGCAGGAAGCCTGCGGCAAAAGCCAAAGCGGCCGGCGTGAAAACTGCGAAACCGGTGGCGAAATCGGCCGCGCCGGCGAAGAAACGCGCCCCGGCAGCGAAGAAAGCTCCCGCCAAAACCAAGGCTCCCGCGGCGAAGAGCAAAAAGCGCGCGCCGAAGGTGGAACAAGAAGCCGAGCACCACATCGGCGAGCCGGTGCTCGATCCCGTTGGCGACGTAACGAGCGGCGAAGGCCAGGTAGATCTGGGCGATGCGGATTCACAGGCGCATGAGGCGCAGGCGCAGGCTGAGATCGGCGTGCTCCAGAAGGCGACGCACATTGAGGCCTCGGATGTGGTTCTCGAAGCCGGGCCGGGGATGGAAGCAGCGCAGGCGGCGATAGAGGCGCGCGCGCGGCGCGAGGCCAAGGATAACGAGCCGGCGGGAACGGAAACAGGCGAGAACGACGAAGCCGAGCCTGCGGGCGAAGGTCGCGAAAAGACGAAACGGGCGCCGGCGAAACTCGAGCGCCTGCAAAAGATTCTCTCTGCGGCGGGCATTGCCAGCCGGCGCAGCGCCGAGGAGATGATTGTTGCCGGGCGCGTGATGGTGAACGGGCAAGTGGTGACGCAGTTGGGCTCGAAGGCCGATGCGGCGCGTGATCATATTCGCGTCGACGGCAAACTGCTGCACGGGGCCGAGCGGCATCGTTATTTTATGCTCAACAAGCCGCGCGGCTACGTCACCACGATGAGCGATCCGGAGGGCCGGCCGACGGTGATGGAGTTTTTCGCCGGCGCCCGCGAGCGCGTTTATCCCGTGGGGCGGCTGGATTACCTGAGCGAAGGCCTGCTGCTGATGACGAACGACGGCGAGCTGGCCAATCTGCTTACCAAAGCCGGCTCGGGCGTCGAGAAGACGTATCTCGTGAAGGTCGCCGGAGAGCCCACGGCCGAGGAGTTGGAGCGCTTGCGCGGCGGCGTAGCCATCGAGAAGGGTGAGCCGGGTTCGGAGCGGGTGCGCACGGCGCCGGCTCGCATCCGCCAGGTGCGCGAGGGCGACAATCCCTGGTTTGAAGTCGCGCTCATCGAGGGGCGCAATCGCGAATTGAGGAAGATGTTTTCGGCCATCGGGCACTTTGCCGAGAAGATTCGCCGCGTGGGCTACGGGCCGCTGGTGCTCGATCTCGAGCCGGGAAAGATCCGCGAGCTCGACGAAGACGAAGTGAAAGCGCTGCGCCTCACCGCCGAGGGCAAGATGAAGCCGCGCCGCATTAAGGCCACGCAGTTGCTTCCGAAAGAAGCAGGCGTGCCGGCCGAGCAACGCGCGGAGAAGCGCGGCGGCCGCGGCGGCAAAGATTTTTCACGGCGCGCAGCTCCGCGTCCCGACTCGCGTTTCGCACGGCCGCAGGGCCGATCGGGCCCGAGCGATCGGCGGATGGAAAGACCGGGCGCGGCCAGCGACAAGCCGCGTTGGAATCGGGAAGATCGCGGACCGAAGAAAGAGTGGCGGCCGCGCAGCGAAGAGCCTCGCGGCGAGTCGAGGGAACGTCCGTCATTTCGTCCCGCCATGCGGCAGGAAGGCGGCGAAAATCGCTTCGGCAGCGCACCACGCGGCCCATTCAAACCTCGTAGCGACCGCCCGTCATTTCGTCCCGCTCCGCGACAGGATCGCGGCGAGAAACCCTTCGGCAGCGCACCACGCGCTCCGTTCAAACCTCGTACCGAGCGGCCGGAATTCCGTCCAGCTCCGCGGCAGGAACGCGGCGAACGGCCCATTGGCGGCGCACAGCGCGGACCTTTCAAACCCCGCGGCGAACGGCCCTTCGGCACCGCGCCACGCGGCCCATTCAAGCCGCGCACCGACCGGCCGCAATGGAAGCGCGACGACGCACCCAAGCCGCGCCTTGAGGTCGAGCGAGTCGCGGGGCCTCAAAAGGGCGCCAGCTTCGGCGGCGGCAAACCGAAGCCGTCGTTCCGCAGCAAGCCCGGCTTCGGTGGCAAGCCAGACGGGTCCGGCAAATACCGCGGAAACACCCGTGGCGGCCCGAAGCGCAGTTTTTCGCGGCCCGGCGCGCCGCGCGGCGGACGGAAGCGCGGGTGAACGAGGGTTCGTGCTATCGCACGTCTTCCGCCTCGGCGGACGAGACGTGGGGCGCCCGGCAGCTCATGAGGAGGTCCTGTGGCAAATTCATTCGGCAACGACATTCTGCTTCAAGCGCCGGATCCGAAGGCGGTGGCTGCCTTCTATGTGAAGCATCTCGGCTTTGCGATTACCGGCGAGCACGACAGGTGGATCGATCTCCGCGGAAACCACATCAACCTTTTCATTGAGGAGGGACCGTCGCTCGGGCCTGTACTCGAAGTCACCGTGGACAATGTGGAAAAGGCCAAGCAACGCCTCGTCGCTGCCGGGGGTAAGGTTGTGAAAGATGAGCCCAACTTCCCGCGCTGCTACATCCAGGATCCCTTCGGATTGATCTACAACCTCACCACCTAGTCATCATGGAGTGACCGGTT